>JBBSJY010000202.1:0-8566 GCA_038256845.1 Verrucomicrobiales bacterium | reverse complement strand
CCGGTGCCCGCCGCACGTCTCGCGGAGAAGACCCGCTGGAACCCCACTGGGCGTATGGCTCTCGCGGAACCCGGCCGGAACGATCCTGGTTGCCCGTGGCGCTCTCGCAAGATGAACGTCTGTTACCGGAATCCGCCCGATGCGCGTGTGATGTGATCGGATGTATCATATCTAGCAGGGCGATTTGTAAACCGAACAGATTAGTTCGCCCACCCCCATATCAAGGAAGGATATCCGGGTGGGCTCGATTTGATGCGCCAATGTTCGTAACAATGCGCTGGAGGTCAAGCATTTCCGGAAAAAAAGGGGCTGGCCCGCCGACGGCGGAATTCCTTCGGGTTTCCTGATTTCCCGAACTCCCGGAGCAACCCGTTATAGTCGCCACGGATTTCCGTGACATCTATGTTTCCGTAGTGAAAGGGGTCATGGCAAACGGGTGCCTTTTCCATGACCGGCGGTTCCCGACAGCACCCGCATCGCGGCCGACCGGTTCGGCTGCGGGGTTTCCAGCAGCCCGTCCACCGCACGCCTCGACCGAGCGGATATCCATTTTGGGCAGCGGTGAGGATGGTGTTGGATCAGCGGAAAAAGATCGTTTCCGGGGGAGGTTGGTTACGATATTGAGACAGTTCCAACGGTGCGGCGGCGCCGGATCGGAAGAAACTCCCGCTGACATGAAAATGAGATTTCCCCTTACCTATGCGATTCTGGCTGGAATGAGTTCCGCGACCGGCGAGATCACCGCGGTCAATCCGAACGTCGGACACACCCGGCATCACCATGTCCATGGCGGGAAACTTCCGACGGAAGCCGCGGGCCCGCAGCGTTTCATCACCTCGCGCGAAGGCGCGGCGGCGCTGCTGCTGCCGGAGGAAAAGGACGCGTTCCAGTTCGCGGTCTTCGGCGACCGCACGGGCGGCCCGCGGGAAGGTGTGGCCGTGCTGGCCGACGCGGTGCGCGATGTGAACCTGCTGGCTCCCGATCTGGTGCTCACCGTGGGCGATCTGATCCAAGGGTACAACGATGGCACCGAATGGGTGGCGGAGGCGGACGAATACAAGGACGTGATGAACCGCCTCTCGAGCCCTTGGTTTCCGGTGGCGGGAAATCACGACACCTACTGGCGTGGCGCGGAGGGTGCGGTCCGGCCGGAAGGGGAACACGACTCGCTGTTTGAAACCCACTTCGGCCCGCTTTGGTATGCTTTCGAGCACAAGGATTCGTGGTTCATCGTGTTGTATTCCGACGAAGGGGATCCGGATACCGGGATCAAGGAGTTCCAAGCTGCGAATGCCCAGAAGATGAGTCCGGAGCAATTCCAATGGCTGGGTGAAACTTTGGGGAAGGCCAGGGAGGCCAATCATGTTTTCGTTTTCCTCCATCACCCGCGCTGGCTCGGCAGTCCCGGCAAGGCCGGCTACGGCGATGATTGGAACCGGGTGCACGAACTCTTGAAATCCGCGGGCAATGTCTCGGCCGTTTTCGCCGGGCACGTCCATCAGATGCGGAGCGACGGCCCGCGCGACGGCATCGAATACATCACCCTGGCCACGACCGGCGGCCACGTGCCCGGATACGGCGAGGCGCTCGGCTATCTCCATCACTACGACGTGGTGACGGTGCGCAAGCAGGGGATTTCCCTCGCCGCCATTCCCGTCGGCAAGGTGCTCGATCCCCGCGAGATGACCGGCAGCCTGATCGCGGAAACCAAACTTTTCGGCTCGCAGCCTCTCGCGCCCGCGCCGGTGGTCGATCTGGCAGCCGACGCCTCGGCCGCTGCCCGCTTCCATCTGGAACTCGACAATCCGACCGGGCGCGCGGTTGATTTCACCCTCACCGCGGACAGCGAGGACAGCCGCTGGACCTTCACTCCGGAACACCACCACGGCACGCTCCCGCCCGGCGGAAGAGCCAAGCTGGAATTCCAGGCGACGCGCATCGGCTCGCCGATCGACGAATCATTCCGCGACCCGAGGCTCACGCTTGAAGCGGAATATCTCGCGCCGGGATTCCGCTATACGATTCCGAAGCGAGAGCTCGCGGTGCCCGTCAGTTTCCCCGCCAGCAGGACGGACGTGCCGAACCGCGCGCTGCGTTTCGACGGCCGCGAGGATTTCCTGCGGGTGCCTTCCCACAGCTTCGATCCCGGAGAAACGTTGACGCTCGAGTGCCGTTTCAAAGGTGACGGATTCCAAGGCCGCACCGGCCTCGTCACCAAGGCGCAGGGATCGGACTATGGAATCTTCGTCAACAACGGCAAGCCGACCTTCAGCATCTTCATCGGTGACAATTACCTCAGCGTCACCGCGCCGAAGCCGATGCTCCGCCCGGATCAATGGCATCATCTGGCGGGCGTTTACGACGGCCGCGAGGCGCGGCTCTATCTCGATGGCAAATTGATTTCCTCCAATGCCCGCGAAGGCACCCGCCGGCGCAACGATCTGCCGCTGGTCATCGGCGGCGACGTCGATGGCGCGGGCACCGCGACTTCCCATTTCACCGGCCTGATCGACTACGTCCGTGTTTCCAAAATCCCGCGCTATGAGGGCACGGAAACCGCCGTGCCGGAGCGCGCGGAATCCGATCCCGACACCAGCCTGCTGCTCCAGCTCGACGAGGTCATTGGCCTGCGTCTGCCGGACAGCTCGCCCTCCGCCGCCCATGCCGAGCGCTGCGGCAAGCCCGCTCTTGTTCCCCTTCCCTGAGATCCACCCATGAAGAACATTCTAACTTTCGCCTATCTGTTGATCGCCGCTCCTCTGTCCGCGGAACCCATGATCGTGGCCCACCGCGGCGCGTCCCACGACGCTCCGGAAAACACGCTGCCCGCCTTCGAACTCGCGTGGGAGCAGGGAGCCGACGCCATCGAGGGCGATTTCCATCTGACCTCCGACGGCAAGATCATCTGCATCCACGATTTTGACACCAAGCGCGTCTCCGGCACCAAGCGGATCGTGGAATCCAGCACGCTCGCGGAGCTCCGCGCGCTGGATGCGGGCGCGTGGTTCCGGCCGAAATGGAAGGGTGTGCGGATGCCGACTTTCGACGAGGTCGCCGCCACGGTCCCGGCGGGGAAGAAGTTCTACATCGAGGTGAAATGCGGTCCCGAGATCGTGCCCGAGCTGTTGCGCGGGATCGAGGCATCCGGCCTCGAAACCAGCCAGATTGTCATCATTTCGTTCCACGCGCCGGTGATTCGCGAGATGAAGCAGCAGGCCCCCCGCTTCAAGGCATGCTGGCTGTCGTCCTTCGCCAAGGAATCGCCCTTGGACCCATCGAACGAGCAGGTTGTAAGAACCCTCAACGAAACCGGAGCCGATGGATTCAGCTCGAAAGCCGATCACCGGATCGATGGAGATTACCTCAAGCCGATCTTCGCCACGCGCCACGAATACCACTGCTGGACGGTGGACGACCCGGAAGTCGCCCGCCGTTTCCTCAACCTCGGCGCGCTTTCCATCACCACGAACCGGCCCGGTTGGCTGCGCCGGCAACTGGCCGACGCCGATTGATCAACGCGGCTCCGCGAGGGGCAGCACCTGAACCGGCTGGCGCGCGTCCGGCCGGTCGGCCTTGAAAACGATCCACTGGCGGAGGGTTCCCGGCGAGTTCTCGACCATGGTATCGATCGCCGTGACCGGCTTCCCCCCCGCGGCGTATTGGATCAGCAGATGGCCGGCCTCCGCGCCGGTGGGGAAGTCAAGCCGCACGTGCTTGCCCGCTTTCAGCAGAATCTTCTCGCCTGCCCAGGTGACTCCGACGTCACCTGGAGTCACGTTGATCACCCGGGTCGAATCTTTCGGCAGCGCCTGAGAGGACTCAGCGAGGGGAAGGAATTTCACCTGACTCCACTCCTTTCCCACCCTCCAAACCACCAGCAGGGTGCGCGGATCCGGCAGCAACGGGGCCTTCAGCCACAGGCCGCCGGAGTCCCCGTCGCGCAAGACAACCATGGGAGGTGAGTCCGCCGAATCCCCGGATGCGGGGATCGTGACCGGCGCGGAAATTTCGCCGAGCCGGAGCGTAACCACGTCCTCCGCCTGATCGCCCTCCATCTCCGCCCCGGCGGCACCGACCGCCACCCTCCGCGGCGGCAGGCTACCCTCGGGCGGATCGACCTCGTAGCGCACTCCGTCACGCACAACCTGTTGGAAAGGCGCGCGGTTGCCGACGGTTAGCACCCGCAGCAGATAAGGCTGCTCCTCCGCATGAAGGCTCGTGATGAAAAGGGCGAGGGGCAGGGAAACGGGAAATTTCATGATCGGGACCGGGAATCTGTCGGCGCCACTTCTCTCCCGGCTGCGGATCTCCGAAAGATCCGACGTGGGGCGAAATCGTTACCTGGCACAGGCGGAATCACCCCGCCCGGGCGACGAATGTGTAACACCCCCGGCTTTGCCCCGAAGACGCATCGGGGTGATCTCTTCGGCTTCCCGATGAAGTTATCCATATCCCGTCTCACCCACCGCTTTTCTCGAAAGGGTTTCAGCCTCGTTATCACGATCACGCTCATGCTGTTGCTCGGCTTGCTGGCGGTCGGCATGATGAGTCTCTCCACCGTGGCGCTTCGCAGTGCCCGCCACACCTCGGCAGCGGTCGAGGCGCGTGCCAACGCCCGCTTCGCGCTCCATCTGGCCATCGGCCAATTGCAGAAGCACGCGGGGCCGGACCAGCGCGTCACCGCCGAATCCGCTTTCGGTGACTCCACCGATCCGCTCGCCCCACCGGGCGATATCGCGCACCCGCATTGGGTGGGCGTGTGGCGCACCACTCTTGAGGACGGCAGTCCGATCATCCGGCGCAACGGGCAGAGCGGCGGGCTGCGGGACTCCCGCCGGACCGAAGGCTGGGATGCCCGGGACGACATGCTCGCCCTGCTCGTCAGCGGCAACGAGCAAGAACTCCGCCACCGCGCGGATGATTCCGCCGGAGAAGCCGGATACGAGGTGCTGGTGGGTGCCGGAAGCCTCGGGGACGAATCGGAAGAAGGACGCGACCACGTCCGCGCTCCCAAGGTGCGGATCGGCGAAAATGAAGACCCCGAAGGCGAGTACGCCTGGTGGGTGGGTGATCTCGGGACCCGTGCGAACATTACGACGCGCGACCGTTTCGAAGACCGGCCGGGGGGTGACATCCGCGGCCTCCAGATCGCTCAGGATTATTCAGCGTCGGCCTTCGGGGGCTCCCCCGAGTTGGAGAACCGCCAGCGGGAAAAGATGGTCACTCCGGGAACTTTCGAAATCCCGAGCTCCGACGGCGCGGCCTTGGCGAAACATTTTTTCGACTACACCACGGATTCCGAATCGCTGCTCGTCGATGTCCGCGATGGGGGGCTGAAGAAGGACCTCACCGCCTATCTCGAAGGGTCCGGCAGCGTGTCCGATCTCGACTCCGACAACCTGGCCTCGATCGGACTGGCGGACGATGACAACCTGATCGGCCCCCCGAACGAGCGCGCCGCCGCTGTCATGGCCGATGGTTCGGAGGCTCTCCGCTTGGCTGACATCTCCCCTTCGTTCGGCCTGATCCGCCACTGGGCCGACCGCGCCCGGCAGCTCGGGCTTTCGACGAGCAAGTTGTCCGCGTCATTCTCACCCACCCGCCCGCGCGACGAAGCCAAGATGCAGAGCTACGGCGGCCAGAACCACTACCCGGTCGAATATAAGAACCGGATCCAATCTGACGTGCAGCCGGTGCTGGTGGAGGGGTCCATCTACTACAACATCAGCTCTTACGAGAAGGAGGCGGCCGACCCACGCAACAAAATCGGCCTCCGGCTCCACCTCTACCCGCGCGTGGTCCTTTGGAATCCATACAACATCGCCCTTGAAATCGGACCTTCCATGCTCGGCATGCAGATCAATGGCTCCAAGCAGGTGGAGGTGAAGCTGGTTTCCGGCGCGAGCCAGGTCTTCCGGATGAGCTGGGGAAATCTCCGGGGGGTCGGCGGGAATTTCGAGCGGTGGCGCCGCGGATCCCACTATTTCAGGCTGGACGGCACGCGGCTCGAGCCGGGCGAATCGGTCGTCTTCTCTCCCTCCGCCAACGCCCCGTACGATCAGTCGAACTTCGCCGCCAACGTCCTCACGCCCTCCCAGCGGCCGGATCCGAACCGGAGCTTTTTCATGGACCGCCGGGACCACAACCCCGAGGGAAAAGACCACTTGTTCGAGGTTCAGCAATCCCGACCCCTGAATCCCCGCCTTGTCCACGACCATCTGATGGATTCCGGAGTGGAGTGGCGGGAAGTGGTGCCTCCCAAGCCTCCGGGCGACATCCAGCAAGGCGGCTACACCCAGGCGGACGACTACTGGATGTACTGGAAGCCGCCGTCCAAGGGGAATTTGTCTCACACAATCGACCTCAGGAACTTCGTCTCGCTCCCGCACGGCCAGTTTGTCTCCTGCGCCTTCCAGTATGGCGATGAAGACGAACTGCCCGTGCAGTGGAGCCAGTCCGACCCGGTGCCGTTGCCACGATCCACCGCGGAAGGCATCGTCTTCCAGACGCCCGACCGCCGGACCCGCGACGGCTTCCGGCTGCGCTGGTTCAACGAGCACCAATCGAACATCATGGGGTCGGGCAGCCTCAGCGGGACCCCTCATTTCGAGACCGCTCCGATCGCCAATTGGAACCTGCGCGCCACCTACTCTTTCCGCTCGCCGTTCGAGAACGTTACCGACGTCGCACCGCACTTTTTCGGAGCCTACACCCGCGATCTCTTCGATGACGCGGTGAGCTGGAACCAACTGACCCCTCGCGCTTCGGGAGGAACCCAGGAAGGCGATCCGTTCGATCAACCGAACGCCGGCCAGCGCCGGATCCTGTTCGATCTGCCGCGCACGGGGGCCGAACTCGTCTCGCTCGGAGCCCTCCAGCATTTGAAATTTTCGGAACTCGTCTGGGCTCCGACCTATGCCTTCGGAAACTCGCTCGCCGACCCGAGGATCGACCCGGAGATGACCGAGCCGGACCGCAGCGAGCAAGTCAACAACTGGGAGGGCGGATGGAACCGCGACACGATCGGCTACGCCACCGATGGCCGCTCGAACAACCCGACCACCTACAATTCCGACAGTTGGGCCCAGCACGCCCGCGGGTTGCTGGAACAAACGGCCCGCGATCAGAACCTCTTCTTCGACCTCAGCTACGAACTCAACCACAGCCTCTGGGACCGATATTTCCTCTCCACCGGTAAGCCCGGCGACAAGGACGCTTTTCTCGAAGATCCCGCGTCCAATCCACTCCCCAACGGCCGGCTCCAATCGACCGGCGGCGCGATCCCGGCGGACCTCACCGATTTCCACCGCGCCGCCAGTGCCCTGACATTGGACGGCGGCTTCAATGTGAACTCGCTCAGTGTGCCCGCTTGGGAGTCCCTGCTGCTCTCCTCGGCCGGCATCCGCACCAACGGCGGCAAGGTCCTCTTTCCGCGGATTCTGGAGCCCGAAGGAGACGAATGGAACGGTGCCGATGCCACGGCTGATGAAGCATGGAGCGGCCAGCGGGCGCTTTCTCACGAAGAAATCCGGAAACTCGCCGTGGCGATCGTCGCCGAAGTTCGCAAGCGGGGGCCCTTTCTCAGCATGTCCGATTTCGTGAACCGCAGGCTCGCGGATGATGAAACCGGAAGGATGGGTGCCCTTGAAGCGGCGCTCCTGCAATCCGGAATCAACGCATCCTTCGAACGCACGTGGCGGCTGGATAACGGCGGGCCGCTGCCCGATTACCGTCATCCGGACAACATCAAGGATTCGACCCGGATCGAGCAAACCCTCATGCCCGACTCCAACGCCTGGGGAGCCCTGGGCTTCGTCACCCAGGCCGATCTTCTCCAATCGCTCGGCCCGGTCCTAACCGCCAGGTCGGACACTTTCGTGGTCCGCGCCTATGGAAACGCGCTCGACGAACAGGGCAAGATTCTCTCGGAAGCCTGGTGTGAGGCGGTGGTCCAGCGGACACCCGAGCCACTGTATCCGGACCCGCATGGCTTGAATCCGGATCTCGAACGAGATATCGATTTCGGACGCCGTTTCATCATCAAACGCTTCCGCTGGCTCGGCCGGAATGAGATTTGAGATCAGTGAATCGGCCATCACGGCATCTCCATAAAACATGAGGCGCGGCGATATATATTACGCGCATCAGGATATGTGGAAATGCAAGCTCGGCCCGGATCGCCTCCGCTGCCATTGTTCCGCCCCTTCAGGGCTTGAAGAATTGTTGGATTTGCCTTCCCAGGGCGCTGCCCTGGGCTGTCGAATTTCACCCCTTTGGGCCTGAAGGATTGCATCGGCCTGCCACAAATCATAATGCGCGCGGGTGTAGTGCCGCGCGTCATGATTTGTGAATGGGCGAAGCCGCAAAGGCAGGGACCGATCTCCGAGCGGTCCGGCGCGTGGCGCGAGAATGAAAAAGCGAATGTGCGGTGCGCTGGCTCCATTCATTCGCGGATCATTCGCATCCCACGCGCCGGACGCCCCGGGGGTGCGTCCCTGCCATCCTCGCAGGGCGACGAATGAACGATCCCGTTTTTCACAAAACCACGCGCACGGCAGTATAGTAT
>JBBSJY010000201.1:0-8573 GCA_038256845.1 Verrucomicrobiales bacterium | reverse complement strand
GAGTTTGGTGCCTGTCATAACCGGAAGGATGGGATGTTCGCGAGGTCGTTGGCGTAGTCAAACCCAGACGTGTCGAAGTGGCCGATAGCCTCCTTTCACCTCGCTAACCCCGTAATAGGTTCCGCCGTTGTTGAAGGTAACCCATTGCCTGTCCTTGGTCATGCCGACGGCGTAGTCGTTGAGGCCCTGGCGGAACGCTGGTTGCTAGGAATTTGCTTTTTGCGGGAGGCTCCTGAAACAGCCATCGGTGCGGACAGGAGGGCGGGGAAAAGGGGGGGCCTTCTCTTGGGATCTCAAGGCTTCGGCTTTACAGTAAGCCAAAGCTGATCTGTTTCGTCCAATAAAGACGAGCCGCGGGCCTGGTCCCCTCGCAATGAGGCGGTGGCAGTTCCAAGCACCACACCGTCCTCTTTTCTCACCACCACCACCGTCACCGGCTGATTGGAGGAAGCGGCATCGGAGCCGGCGGTCAGCTTGATCTCCAAATCCCCGTCCTTCTCGGGGACCTCAACTTTCTCCGAATGCACATCCACCGGAAGCCCCTCCACCCGCATCTCCAGTGGCTGCTTGTGGCCGTTGGATTGTTTGACATTGATCTTCAACGTCACGGATTCACCGGCATCAAGAATCAATGCCTTCGGATCCGCGAATGTGGCCCGCCATGACGGCACCGGTTCGCCGATTCCAAGAACATAATGAAAGGCCTCTCCCTCCCGGCGCATCGTCCCGTGAACAACGATTTGGTAAACGCCATCCGCTCCGGCGGTCCACTGGACGAGCGGATCCGGCTGGCCATCGAAATCATCGACGGTAGCGATCGCCTTTCCGTCCGGATCCTCAATCCGAAGACTGGCGTCGAGCGGCAAGCCGAGCGACTTCGCCCACACCCTGGCTTCCAGCCGCTGGCCCTTCGACATTTCAATGGCATAACGATCCTCATCCGCCAGCAAGCCGCCGGTCACCCCGGGCCCGGCAGGTGTTGCCGCTTCTTCGGGCTCCCTCATGAGCGGACCCTCATGATATACCGCCTGCACCGGCATAATGGTGTGCGGCAGATCCACCAAAACGAAATCACCCGGCCCGCGCCGGGGCCGCGGGACAATCGAATGGATGCGCGCCGTGCCATCCAAGTTGAAGCCGTGCGCTTCCACCCCGGCTGTTTCATCCGCAACCCATACCGCAGGATGAATATGGGTAACGACCGGACCCGTGGTGAGATGCAGCCGGTAAACCACGGCAGGACCTCCGGCAAACTCGACATCGGCGGCCGGCGGATGGGCGAACCCGGCGATTTGCAAAGTATAGAATCCATCCGCAGGTGCGGTGAAAGCAATGAGTGGATCCAAATTCCGCCCATCGCTGAATGTCCCCACCCGCACTCCTCCCGGATTGACCACATGCGCCAGAACATCCACCGGCGACCCGAGGGTATAAGCCTCGGCCATTGCCACCAATGTCTCTCCGGCCTTCAGAGACAACTGATACCCATCCACATCTCCCGCCTTGTCGAGGCGGCCGTTGATGCAGATTGGCAGATTCTCAACTACCTGCCCTTTGGCCAGTTCGTCGTTTGGCTCCACTTCCGCGGTCTCTGGAAATTTACCCACACTGAACCAGCGGGTGGGAGCTGCCCCTTCTCCGTTATACAAAATGATCTGATACAATCCCGCGGGAGTGTCCGGAGATATGGCAACTTTCCATTCATCCGGTTGATCCGTCGGCTTGAATTCAACCCCCGGGGCGTCTGTCCACCACTGCGGCTCCCCTTCGATCTTGCCGGCCGCCGTCACCAGAAACTCCGTCCCAATTTGCCCCCCTGAAGGAAACAACGCATCAACCTTCGGAGGCGCGGCCGGCGCGACACCACAGAACGGGACCCATGCCAGCAATACAATTGGCGGCCTCACGCGAAAAGCTCTTTGATACGCTTGCCGCCGTTGACCAGATGCGTCGGCCGCCCGGTATTGGACATCAGCACCTGGTGTGGATCGATGCCCAGCTTGGAGTAGAGTGAAACCGCGAAATCTTCCGGTGAATAGATGTTTTCCGCCGCATAATATCCTTTGGGATCAGTCGCGCCGACTATCTGTCCGCCGGGAATTCCCGCGCCGGCCATCAAAACACTCATCGCATTCGGCCAATGATCCCGGCCGGCATCCTTGTTGACTTTCGGCGTCCGCCCGAATTCCCCGAGACAAATCACCAGCGTGCTATCTAACATGCCCCGCTGGCCCAGGTCCGTGATCAAGCCATTCAACCCCTCATCGAGCTTGGGCATGTAATTATCCTTGTATGCTTTCATGATTCCCTTGTGATGGTCCCAGCCCCCCCAGTGGGCGACGGTGAAAGACACGCCCACTTCCGCCAGGCGGCGGGCAAGCAGCAGCCGCTGCCCAAAGTCGTGCCGGCCGTACAAATCCCGCGTCGCGTCGGATTCCTTTTCCAGGTCGAAGGCTTCCTGAACGGTCGCGGAGGTGACCAGTTCCATTCCCTGTTCATAAAAATGATCGAAGCCGACGGTGGGATCATCCGCCATTCCATCCTTGATCCGTTGAAGCCGGTCAAGCGACGCTCTCAGTTGATTGCGCCCGACCGCCCTGCCCTCGCTGATCTCCGGGGGAATCGCCACATCCCTGACCCGGAAGCCTTTCTTGTTGGGGTCCCCGCCGATGACAAACGGAGCGTGTTGCGCCCCGAGAAAACTCGGCCCGCCCGATCGGGTCACTGATGGCAGGCTGAGATACGCGGGCAGTCCGGCGCGGGTCCCGCGGGTGCTTGAAACCATCGAACCGAACGATGGATGAAAGCTCACGAATGCCCCGCAGCCCACCGGTACTGGTGTCGGCCTTCCCGTCATCATATAATGATTGCCGCCGCCGTGGTTCGGGTCTTTGTGGCAGATGGACCTAACCACCGTAAATTTGTCGAATGACTTCGCCAGCTTCGGAAGATGTTCGCTGAAATGGACACCCGGAATACAAGTGGGGATGGATTTGAATTCACCGCGGATCTCTTTCGGCGCGTCGGGCTTTGGATCGAATGTCTCGTAATGGGATGGACCGCCATCGAGCCAAACAAGGATGCAGTTAATCTCATCCGGACTCGCTTTTCCCCGGGCTTGGGCCGCCTCGGCCCTCATTGCCAGAATGTCCGCGAAGGCAAGGCCGCCGATGGCTCCGAACCCGAGTTGGAGAAAGTTGCGGCGCCCGATGCCGTCGCAGTTATAGGAAATCTTCTTACTCATGGTAGCTCAGTGATTAAAGACAAATTCTGCGGAATTGACCAGCGCCCACACCAAGTCCTCGATGGCCACCTGGCTCGTGATCCCTTCGCCTTGGAAATATTGCTCCGCGGCACTCAACTCGCCGGCTTCCGGCAGGCGGCTGTAGGCGGCGAGATAAACTTTCTTCACCAGCTCGGCCGCCGGGAGATCTTCTTTTGCCAGCCGGCTCGGCCAGCTTTCCCCGTTGCCGAGTTTCGTTTGCAAAGCGCTTGAATTCATCAGATGCAGCGCCTGCACCACGCTCGATTTCCGGTCGCGTTCGCATGGACACTCCTGGCTCGCATCCGGTCTCCCGAAGGCGTCCAGGAAATCGGAGGGTAGCTTGTGATTCCACGTCTGGACGGCCCGCGAACCGTCCGGCAGGCCCTGAAACGAATCGGGGACACCTGTTAAGTCGCTGACGGCATCCAGCAAAACCTCCGCGCCGATCCTCCGCTTGAGAAAGCGGGAATAATTGGTGATATCCGCCACGTTGTGCTCGTTCGGCGTTGAACTCAGCTGATAGATGTTTGAAGTGACGATGGTCCGCATCAGGCGCTTGAGATCGAATCCATACTCCACAAAGTCATTCGCCAACCAATCAAGCAGCGGCTCGTTGGTCGGCGGATTGGAGACACGAAAATCATCGACCGGGTCCACAATACCCCTGCCAAGGAAATGCGACCAAACCCGGTTGACAATCGCCTTGGCGAAGAACGGGTTGTCGCGACCCGTCATCCAATCCACCAGCATCTCGCGTGGATCTTTTCCCTCCACATAGGGCATCTCCGGTCCATCAGGTGGCTTGGGCACCAGAACCTCTTCGGTCACGGGGTGTGAGACACTCCCGCTACCGCCATGCCACCAGTATTCCGGTTCACCCGAAATGGGTGCGGAGATCCCCTGCCCCTTGCGCTTCATCTGACCGAAAAACGCCGCCAGTTGATAGTAATCCGTCTGCGTCCATTTCTCACTCGGATGGTGATGGCACTTCGCGCAATCCAGCCTGACCCCGAGAAAAATCTGGCTCACGAACGAACTGGCATCCACCGGCTCCCGCTTGTCTCGGAAAACGGCAACAGGACCATCCTGATGGCTGCTGCCACGGGCAGTCAGAAGCTCGCGGACCATCTGGTCGTAAGGCATGTTTCGCCGGAATGCTTGCCGGATCCATTGATCTAACAAGTAAACCGGCTTGACTCCCACCCGCGACGGATTCGGCCGGATCATGTCGCCCCACTGCACCGCCCAGTGGTCGGCGTAATTGGCATCATCTAAGAAAAAATCCACCAGTTCCTCCCGTTTGTCCGGATCGGCGTCGTTGATGAAATCCTCTGCCTGGCGGGCGGTCGGAAGCTTCCCAATCAGATCAAGCGATACCCGTCGGATAAACTCGCCGTCAGTGCAGGTTGCCGATGGCAGCAAACCCAGTTTGCGGTGCCGCTCGTAAGCCAGCCGGTCGATTTCGTTTTGAAGTGGCAGCCTCGCAAACAGGTCCTCCGGCAGTTCCGTTTCCGACGGCACCGTGATCCGCATGACATTCACATGTCCCATGTACCGCACCACCAGCACCCCTTCCCCGCTGAGATTGCCGATCGTCACCAGACCCTGCTTGTCAACTTTGGCCATTTCGGTGTTTTGGGACAAGAAATCCGCAAGTGTTGTCACGTCCCGCTCGTTCCCATCCGAGTAACGGGCGGTGACCTTGATCTGCCGGCTGGCTCCCTTCTGGTAGATCTGATCGCCGGGAGAAACCTCAACCGCCTCCAGCGTGGCTTCATCGGGATGACGGAATGGCGCTCCCTGCCGGATCCAGCTGAGCAATGTTTGGTAGGCCTCGCCGCCGGAATCGATCACCTTGCCCCCTTCATGGGGAATCGCCCCGGTCGCCTTCTTTAACAGCAGGCTTTCCTCGGGTGCCGCCGGAAAAATCCTCCGTCCGCGGTTTTCACGGACGATCTCGAAATAATCGCGCCGCAAATCATAGCCGAAAATCGAGAGGCTGAAGTTGTTCTGGCCCTCCGGCTTGGCGTGGCAGCTTCCTGCCGCACACCCCGCCGCGCTCAGTTGCGGCATCACGTCATTTGCGAAGCTGACCCGTTGCCCCTCCGCGCCATGCCCCGTCAAAGCAGAGCATGAAAGAAGGAGCAGCGGGAAGGTTCGGAACATTTCAACAAGATGGATGCGCGGGCCGGTCGGACCGGAGCCGGAAATCAGGGATCGGGCGACTCCTTCTGTAACGGGATCAAGGCGTGGATTCTTCCGGTTTTCCCATCCCATTCATGCACATTTCCATCAAAGCCCCCTGCGAAAATCCGTTTCCCGTCGGCAGTTGCACGGACGCCGGTCAGCTCCTTGCCGGCCGAAATCAGTGCCTTCTCCTTCGCGCCGGTGCTGCTCTCGGTGCCTTCATGCACTTTGAATTCGGTGTAGATGCTGCCGCTTCCATTTTCCGTGATCGCGACCAGCGACTTCCCGGCGTCGATCCAATCCAGCCCCACATAGGTGGATTTCCTCGTGCCGATCGATATGATCTGCTCGGTGGAATCCAGATCCCACAATTTGATCTCCTGGTCGGCGCCTGCCGAGGCGATCCGGCCACCATCGTGATCGAACGCCACCGCCAGCACATGGTTGGTGTGTCCTTCGAAAACGGCGGCCTGTTCGCGGGATTCCAACTCCCACAGCTTGACCAGTTTGTCGGCGCTTCCGGTCAGCAGCCGGCTCCCGTCAGGAGACAAATTCATCGCGTAGATCGTGTCGTCATGAGCCTTCCAGGTCGCGCGGTGTTCTCCGGAAGGAATCCCGAATTCATGGACAAAGCCCGCCCCTCCAATCTCTCCGTCAGCCGCAAACAAGGCAGGCCCGTCACCGCCGACGGCCATCGCGGTGACCGGGCCGATCAGCGGGGCCTCGACCCATCGCGTTTCATTCGTCGCGACATCCCAGACGACGATGCGCTGAAAGCCCCCCGCGATCAGATGGGTGCCATCCGGCGTCCAGACCAGCGATTGAACCGGTTCCAGATGTTCCGCCAGCCGCGCCACCACCGGTCGCTCCTCCTGGGTCAGATCAAGTAAAACCACGCCATTGGCCCTTGCCACCGCCAGCCGCGACTCATCGGGCGAGAGGGCGATCGCCAGCACCGGTTGATAGCTCCCGTGCATGGTTCCCAGAGTCACCTCGCGGGCCGGAGGAAGCTCGTCGAAAACCGATTCGTCCCACGCCGCCCCTTGCTCGATCCATTTTTCCAAGGACTCGATTTCCCCTCCGCTCAGCTGATTTTTTGGCGGCATGTGCGGATCGCCATCCTCCCGTACCAGCTGAAGCAGCAGGCTTTCACCCGCATTTCCAGGCACAACCACCTCGCCGCTGTCGCCACCGGCGAGCATTTTACCATGATCATGAAGCAGCAATCCGCCCTTCTCCTTGCCGGGCTTGTGGCAGCGGATGCACTCGTCCCGGAAAATGCGGAGCGCCGCCTTCGTCTCCTCCGACGCGCGGGCCAGCGCGGGAAAGCACGAGAAAATCATGCACAGCGACCAAATTGAACCCCGGATCATCGCGAAAACGCTCACGCCCCGGCTATACGTCGCGGCCCCGCAGGCTCTTGCGGGCCGCATGCTTTTTCCGCCCATCCGCCCCGAAGATCGGTAGAATCGCCAACCTTCCGGCCAACAGACCGAGACGCACGGCCACAAAACCCGTGAGTGCGTGACCAGGGGCTGACCGGAATCGCCGATTCTGCCCTCCACGCGGAACGGGTGGGATGCTTGCAGACCTATTTATTGATATGGGAGCAATCGAGCGTTAGCCGATAGAGCCTCCCGACCCTCGGACGTCCCGGGGGCACCGGTTACTGCTAGGAATTTGCTTTTTGCGGGAGGCACCTGAAACAGCCGTTGGGCCGGACCGGAGGACCGGGAAAAGGGGGTTGTCAGCGGCTCGCGGGCGACGAGCGTGCGCTCCAAGCCATGGGCGGCGGGAAATGTTTCCGCGCGGGCGAAGGCGGGCAGGGCGGCGGCGGAGAGGACGAGGGCGGGGATGCGCATGCGGGTCGGGGCTTCGCACAGGAAAGCCGAAGCGCTGCGGCGGCGGGGCAAGGGGTGATCCGAGGTGCCGGTAAGATCAGGCACGCCCGGGCCCGTCAGCGGGGAGGCTGCCGCGGAGTCTCAAGCCGGTGGCGAATTCCTCCGGCCCCAGCCCGAGGGGGCCGAGCGCGTGATGGGGCACGGTGGCGACCTGCCCGGAGGCAAGATGGACAATGGTGACGCCCTTGTAGGTCTCGACACGTGTGACGGAAGACCATGGGCAGAATGAGGTGATCCCGTGGGCGGTTTCCAGCAGGCCGCCACCGCTGATTTCCAGGGTGATTTCGTAGGGTGCGATTGAGGCGGCCTGTTGCTCGATCATTTTACGGCGGATGCGGGAAATGGGGACGGTTTCTCCAATGTTGCGCGCCGCGAAGACGATCGCCACAAGAGCGGGAATAGCTGTCTCGAGCTGGATGGTGCAGACATACCCGAAGCCGAACAAAAGACCGTTGGTGCCGAGAATATTGAAGTAATAGGACCATGGGGAGTAGCCGAGATTGGCGGGCATGAGGGCGTCATGATAGTCACGCCAATCCTCCGCGGTGAGGGTGTAAACGAGTCGGATGTCGTTGCCGGAGACGGGAGATGATTCGTGAAGCTCCGGCACCATGGGCGGCATGCTGGAGACGCCCTTCGGCCGGGGCGAGCAAGTTCCGCGCCGGACGGTGGGGGCGGGCCGGGTCGGCGGTGCCGGGTCAGGGCGGGGAGAATATCCGGAGGCGGAGAAATAGGGGTCGCGGGGCGGGTGGGCCGATGAGGTGGCTGCAAGTTTCGCCATCAGCCGTGACCATTTCCAGATGCTCCCAATGGGTGAGGTCTGCGGAGGATTCCACGGCGTATGACCGGCCGGGCACTGAGGGCCAGGTGAGCGTGACGCCCCCGCCGGTCTCGGGGAGCACGGAACTCCGGAAGAAGTCGGTGCCGTCCACGGGCGAGGTGCCGGCGAGGAATTCGAAGAGGTTGGACTGGCCGTCGCCGTCCTGGTCGCCATCCGGGTCCCGGTGGGACGCGCCGAAATGCTCCATTTCCCAGATGTCGCCCATGCCATTGCCGCCGGTATCCTTGATCAGCAGGCTGGACAACTCGGGGGGCAGCAGCACCGAGAACAAGGGCGCCACGTCCCAATTCTTGATCGGCCCGGTCTGAGAGACCATGATGGAACTGGTGAGGATGGCGGGACGGAAGTCCGAAATCTTGAAAGGAAACGCGCTGATCCG
>JBBSJY010000200.1:0-8638 GCA_038256845.1 Verrucomicrobiales bacterium | reverse complement strand
CCACAACCTGTTGCTTTACAAGGTGGCCCGAGCCGGATTCGAACCAGCGACACGCGAATTTTCAATCCGCTGCTCTACCAACTGAGCTATCGGGCCTCACATCCACCCTTGCGGGCGGACGGGGAGTAAGCGGGCGGGCGCGGGATTTGACAACCGGAAAAATCGACGCCGCGCGGAAATTTCGGAAGACGGCCGCAGCGGCCTATTTCAGGAAGACTTCGCGAGCCTTCGCGCCCTCGCCGGGGCCGACGATGCCGCGTTGTTCCAGGATGTCCACCATCCGCGCGGCGCGGGTGTAGCCGAGGCGCAGCCGCCGCTGGAGCAAGGACGTGCTGGCCTTCTGCTCCTGGCGCACGACCTCGATGCATTTCATGATCAGCTCCTCATCGGCGTCGGACACCTCGTCCTCCTCGTCCTCGGCGCTGGCGTTGATGGACGCGTGGATGTCGGTCTCGAACCGCGGGGCTCCCTGCGCCGCGCAATGCTCGATGATCCGCTCGATCTCGGCATCGGTCACGAAGGCACCTTGGGCGCGCTCCAATTTGGCGGAGCCGGGCGGCAGGTAGAGCATGTCGCCCTTGCCGACCAGCTTGTCCGCGCCCTTGGTATCGAGGATGACCCGCGAATCCAGCGCCGAGGAGACCTGAAAGGCGATCCGGCACGGGATGTTCGCCTTGATGATACCGGTGACCACATCCGCCCGCGGCGTCTGCGTGGCAATGATGAGGTGGATGCCCGCGGCCCGGGCCTTCTGGGCGATCCGTGCGATGCACATTTCCACGTCGGCGGGAGCCGTTTGCATGAGGTCGGCGAGCTCGTCGATGAGCACCACGATGTATGGAAAACGGTCGGGGATCTTCTCCTCGTCGATCTCGAATTCCGGGTCGTCCTCATCCGCTTCCGGGCCGAGTTCGCCGGATTCCAAAGCGGTGGCGATGGATTCGATCTGCTCGTCATCCACGTCATCGATCGACCAGGGCGGAGGCTGATGGCTGTCGGGAATGGAAGTCTCCTCCGCCGCCGGCATTGCCTCCGGGGGAGTCCTATCAACCATGTCCTCCGCCAGCGGCTCCACCGCCGACACCTGTTTTTCCGGCCTCGGCCGGGCGTTGAAGCTGTCGAAATTCCGGACCCCCTCCTTGGCGAAAATCCGGTATCGTTTTTCCATCTCGTTGACCACCCACTTGAGCGCGGCAACCGTCTTTTTCGGATCCGTCACCACCGGCACCACGAGATGCGGCAACTTGTTATACATCTGCATCTCGACCACCTTCGGATCGACCATGATGAAGCGCAGTTCATCCGGACCGAATTTGAACAACATCGACGCGATGATCGAATTGATACAAACCGACTTCCCGGAACCCGTCGCCCCCGCGACCAGCAGGTGAGGCATCGCGGCCAGATCGCCAATCACCGTTTTGCCATACACATCCTTCCCAAGCGCGAGCGGAATCTTCTTCTTCGCCGAACGGAATTCGGGATCGTGCAGCAATTCGTGAAGCGGCACGGCGACTTTTTGCAAGTTCGCGAGCTCGATGCCCACGGTGTCCTTGCCCGGAATCGGCGCGAGGATGTTGATCCGTTCCGCGCAGGTGGCGCGGGCGAGGTCCGCCTCCAGTTGCGAGATGCGCGAAACCCGGAGGCCGGTGGAGGGATAGATTTCGTATCGCGTGATCGTCGGGCCGCGGGTGATATCGCCAGGCGTCACATCGATGCCGAAAGCCTTGAGCGTATCGACGATGATCCGCTGGGTGGCGAGAAGTTCATCGCGGTTGGCCTCGGGCGCTTCCGGCGAATCGTCCACATCGAGCAGATCGAAGCCCGGCAGTTCGTAATCTTCGAAACCGGATACGGAAAGAAACTGGTGGCCGGCCTTCTTTCGCTCGAAAGGCTTCGTTCCCGGGAAGCCCGGGTCGGCGGAACGGCGTTGGGAGGCGTCGATGATCTGCGGTGTGGGGACCTCGCGCAGGGGCAGCATCGATTGCGGGCTCTCGTCGGCGGATTTCGCTGCCACCGCGGCTTTGGCCACCTCCCGATCCGTGCGGCGCTGCTCGCGCTGGCGTTCCCTTTCCGCCAACATTTCCGCCTCCCGGGCGGCGATTTTTCCCGACACGCTGCGGCTTTCCCGCCAGACCGCGTATTTCATCCTGACAAGCGAATAGCAGGATTTGGCAAACCCGACCGGTTGCTGACCCGTCACCAGAATCATCGCCACCAGATACACTGCCGAGGTCAGGATGAGGGTCCCCCACCTTCCAATCACATTGGAAAGGAAAAAGCCGCCCAAGCCATGGCCGATCACCCCGCCGGGGCTGTGGATGCGGCAGCGATGAGCCCACTCCTTGAAAAAGAAATCCGCCGCATGCAGCCAGGTCGCCCCGGCCAGCAACATGACCAGAAATCCGAGAATCACCCGCGGCCAGAGCCGTCCGTGTGAACCCAGCTTTACCACGCCGAACCAAATGAGCCCGACCGGCAGAAGCCAGCCCGCCGCCCCAAACAGCAGGACCTGCATGAAACCCAGCACTCCGCCCACCGGACCGATCAGGTTCGATCCCTCGACCCCCGACTTGTCCGCAAATGGCTCCAGAAACCCCCATGCCGGCAGGTCCGCCGGGCTGTAGGAAACCAGCGAAAGCATCAGCGCCAAGCCCGAGGCAATCAGAATGATCCCGCTGATCTCGCCCGACCACTTTCCAGGCTCCGGCAGCTCGCCACGCTTCTTGTTGTCCCTGTGTGCCATCGGTTTTTCCGCTCGCGGGAGCATCTCTCCGCCGCCCCCCGTGGGCAAGATTGTTTTCAAACGTGTACCATTAGCAAAACCTAACTACTTTCTCGTTTGATGACTTGGCCTCGGAGCCACCCGAGCGGATCCTGCGGTCGTGCACCTGCTCACATTCCACGTCCACGAGCCCCTGGCGGGCCGGGTTCTGCCGGAAATGATCCCGCAAACCGGTGCCGCCGAAGCCGCGAACCGCTACCGCGCCATCGTCCTGACAACGATGCGACAGCTCCGCGGACTGGCCGACACCCGGATCCGGCTGAATGTTTCACCGGACGACGCCGGGGAAGCGGTCCGATTCTGGCTGCTTCCGCGCCTCGCAGACCGCTGGCAGGCCGAGGGATCGGTTTACCGCTCGGAAGGCTGGGAAATCGATTTCGGTGACGGGCCGGGCGTTTTCGCCAGTCACTGCGTCGGGGAAATCCTCTGCCCGGACCTTGGCGGCCGGTGGGTGCATGCGGCGCTGCTCGGGCTCGGTCGCACCGTCTCCCGGGTCATCGGGCCGGAACGCACCGCAGGCGACTATTTCCGCGCGGAATCCGCCCTCAGTCGTGACGAACTTCCGGAGCGGATTTTGCCGCGTTTGCCGGTGATCCGCAGCGATGAGGACTGGCAGCAGGCGTTGGAAAGCGCGATCGGCTCGAAGCTCAGGAAGGCATGGGAACAGGAAACCGGCAGACCGTTTCCCGACTGATCAACGTACATCTGCGGACTTGCGGCCCCTCCAGGCATAGAGCAGGAAAGCCGCGGAGATCACCAACATGAAGATCGAGAGGAACTGGCCCTTAGTCAGCACGTTTTCCACCACCCAGGCGGAGTCCGGCTCGCGGAATTGTTCCGCGAAGATCCGGAAAATCGCATACAGGCCGAAAAACAGACCCGTCAGCAGCCCGTGCGGAGCGCTCGGATACCGCACCCGCACCCACCAAAGGATTGCGAAAAGGACCGCACCTTCCAGCAGTGCTTCGTAAAGCTGCGACGGATGGCGGGGCTCCAGATAGGGTGAGATCGCGTTCGAAACCTCGTCGGATTTCCGGTTCGCGGCGAGCATCGCTTCGAAATAGCCGGGCGAATCCACCGACTGATAGGCCGCCGCGAGCGCGGGGTCCGCATCTGCCGCCGCGGCAGCAGCTTCCTCAAAGCGCAGCGATTCCGGAGAATCGCGATCCATCAGGGTCAGGGGAAACTTCACCGCCCAGGCCACGCCCGCCGCATCCCGGCCATACAGCTCGCCATTGATGAAATTGGCAATCCGGCCGAAGAGCAGCCCCAACGGAGCCACCACACAGAGACCGTCGCCCAGTCCGGGCCACGAAACCTTCGTCCTCCGCGCGTAGAACCACGTAAAAACCATCAGCCCCAGAATGCCACCATGGCTTGCCATCCCCCCCTCCCACACCTTGAAAACCAACAACGGGTCCTCCGCGAGCGAACCCCAGCCCCGGGCCGGGACATGATAGAAAAGGACATATCCGATCCGCCCGCCCAAAAACACGCCGAACAAGGCGGCCGCGGCGATGAAATCCGCCGTCTTCTCCGGCTGCAGCACCCAGAGCCGCCGCCGCGCCAGTTGCCTGAGCAGCAAAAAGCCAGCGAGAAACCCCGCCAGATAGGCCAGGCCATACCACCGCAGGGCAAAGCCGCCGACAATCGGCAGCGCCACCGGATCCAGATCATGTACGTATGTGGCGAACACGCGCGCACCTCACACGATCCCCGCCCGCCCCGCAAGCGGCAACCCACAGGAGCCAGTTTGCCCTCCGGCAACTCCCAAGCGGCTTTCCCGCAGCCAGGGCAGCGCCCATTTGAAGGGGAAGCCGCCATGGCTTCCGAAGTTGCTGACCAATCCCAGCCACGCTGGAAATCCGCGGCAATTGCGTCGATACCGAAGTTCCCCTTCGTCGCTTTGCCCGACATGAGCGAAAGCCGAAGGAAAGTGAGGGTTTCGCCGTGCCACCTCATCCGGCCCGGAATCGCACGCTAGCGGATCGATAGGCCGTCGATCCGGGATCTCAGCTCTGCTAGATAATCGCTGCTAGAGACGCGTGAACGAATATCTATTAAGCCAACTTGAATATTCAGACCCTTAAGCACTACGTGCCTGGCAATCGATGTCATCGTGTGCTGATCATCTCCCATATCACTGGTTATAGGCCACTTGAGACTCCCGGTGATTGGCGGCCACTCCCTATCGAACTGTCACGCGATCACGTAGGATTGCATTGCGCCACTTGAGCTTTTGCGGCGGATCGCTTTGATACGTCCGTCACTTCGCGAGAAGCGACATCCAACTCCCCCCAATCCAATGAAAGCATCACTTATCCTCTTGGCCCTCGCCACGGGTGCCCTTGCGGTTCCCGCCCAGCCGCCGATTACCGCTGTCCCAACGGCGGAACAAACGAAACATCGTGATAGGACCGCCCCGACGCCAGGGAATGTTGAATCGACGGTGACCCTCCATGACGGCACGCACTGGACACTCGTTCCCAGCGGCGCCGTCGTCCATCTGCCTGCCGGCCTCCGGTCACTGGTGGGTGCGAAAGCAGTGGGACAACTTCTCACTTGGGCGGAATTTCTGGAAAAAAACCGCAGTTGGATCACTCCCGCCGTGGTCACGTTTGAGGAAGCCGCGGGCACCCACACCCTTCCGACCAAACACATCAAACTTTGGTCAAAACAGGATAAGATGATTGTGGCCGTTCATCAGGGCGGACCGACCTCCGTCCGGCTGCCAGAAGACAACCGGAGCTTGGCCCAGCGATAGTTTTTCCCGCGTTCCCAAAGTGCTCAATGATCGCAGTTTCCTTAGAGCTCCATGAATGACCGCGCGGTCTGGTGCGAACGGTTCCATTTTTCATGGGGCCCAATCACATCCCGCCCAATCAGCCGGTTCTCCCCCAAACAATGGCCGGTCGGCGTGATCGGAAGTGGAATGCCCCGATGGTCTTTCCTGTCCGCCGGCCGGCTCTTGCGTGGCCAAGTTGTCAGAACGCCAATCTGGAGATCAGTGTAAAGGTTGCATCTGTCGGGGCGTGAAGGTGTTTCCCGCCTTTTTTCGCATCATGTCGAAATCAAAATCCAGCGGGTCGAACGCGGCACAACGAAATCCTACTGCGTGAATTCCCAGTCGCTCCGCTCCATTCCCTCTGCCACCAGGCCCAGCGGCGCGCCCGGCTCGGGCACCATGGAGCGGGTACCCGAGCGCTACGGCGACAGCCGCTCCGCCGCCATCAGACTCATGAACTCCAAACTCCGCGATCCATTAGCCCACCAACCAAATAGCCTGACAACCGGTCGGTCAGGGCTCCTCCAACCCGTCCAGTCCGTCGTCGATCAGTTCATCCGGTGGATCGAAGGCATCCTCGATGATTTCATCTTCAGTGACCGGAATGGCTCTCATGGGCCTCGGTCCTTCGATCGGCGCCACCGGACCGTCCGGCAGGATTTCAAGCGGGTTGTCCTCCATTGCGGCCTCAGGTTCCTCGCCTGGAAGCATATCCACAGGCAAGGCACGGAGCGGACCCTCGACCGGAGATTCCTCGATCACGTCCAGCGGCGCGGGGATCTCGTCGCCCTCCACCAGCCCCTCGGCCTCGTCGATCACCACCAGCGCTTTCTTGGGAGGTGCAATGATGTCCTTGATCTCGTCTTCGAGCGGTTCAAAAAAGTTCTTCACCATTGGCGCGGCCATGCGTCCGCCGGAGACGGTCTCGCCCGGGCGTCCTTCGTAGAGCACCGCGAACGCGTATCGAGGATTGTCGTGAGGCAGAAACCCGGCGAACCATGCCAACCGCTGGTTTTTCGAAGGAGGCCCCCACTGGGCGGTCCCGGTTTTCCCTGCCAGCGTCGTATAACTCAATCCGGCTCTGGTTCCGGTGCCGTAGCCCTTGGAAACCACGTCATGCATGCCTCCCCGGACGATTTCCACCGCTTTCGCATCAATTCCGAGCCAATGTTTCCGCTCGGGAATGGCGGCCTGCACGACGCGTCCGCGCGTGTCTTGAATCTGGCGGATCAATTGCAGCTTTGGCAACACGCCGCCGTTGGCGATTCCTGCCATTCCCTGCGCTACCTGGAGCGGCGACGCGAGCAGATCCCCCTGCCCGATCGCCATGTTGGCGGTGTCGCCATTAAGGATCCGCCGGTTGTGCTTCTTCAACATGTACTCGTCATTGGGCACCAGCCCCGGCGTCTCGCCGATCAGCGGCAGCCCGGTGCGTTCGCCGTAGCCCAGACGCCGCGACACGCCGAGAAAGGCCGACGGTCCGACATTGATTCCCACTTGGTAAAACCATGTGTTGGTCGAGCGGGCCAGCGCGCGGCGAACATTGATCGAACCCTCCGGCACCTTCGACCAGTTTTTCATGGTGGTGTTGCCGACGCGGAGCGAAGCGCCGCTATAAATGGTCGAGTTCTCTGTCACGACTCCGTTGTTCAAAGCGGCGAGCGCGATGATCGGCTTGAATGCCGAAGCGGGTGGATAGTTCGATTGAAACGCGCGGCCGTATAGCGGGCTCGCGGGATCATCCCGCAATTCCTGATACTCCTTCTCACCGATGCCGGGTATGAAGAGGTTCAGATCAAAACTCGGCCGGGAAGCCATCACCAGCACCTCCCCTGTGACGGCATCAATGACCACAAACGCGCCCCGCCGCGTACCTTTCCGCAGGACATCCTCAGCCAACTTCTGCCACCTGAGATTGAGCGTTGTCACCAGGGTTCCGCCCGCCCGTGGGCGTTTCACCTGCTCCTCCAGCTGTTTGTTGCCGTTTTCGTCGAACAACAGCCGCTTCATGCCGTCCTCGCCTGCCAGCTGCCGGTTGAACAATTTCTCAAATCCGGCGCGGCCCTCGGATTCCTCCCACAGCGGCTCGTTGAAATTGATCGGGCCGGTGGGCAACTTCCCGACGCTCCCCGAATAGCCGATGATGTGCGCGGCCAATTCACCGTGCGGATAATGCCTTGCATAAATCGGGTGAAGAACCAATCCGGAGGGCAAACTTCTCTCCGCTCCTTCCGCCTCCTCGTCATCCAGCAATCCGCTCACCAGCAATGGCAGCCAGCGGCGATGCCGGTAATGATCGTATAGCTCGTCGTCCGTCTTGGTGTTGGACTTCCCAACGAGCCCCTCCAAAGCGTTCAGCCGGGTTCGCGCCCAGTGGACGACGAAGTCCCGGTCCGCCACTTCGAATTGCGGAAACTGCAACGCCACCTGGTAGGCGACCTTGTTCTGCGCAAACGGCTCGCCCTCACGGTCCACGATCAAGCCTCTGGGTGCGGGAATCTTGAGCGTGATCGTCCGGGCATCCCTGCGGGTGAGAATGGACCCGTCGGCCGCGGTCCGGGCCACCGCTTCGGAAGCCGGCTGGCGCGATGAGGAGTTATCCACCGCTGCGATCTCCTGAGCTGGCAACGTCTGGGTATGGGCCGGAAGGGATACCACCCAAGCGAGTGGAATCAGGTAACGGCAGGACAGAAAATTCACCATGGGCAGGCGGAGACCATAGGGGGCGATTGTAGCCACGGCAACGCTCAATCCGGGCCGCTTTCTTCCCAAATTTCCGGCAAAATTCCGGGAAATTCCCATTCCCCGGGACGGAGCGATGCGACGGAATCACCCCCACGCCGGCGCTCCGGCAGGTTCCCTCGCAGCCTGGCAGCGGCCACACTTGCCGCCAGCCTTCCCCCGTGCATCATCCCGGCGATGAGCGACTGGAATTTCATATCTGTGCTGATTGTGGTGAGCCTTTTCGCCCTCTGGAAATTGGAGCTGGCGGCCACCCTGCTCAACATCAAGGCGTTTCCAGCCACCGTGCCCAAGGAACTCGAAACCCTGATGGACTCGGAGAAACT
>JBBSJY010000199.1:0-8728 GCA_038256845.1 Verrucomicrobiales bacterium | reverse complement strand
GCGAGGGTGCGTCCGCCCATGGCTTCGAGGCAGGGCAGCGCGAGGGTGGCGCCGAGACCGCGCAAGACGCCGCGCCGTGAGATGAGTGGGTTTTTCGGATTCATGGGCGGAGATTCGGGATGAAAGGAAGGCTACCGGAGGATGGCGAGAGTTCTTACCGATCGAGGAACACCCGCGAGCGGATGAGCGCCTTGAGGAGGTCGCGGACGGGGTGGCCGGCGGCCTTGTGTTGTTTGATCATTTCGCGAATGGCGGCGAGATCGTCCACGTCCGGCTGGCGGCCGGTGCCGTAGATGACGAGGTTTTTCATCCAGCCGGCGACCACATCGTCCATGTAATGAGTGGCGATGAGCTGTTTGCACTCGGCGAAGGTGGTGAACTCCTCACCGCGCGGGAGGCGGCCGAGGGTGTCCACCGGGCGGGTTTCGCCGTCGCCCAGCCACTGGATTTTCCCGTCGATTTCATTTTTGATATAGCGGCTGAATTCGACCTCCCGCCAGCGGCCGGCGGGATCGAAGTTTTGGAAAGCGAAGCCCAACGGATCCATGTGCTTGTGGCAAACGGTGCAATTCGGATCTTCCTGATGCTGGCGGAGCAGTTCGCGGAACGGCTTGTGGCGGTTGTCGCCGGACAGATCGAGTTCCGGCACTTCGAGCGGAGCCGGTGGCGGGGGCATGTCGAGGATGTGGCGCAGCGCCCAGGCCCCGCGGTAGATCACCCAGTTGTCGCCCATCCAGGTGAGCATCGACTGGATGCCCGCGTGGCCGAGGATGCCGCCGCCACGCGGGTCGTCCTTGCGGAGGGAAACGGCGCGGAAGGCGCTGCCGTCGATGCCGGGATAGCCGTAATGCCGGGCGAGGCTGTCGTTCATCACCGTCCAATGGCTGTCCACCAGCTCGCGCGCCGGGCGGTTTTTGGCCAGCATGGTTTGGAAATAGGCGACCGTTTCGGTGCGCATCGATTCCTTGAGATAGCGGCCGAAAAGGAAGTCCACCTGGCGCAGATCGTCCATCAGCACGGTGATCGGCTGCTCCATTTCCAGCCACTGGACGACGAAGGGCTCGGAGAAATTCCCAAGGCGCGGATCGGCGAGCAGGCGGTCCACCTGAGTGTCGAGCACGGCGGGATCGCGGAGTTTCCCCTCGGCGGCGAGCTGGCGCAGTTCCGCATCGGGCGGCCCGCCGGTGAGCATGAAGGCGAGGCGGGTCGCGATGGCGTGCGGTGCGATCGCCGGGTCCTCATCGGCGGGCGAGGCGAGGAATCGGAACGGCCCGCTGAGCAGGACGGATTGGAAGGTGGCGCGGAGGGCATCGTCGAAGCTGAGGCCATCGCGGCGCAGAGTTTGGTAAAATTCGAGGAAAGGCTCCAGCTCGGCGGATTGCACCGGGCGGCGCCACGCGCGTTCGGTCCACAGCGCCAGCAATCGCCGCGCACTGGCGAGGTCATCGGCGATTTCACCGGACTTCGCCTGCCAGGTTTCCGGCGGCCAGGCGGCGATGCGATCGAGTTCGATCTCCATGCTTTCGATCACGAGCTGAGGCACCGGTCGTTCCTCGGGCTTGAGTTCTTTTTTATCGAAAAGCGGCCGGAAAAGCCCGCCGCCACCGGGGACGTTGTCCTCCGGCTTGGTCCGATCCTCGTTTTCAAATCCCTCCACCGCATAGGGCATTTCCACGAGATTCCGCAGCGAGATTTCCAAGCCGTCCTTCTGGGTGGCGAGGTCCTCGAATTGAAACTCGAACACCATGCGCTCGGCAGAGTCCGGCCGGCCGGAAATTTCCCGGACACCGAAATCCCTGCCGCCCGCGCGGACGGCCAGGCGCGGAGCGGGAACTCCGGGCATGCCTTCTTCGGCGGAGACATCGACGGCGAGCCGCACGATCCCACGACCGTCCTCGGGCAAGCGCACGTTGATCGAGAAGGAATCGCGATCCTTGATCCAAGCGGGCGTCAGCAGGAGCCCCCGGCCGTCCAGCCAAGTGGCGGTCTGGCCGCGCGAGGAAATGCCTGCGTCCGATTTCCCGATGTCGTTGAACCCCCGGCGCAGGTCCTTGAAGCGTTCCTCGCGGAAATCCAGAATCACCGGCTCGCCCGGCGGCGGTTCGAGAAAACGGATGCCGGCAACGGCGCGGCGGGTGACCTCCATGATTTGGGCGACCGAATCCGCGGCATCCTGCAAGCCCTCCGCACCTGTGTCGAAACCGGCCACCTTGCCATCCTCAGGCAGGCCGCCGGCGAAATCGACCGACAGGGCGGTCAGATCCCGCAGCGTCGCATTCAGTTCGCGCCGGTTCATCCGCCGGATCCGTCCCGGTTGCGGGGCACGCTGTTCCGCCTCGATCCACGCCAGGACCGCGGCGGCGGCTTCCGGGTCCGGCCGGGGTTCGTCGTCCGGCGGCATGTCGCCGTAGGAAAGCGCTTCGTGGACCTTGGTCCAGAGGTGGACGTCCGAGGCTTGAAAGGCCTCGATCGCGTCGAAGCGGAGGTTCGATTCCTGCGTTTCGGGACCGTGGCATTCGACGCAATGGGTTTCCAGAAACGGCCGGATTGTCGTCTCGAAAGGATCCGCAGCCAGCGGCGTTGCCAGGGCCGCGCCGAAAATCGCCAGCGCCATCCGGGATCGGAAATCTCCGGATGCGCGAAATATTGGCGGGCGTCCCATCCGCAGCTTACGTGCGGGTGGGGAAGGGGATTTCATTTTGAAAATGTGTTGAAAAGCGCGGTTTCCGCCGGATGCGAATTGCTCCGGGTGGTTTCGTCCGCGCCGGGTGGCGGATCTATTGGGATATCTCATGCTGAGCCCGGACGGTTTTCGGATCGCCATGGATGAATCGTGCGAGACCTTGTCCGTCAACCGCGCAGCCGAACGCCTGGCCGCCGGCCTCGACGTAGAGGGTGCCGTCACCCCGGCGGGAATGAACGGGCGCGGGGCCGCCATCGGCGGCACGATAGAGGAAGCGGGCATGATTCTCAAAATCATGTCGCCGGCCGTTGAGCCAGACCCCGAGATTGTGAGGATCATCCTGCCAATGGAAGCCGAGGTGGCGGCCGTCCGAGGCCTTGTAGGTCACCACACCCTCCGCCACTTTTCCAGTCTCCAGCTCCGCCTCCAGCACCTTTTTCTGGAATTCGGCGAAGCTGCCGTGAGTTTCCGTTTCGCCAATCTCGATCGCCAGGCCGCAGTGGTTTCCCTCGCCCAGTCCTTTTGCCGAAAGCACTTTGTGGTCTTTGAACTTTGGCTTGTCTCCGCCTGCGATCACTTCCGTGAGTTTCTTGTCCGGGGAGAACGAGGTGGTGCCCAAAGGACGGACGGCCACCCAGGTGCGGTCACATTCCAGGAAAGTGACACCGGCTTTTTCGCTGACCGTTACCGATTCCGGAATGACCCATAGCCAAGGGGACGAGGCGTTTTTCACCAACCAGATCGCCAGGTTCCCCGCCTGCGCCACCCGGTTCTCCGCGGGAACCTTCCCTTCCTCATACTGTGGGGAACCGACATATTCCGGATCCGGCCCGGGCACCGCCTGGAGCGCGACGGCTCCCAATTCTTCGTCATATACGAGAATCTTGAAGCCGTTGGTATCGGTCTTGCCGGCGCTCGTGCCGCTGGCAAGCGAACCCATTTGGTAACTGTGGCCGAAATGCTGGGTCTCGAGAAACTCCGGCTGCGCTTCCATATCATAGGAAGTGGTGGCCGAATAAGGAGGCTTCGACGCCAGCACCGTCACCGGCTTGTTGAAGTCCTTCCGCGCCAGGTGGACCACGGCGGCGGGCGCGCGATAGGTGCTGGTGATCATGTGGACCTCATCGGATTCCCAATGTTCCGGCTGGGCGGGGCTGCCACCGAACATCACCCACAGCATGGTCGGGGCGCTGCCGCCGAATGGCTGGACGTGGTTGTAGTCGCGTTTGGTGGGCCCGTTGAAGCCGCCGCGGTAGTATTTGACCGCGCCGGCGGTGAACATCCAGTCCAGGCAGGCCTTGGCGATTGCCCTCACTTCCGAGTCGTTGGCGAAGTCATAAAGATTCAGCCACGGCGGGATCGAGTGGCCGTGGTAGTTTTCGGAATCCCATTCGCCGAGACCAATGCGATAGAGGGTTTTGGCGTAGTTCTGAAGATGACTCTTGTATAAGGCCGCGGTTTCCTTGTTGCCGGTTTCCTCGGCCATCAGATAGACGCTGGTGGTGCGCATGAGATAGAGGTTTTCCGTGCTGCGGATATCCACCCAGCTATCCATGACATTCGGGCCCCAGCCGGGACCGCTTTTCTCGAAGGCATAGTGGGAGCGGCGCAGCGGGTCCTTCTCCGTCCAGGCCTTCGCCCCGTCAAACATCCGCTTTCGATAGTCCGGCTCCAGCAATCCGCCGAAATAGAAGTATTTCCGCATCTGGTGCTTGATGGTGAAAGCGGCGTAGTAATCGATTCCCTGCGTGTCCCGGTGCCACTCGTCCTTCTGGGCATCCTCCCCCTGGAGGTCCCCGATGGCCGCCATGCCTCGTTCGCCAAGTGCCTGCGCCATGAGGTAACCATAAGTCCGCTTCTCGTTCTCGAAATAAGTGTTTCCGGCGGCGACCTTTATCGTGTCGAGTTCCGCGATGATTTTTCGGGCGCGCGCCTGGAACTCCTCCTCCCACGCGTCGGGCCACGGGTTTTTCAACGAGGGATCGACGGGGATGCCTTTGAAGACGGGGTTCTTCGCATCTCCGCGCATCGCCTCCAAATTCTCAAAAGGTTTCGCGGCGGCGGGGACCAAAAGAAGCGCCGGAATGAGTGCCGCTCCGGCGAAAGAGATTGTGCGGGATCTCATTGGATCTTTGGTTGCGGCGTCAGCGGTATTGCCAGGGTCGCTCCGAGAATTTGCCAGTCCCATTCGAAATTGCATCCGGCTCATACGCGGCGACCGCGGAGCGCGTTTCACCTTCCACGCGGAAGACCCGGAGGATTGCAGCCATCTTGGTGAAAACGACAAGCGTAGTCAGATTTTTCTTGGCATCGACTACGTTTGTCGTTAATTGGCATGCGCAGTCGAATGGTTTGCCCATACCCGAGTGATGATTGATCCTGTTTATCCCGCCAATTTCGCCGTGCAGGCCCTCGCGCTTTCAGGACTCTCGCTGCTGTTGCTAGCTTGCGTCCGCGGCTGCGAGCGGCGGGCAAGAGCGGCCCTGCTCGGGGTCTTGATCTGCGGTTCCGGCCCGTTCTTTTCTTCATTTAGTCCGGTGAAGGAACGCGTCATCCCGAGCCACGTGGTCGAAACCCGTCGATCCTTCGACGTTCCACCAGCACCTGAAGTCGAACCGCAGGTGCCCGCGATCATTCCGGAGATCGCGCCGGTGACGGAGATCGTCTCCGCATCGCGAAAAACACCGGGCCGGCGGCACGATCCGGTTCCGTGGTTGATGGCAATCTGGCTTGCCGGCAGTGCGGTGGGGGCAGGCCTGATGGCGCGGGAAGTGGTGCGGTCCCGGCGTTGGCAGCGGACGATTTCCGGTCCGAGCGGATCGGACGGGGAGAAATTACGCGTCCATCTTCCCGATGGGGTCGCCGCCGACCGGGTCGGCATTTCCACTCATATCCCCGGGCCCTGTGTCATCGGGTTTTGGAAACCGCGGATCGTGATTCCGCGCTGGCTGGTTGAGACATCCGATCCCCGGGAGCTTGCATGGGCCCTGCGGCATGAATCGGAACATCTGCGCGGCCAGGATTCGCGTTGGATGCATGTCATAAGCTTTCTCCGCATCTTTCAGTGGTGGAATCCGCTGCTTCATCTGTTGATCGGCATCTGGTCCCATGCCCGCGAGCAGGCGGCCGATCTGCAGGCCGCCGGTCTTCCATATGCACGTGCGGATTACGGACACTTCCTCCTGAAAGTCGCCGGATCGAGAACCGGTGGATTGGCCACGTTCATGGCGTTCACCAGCCGGTCAAAGCGCCTCCGGCAGCGGATCGCCATCTTGCTCAAGCCGGGAACGCCCGAAGCCGCAGCCGCTGGGCCGGCATGGACGCTCTTGATGACATGCATCATGACGCTGGTGGCGGTTTTCACGTCGGTGGTCGGATTCGCAAAGCCGCCTGGCCCGAATCCACTGGATGCAGATGCCTCCACAAACCTTCCGGAGTGGCTGAATCCATTGCCCCAAGTCTATCTTCAGACGGCGGTGGTCTTGTCGTCCGAACCCTTTGCCAAGCATGGCGAGATTCTAAACGACGAGGAGCTGAAAGAACGACTCGCTCGGTTCGTGGCAAGAGAAGGCTTCCATTTCCAATCACTCGATCCCCACCTCCAGAGGGCTGGTTCACCTCTCACCGTGCAAATGACTGTAAATCGCGATACGACCGTCACCGATCCGCCGTGGGACGGGGAAAATGTCATCGATCCGTTTGTAGGCTGGGTCATACATTACGACCCTGAGGCCACGAAAGAAGATGTGATGCTCGGCGTTCGCGCAGCCTACGCGTTTCTTCCTGGCGATCATCCCGCTCCGGGATTGATCCTGGATGTTCCGCCGGGATTTAGGATTCAATCCATCAGGGAGATCGGACTGTCCAACCCGAGTGCCATGGCGACAGCGAATCAAACCACAAGGGTCAATTCGCGGGAAATCCTCTCCACTTCGTTAGGCGAAGTGGAAGCGGGAGTGTATGCCGTGTGCCTCACCGGGCTGGTGACGCGAATGCCGTGGGATCCTTCGAGCATCACTGAATTCTCATCGCTCTCGATGCCCTCTCATGAATGGCCGGGCATTGTTGTCACCACCAAAATATTACCACTCGAACACTCTCCCCAGCAAAAAAGGCTGAGTGATAACGTAGCCCGCTTGCGAAACGAGCTTTCAGCCAAGGTGGAAGCCCATCCCGCCAACAAATCACTTCTCGAACTGAGAAAGGGGCTTCAGATCGAATTGGATGAATCCCTTCGACTGGAAGATACCGGCTCCGTTCATAGGCTGAGGTGGCAAATCCGGAAGGTCACTGAAAAAATGAAGGAGAACATCCGAAGTGTATATGATTCTGAGGAAGTAGAGATCCGGAAAAGTGAAAAGACGATTCTTGAAAGCATGTTCAAACTACGCCTTCTCGATTCGGATGAGAAACAAGACCCCACGCGCTTCAACCACGGCGAACAGTAGCCGATGAATCATCTCCCCGCGCTCTCGCCCGCCGAACAGGCGCTCATGAATCTGGTTTGGAAACACCAGCCCGTGGCGGTTTCCGCACTGCTGGAGCAAGTCAACCTGGGACGGTCCCGACCCATCTCAAGAAACACCCTGCAAACCCAGCTCACCCGCCTGGAAACGAAGGGCTGGCTGATCGCGGAAGAAGGCGAGCGGGTGCGGCTCTATCGATCGGAGATTCCGGAAACCCGAGGCCGGAACAGGATCCTGTCCGAGCTGAAACAACGGCTCTTTGGCGGTTCGGGACTTTCGCTGGTGCGCTGCCTCGTCGAGCAAGGGGAAATGAGTGAGGCGGAGATCAAGGAACTCGGCGAATGGATCGAAACGCATCGCAACAAAGGCTGAATTCCATTTCTCCCGCAGCTGGCACTCCGCTTCTTTGGAATTTTACAAAGCACGACAGGCGATCGGGAAGTACGGTGGGAAATTGGGAATCCTCCGGCCTCGTTCGACCGCTCTGGACACGGCAAGCCGCCCCTTTTGCACGATTTCCCGAGGGGCCGTGGCCCTAGCGGAAAATTGGGAATGGCACAAATTTTTTTGATCCGCATGTTCTTGACAAGGTTCCGGCCCCCGCGGCAATTCGACCTGTGGAACCCCTCGCATTACCCGCGCCGACGCGCCTTGCCGATTTCATCCTGGCCAACGTCGAGTCGATTCTGACCGAATGGGAGACATTCGCGCGCAGCGTCTGGCCCGCCGGCGAGGAGTCCTCCCACCGGTTGCTGCGGAATCATTCCGAGCAGATGCTGTTGGCCGTGGCCCGTGACATGCGGTCTTCACAGACCGATTCCCAGCAGCGTGACAAGTCCAAAGGACAGGGCGATCGCGGCGCAAGCAGCGACGAGATCGATTCCGCATCCGACACCCATGCCAACAGCCGTGTGGCATCGGGCTTCGACCTGCAGGCGCTTGTCGCCGAGTATCGCGCGCTGCGGGCCAGCGTGATCCACCTGTGGATTCGGAGTGTGCCGGAACAGGGTCCGGACCAGATCGAGGACATGATCCGGTTCAACGAAGCCATCGATCAGCTCCTCGCCAAATCCGCCCTGACCTATGCGCAGCGGATGGACCAGTCCCGCGAGATCTTCCTCGGAATTCTCTGCCATGACCTGCGCAACCCGCTCCAGGCGGTCACCATGGTCGCCAACCTGCTGGCGGAATCAGACGGGTTGGACGCGCGCTCCCGGACCCTTGCCTCCCAGATGGCATCCAGCGCCACCGCCATGAACCGGATGATTTCCGACCTGCTCGATTTCACCGGCACCCGTCTGGGAGTCAGGATGACGATCACCCGCTCCTCCATCGACCTCGAACCCATTTGCCGCGAGGTACTGCATGAAATGGAAGCCATTCATCCGGAGCGGACCTTCGTTTTGGAATGCCGCGCCCGCCTCCCCGGTGAATGGGATGCCGTCCGGATGAGGCAAATGATCTCGAATCTGGTGCGAAACGCCGTCCAGCACGGCTCGCCGGACACACCCGTTCGTCTGTCCGTCAGCACGGACGGAGCGGAAATCACCCTCTCCGTCCACAATCAGGGCCCGTGCAT
>JBBSJY010000198.1:0-8748 GCA_038256845.1 Verrucomicrobiales bacterium | reverse complement strand
GTTACCTTCAACAACGGCGGAACCTATTACGGGGTTAGCGAGGTGAAAGGAGGCTATCGGCCACTTCGACACGTCTGGGTTTGACTACGCCAACGACCTCGCGAACATCCCATCCTTCCGGTTATGACAGGCACCAAACTCACGAAGAAGGAACGGGAGCGGCGCCAATCCGCCAATGCCCGCCGGCTACAGCTCCAGCGGGAGCGCCGCCGCAACGGCCTCTGCGGCTGCGAGACTGAGACCTCGGCGAACCCCCGCACTAGCCAAGCGCCACGCCTGCTGTGACACGTCCCCGGGCCGCTGCCCGCCGCAGCTGCCGCGAGCGACACCCGGTGGCGATGAAGGAAGCCACGCTCGACCTGCGTCTTAAGGATCGCACCGGTGTCCGGTGCCGCCTCGAACGCGATAGTATGGGCCGCGAGGCCTTGTGGTGGATCGCCAACGCCCGCATCGCCAATAAGCAGTACAGCCGCCGCTGGTCGGTCACCGCCCATGGCGACGGCAAGGACCGCCGGCTGGCAATCGCCCAACGGCAGGAATGGGAGCCACTGCAGAACGATGTGAACTGAGCCCAACCCAATTCCCACACCAATGAGCATTATTAAGGAACTCTCAGGCCTACCGCCTGCCATCGCCAAGGCGATTGAACTAAAGCGGATTCTGGATGCAGCGTAATGCCAAAAAGGCAGGGGGCACATTCTGTCAATATTTGCACACCTACCCCATTTTCACCTCACCTACGAGCAAGGCCTCCAACTCCCGGAGTAAACTCGCCTCCATCGGCGTCGGCGTCCGCAAATGGATCAGCATGCATGGATTCGCCATCAACATCACCCGCGAAAGCCTTCCCCCGTTCCTCGCCATCACCCCTGCGGCCTCGACGGCTCATCCATGACCTGCCTCGAAGCCGAAGCCGCTCAACCAATCTCCGTCCCCGAAGCCGCCACCCGCATCGTGAAGGATCTGACTGACGTGTTAGATTTAGCTTGGGAAAGCTTGCCCCTCACGCCAAAATATTCTTCACGACATGCCCATGCACGTCCGTTAGCCGGAAATGCCGCCCCGCGTGAAGATATGTCAATCGCTCGTGATCCAGTCCAAGGCAATGAAGAATCGTCGCTTGCACGTCATGAATATGCACCGGGTTCTCCGAAATCTGATATCCCAGCTCATCCGTGACACCGTACGACTGTCCGCCGCGAATTCCACCACCTGCCATCCAGATGGTGAAGGCGGATGGATGGTGATCCCGACCCAGTGAGCGGCCCAGAGTCGGATTCGTTTCGACCATCGGAGTGCGGCCGAACTCCCCGCCCCACACCACCAGCGTCTCGTCCAACAAACCGCGCTGCTTCAAATCCGCCACCAATGCCGCACTCGCCTGATCCGTCGCCTTGCACATCTCCGAATGATTGCCTGCGAGATCTGAATGCGCGTCCCATCCCTCGTGATAGATATTAATATATCTCACCCCCCGCTCCACCATCCGCCGCGCCAAAATACAAGCGCGGGCATACGAAGGCTTCCTGATATCATCGACACCGTACATCTTCAACGTCGCCTCGCTCTCCCCGGAAAGATCCGTCAACTCGGGCGCGCTTTGCTGGAGACGAAATGCCATCTCATGCGCCGCAATCCGCGTCTCGATTTCCGGATCGCCCACCGACGCCAGTTGCATCCGGTTGAAATCCCCCACCAGATCCAGCGTCTCCCTTTGCAACTTCTCATCCACTCCCTTCGGACTTGCAGTATTCAGGATCGGATCCCCTTGGTTCCGAAACCGCACACCCGAATGCACCGTCGGCAAAAATCCGCTTGCCCAGTTGGCAGCCCCGCCGCTGATGCCCGCGCCCGTGCTCAACACCAAGAACGACGGCAGATCCTTGTTCATCGACCCCAAGCCATAAGTCACCCAAGACCCGATGCTCGGCCGCCCGGGCTGGAGAAATCCGCTATTAAAGAAGATCTGCGCCGGCGCGTGATTGAACTGATCCGTCTTCACCGACTTGATAAAACATAGATCGTCCGCGATCGCCGCCGTGTGGGGCAGCAGCTCGCTCAGCCACGCCCCGCTCTGTCCGTGCTGCGCGAACTTGAACCGCGATGCCATCACTGCCGCATCCGGCCGGATGAACGCCAGCCGCTGGCCGGCCGTCACCGACGGCGGCAAAGACTTACCGTCCAGCTTCTCAAGCTCCGGCTTCGGGTCGAAAAGGTCGAGCTGCGAGGGCGCCCCCGCCATGAAAAGATGAATCACCGACTTCGCTTTCGGCCGGAAATGCGCCCCAATCACCGACCCGCTACCGCCTGCAGCCGCCGCATGCAGCATCGAATCCCCCAGCAGCGACGCGATCCCGATCTTTCCCAATCCAAGTCCGCACTCCCGCAGAAACCACCTCCGGCTGACGGATTGGCCGCCACGGACTTGATCGGCAAACAGGGCTTTGTGGCAATTCATGATCTCAGTTCTTGGTAAAGGTCTCGTCCAAATTCAACAGCACGCGGGCCACCGTCATCCACGCCGTTTCCTCGGCGCTTGCGCCCTCCGGCATCAACTCCCCCGGCTGCAGCTCGCCCCGCTCGATCCGGGACATCTGACCCGCATGAAACGCCGTCAGCTTCTCCAGCTCCTCCTGCTTCGGCTCCCGAGTCAAACACCGCCGGAAGGCAAATCGCGCCTTCTCCGCCGCCGTTCCAAAATGTGACGCCGTCTCCTTTCCAAGCGCCTGCGCAGCCTCGAAGAAAACCTCGTCATTCAGCAGCACCAGCGACTGCAGCGGCGTGTTGGAAACCTCCCGCCGCGCCACGCACGCCTCGCCCGTCGGCGCGTCGAACGTTTGGAAACTCGCATACGGCGCCGAGCGCTTCGCAAATGTATAAAGTGCCCGCCGATAGCGATCCTCCCCTTGGCTCACCGTCCAGCTCATCCCACCGTAAGCCCCCTCCGTCACGCTCGCCGGCTGCGGCGGACGCACCGGCGGCCCGTAAAGCTTCCGTGAAAGCAATCCCGCCGCACCCAGGGAAACATCCCGGACCATCTCCGCCTCCACCCGCACCCGCGGCCCCCGCGCCAGCAGCCGGTTCTCCGGGTCCCTCTCCAGCAGCTCTGCAGTCACCTTAGAATCCTGCCGGTACGTCGCACTCGTCACGATCGTCCGATGCAGCTTCTTCACCGACCACCCATTCTCCATGAAGTCAACCGCCAGCCAGTCTAGCAGCTCTTGCATGACCGGCAGCTCCCCTTGGAATCCAAAATCATCCAGCGTTTTCGTCAGCCCCATCCCGAAAAACGCGTGCCAATGCCGGTTCACCGTCACCCGCGCCGTCAAAGGATTCTCTTTTGAAACCAGCCATTGCGCGAATCCCAGGCGGGTCTCCGGCGTCCCCGGCGCCAGCGGCGGCAAGAACGCCGGAACCATCGGGCGCACCTCCTCAAGCGGCTGCAAAAACTCCCCGCGATTGTAGCGAAACGTCTTCCGCGGCGTCTCCGGTGCCCGCTCGCTCATCACCAGCGTCCGAGTGGGGACCAGCGGCTTGAGCAGCTCCCGGATCGCCTTCGACTGCTCCGCAAGCTCCGGCGCGTTCAGGAGAAAGTGCCGGAAAAGCCGGTCCCTCTCCGTCGCCAGCCGATCTTCCGCACCATTCACCAAAACCTCCTCCACTCCATCTGGCAGCGTCCGCGCCACCGCCTTTTCCCCCTCCATTGTCCCAGAAAGCCGGAACCGTCCCAGCGTCGCCACGTAGTAACGCCCCATATTCATCTCGATCGTCAGCTCCCCCACTTCCGGCAGCGGCTCGGCCAACACAAACACTGCTTGGACCGGTTGGCCAATCCGCCCCTCCGGCGTCCATCCTGTCAAATCGTCACCGTCGATCGCGGCTCCCGCATTTCCCGGACCGCTCGAGCTTGCTGATGCCAGTTTAATTTCCCGCCCGTCCGCCATCACCTTGAAGCGGTATAGCAAGAAATCCCCTGGCGTGCCTTCATAATACGTCATGCCCGGCCCATGATCCGGCAGCCGCTTGTCCGTCAGCGCCTCAAGGCGGATCGCCGACAGTCCTGCTGGCGGATTCTTGAACTTCAGGGTGAAACGATCATCCTTCGTCGTGTCGCCGGACGCGAAAACCGAATCGTCCGGCTGCAGTGTCAGGATCGGCTCATTCGTTTCCATCGCGTCAGGCCGCAGCACCGTCCACGGCACCGTTGCCGCCCGCGTTTTCCCGAGCCAATCCTCAAACGTCGCCGCAGCCACCACCTCCGGCGTCGGCACTTCCACCGCATTCGCCTTCGCGGCACCCAGCGAAATCCTTACCGCTCCCATGGTGTGAAATCCTCCGAACTCCTGCACCAACCGGATCCGATACTCCCGCCGACCGTCCGCCAGAACCGATTCCTCAAACGCAAACACCGCGCTCACTGCCGATTTCGTCTTCCCCTCCACCTGCACCGCCCAACCGCTTTCCGTCTTCCCGTCGATCGCCGCCGCCACCGGATAACCGTCCTGCTCCCGGTCCGCATGCGCCCCATTCAGCCCGATCCGCTCCCACTCCCCATCCGCCGAATCCCGGGAAAAAACCTCAATCTCGCTCAACACAAAATTCCCGTTCCCCGCCCGCCCCGGCCCACCCGAAACAATCTCCTCGTCCATCGGCAGCTCCACTTTCATTCGGTCCGCCCGCCCCTGCTCCGCCTCCACGATCAGCTCATACGTCTCATTCTCCGCGCCCTGCCCGGCGAAGACCGCAAGTTGATCATCCCGCACCTTCGCCACCTCGCCCGAGCTGCTTTCGATGGCCACCAGCCGCGGCGTCAACCAATCGGCTTCCTCCATAGTCTGCACCGGCCACTTCCCCGGCAAAGCCGCCACCAGCTCCTCCGCCTGCTTCGCCCGCTCCGCCTGCCGCCCCGCCAGTCCAGCATCCGGCAGATCCAGCGAAAGCTCGTTCGCGTTATTCAAGAACGCCATCATCCCGAAATACTCCGTGTGCAGAATCGGATCGTATTTGTGCGTGTGGCACTGCGCGCAACCCACCGTCAGGCCCAGCCAGGTCGTCCCCGTCGTCGCCACCCGGTCCGTCATCGCATGGAAACGAAACTCCAGCGGATCGATGCCGCCCTCCTCATTCAGCATGCTGTTCCGGTGAAACCCCGTTGCAATCCGGTCATCCAACGTCGCCTCCGGTAGCAAATCCCCCGCGAGCTGCTTGATCGTAAACTGGTCAAACGGCATGTCTTCGTTCAACGCCCGGATCACCCAATCGCGCCACGGCCAGATGCTGCGCTCGCGATCTTTCTCATAGCCGTTCGTGTCCGCGTATCGGGCCAAATCCAGCCACTTCCGCGCCCACCGCTCACCATAATGCGGCGACGCCAGCAAACGATCCACCAGCTTCTCGTAAGCATCCGGCGAAGCATCGTTCACGAACTCCTCCGTCTCCTCCAGCGTCGGCAGCAGCCCCGTCAAATCCAACGAAACCCGCCGGATTAACTGATGCCTGTCCGCCTCCTCCGACGGCTTCAAATTCTCAACCGCAAGCCGTTTCCCCACCAGTTGATCGACCGCACTCCGCCCCTCCTCCGGCAGCGGCACCTTCACCGGCGCCACAAACGCCCAATGCTCACGGAACTCCGCCCCCTGCGCCACCCACTGCTTCAGAATTTCCCGCTCCCGCTCCGACATCTCCATCTTCGCATCAGGAGGCGGCATCACATCATCCGGATCATGGCTGAAAATCCGCTTGATGATCTCACTCCGCTCCGGCTTCCCCGGCACAATCGCCACCGCTCCCGATTCGCCCTTCCCCATCGCAGCCGCAGCCTCATCCAACCGCATTTCCCCCTTCCGCGTGTCCTCGTCCGGCCCGTGGCACTTGAAGCACCGGTTCGACAAAATTGGCCGCACATCCCGGCTGAAATCCACCTCAGCAGGCTCCGCGGCGCTCGCTCCTGCGCGCAGCACCACAAAACCCAAGCCGAGCGACCATCCGCGCCAACCCATTTTCGAACTAATCATCATCATGACAGAAAATCTCTAACCACCTTCGCCGGCTCCGCTCCCGTCAACCGCTGATCCAGCCCTTGGAACTTGAAGCTCAGCCTCTCGTGGTCCACACCCGGCAAAAGTAGGATCGTCGCGTTCAGGTCCCGAATATGCACCGGTCCTCCACCACGTCATAGGAAAAATCGTCGGTCTCTCCTAAAGTCGTCGCCAGCTTCACGCCGCCGCCCGCCATCCACATGGAAAAAAGCCCCTGGCACTCCGCCAATACGAGACCCGCCACCGCGGATGGCCGACATGGATGCCGGGAAACACCAGCGGCTCGACGCCATCCTCGACAGGCTGCGCACCCGCTACGGGCGCAGCGTGGTCTATTTCGGCAGCGTGCAGGACAGCCGCGACGAAGCTCCGATGCGCATCAGCTTCACCCACATCTCGGATCTGGAAGTGGAGCGGTGATCGGCTTTGGCTTTCTCCTGCCCCGGGCTTCAACCTTCACAATCGCCCTGCTGGCACTGATCTTCTCGTGGGTCGTCGAGTTCTCGCAGCTCTACCACGCGCCATGGATCGATGCAGCCCGCGCGACGTTACCCGGACGGCTGATGCTGGGCAGCACCTTCAACTGGCCGGATCTGCCAGCTTACGCCCTGGGGATCGCGCTTGGTGCGTGGGCGGAGTGGCGCCTGCGAAGGGCTCGGTGATGGGATTTGTCTCTAAAGGGAGCGGGAACCAAGGGGGATGAACCCATGTTGGATTGTGAAACTGGCCGATCGTAAATTCGTTCCGGTCTCAGGCCCGCAGCTTGTCGGCCTTGGCTGACTCCAATTACCGGCCGTTCTCATCGGGAAATAGTTTGTCGGTCCCCCGCCTCGTTGGTTTGAATCGCTCCATGCTCCTTCTCGACGTTGCCATCACGAGAACCGTCAACAACACCTCCCGTTTCCCAGACATGTGTGGAACTACCGCTCGGAAAGAACTTCATCATCGAAGGCCTGAACCGACCCGGCGAACTCGACGCTCTCATCACCACCTTGAAACATCCGCTGGAAAACCGCCTGACCATCGAGCGGGAGCAACCCATCCGCCCGGCCTCGGGCCGCTGATCCCATCCAAGCTCATTCAGATTTCCACCATGCTCTGGGACCGAGGGCGCGACGAATTCAAAATCGGGCAATGGTTGCGAGGTCGGATCTACGAACGTCGCTGCGACCTCTCGCCCGACGGACTGCATTTCATTTACCTCGCCATGAACGGGAAACGAGGCGGCCCGGTGAAGGGGAAATCTGAACGGCCTTCATCACAAAAGCAAATTCCTAACATCCGTCAACCATGAACCCTGAGCCGTCAAAACAGGGAAAGCGACACATCTGGACCCGCAAGCACATCGCCATGCTCGGAAAAATTTCAGATGCCGTCCTCGCTAGGAAAATCGGCTTAACTGTCGGCACCGTTCTCAAAAAGCGCCAACAACTCGGCATTCCCGCATCACGTCCTGCCAGAACCCTCAATTGGACCCCGGCCGTAATCGCCTTGCTAGGCAAGCTTCCCGACGGCGAAATAGCCAGAATCCACGACATGAACATCCTCTCCGTTCAAAAAAAGCGGGTCTCCCTCGGCATCCGATGCTACGCCCGCAAGTCCAAAATCTGGCACTACTGGACTAAAAAAGAAATCGCCCTCCTCGGCAAAATGCCGGATGGCGATGTAGCCCTCAGAACGGGAATCAACAAAGCCTCCGTCGCTTGGAAACGCTGCAAACTCGAAATTCCGCCCTTCACCAAGAAGCGCCCGAAAAAACTTCTCACCGACTGGACCCTTAAAGAGATCGCCCTGCTTGGCGAAATGACCGATGCCGCAGCCGCAGCCGCCCTCGACCTTGCGCACTCAGCCGTTCGCCTGAAACGCATTTCCCTCGGTATCCCACCCTTCGGCCGAAAAAAATCCTGATCCCCCTCCGGCGACCATTCCCGGGCGCATTCACCCACTTCGGCGACCCCGGCCCCATGCAATCCGAAGGCCGTTTTTCCAAGCTCATGCCTCGCAACAAATCCAGCGCGCGGGAGGCGGCCCAAGCCAAAGCCAGCCCGCTGTCCCTCGGCATGAGCATCACCAACCGCGGCTTCGATCCGACCCACAACTGACATGACCGGGGAACAGGATGCCGTCGTCGTGATTTTCAGCAAGGTGCAGGTGCGCCAGTGCAAGCTCGCCCACTTCCTCAAAACCTTCGGCCCGCAGGCCCTGCCCGAAGGCCCGCCACTCGCCGCGATGATGGGCACCTTCCAATTCGTCGTCGATGGCTGGAACGACGATCCGGCGGAACTTTATGCCATCCCGGAGGTGAGGAAATTCTACCAACACTTCCACAGCGTCTGGCCGTACTGGTTCTTCTTCTGCGACCTCGACACCGAGACCCTCACCATGATGACCCTCTGCCTGCTGCCCAACCTCAGCGGTTTCAAGAGAGTTGGGGAACCCAAGGCCGCCGTGGAATACGACCCGATGGACCTGATCCGCTTCATCCGGAAAAACTTCGTCCCGCTCAACGCCATGATGGAACGCGCCGGGTTGAGCGAGATGGACATCTACAACCGGACGCGGGATGTGTTTCTCCACTTCAAGCTGCCGTATGACGCGGAGCCGCCGGGATAGATACGGATCAATACCCCCAGCTCTCGTGCCGCACCGGCAGGCGGTTGAGGGCTTGCTGGTGGGAGCGCCATTTGGGCATGTGGTGATCCATGAGGGC
>JBBSJY010000197.1:0-8753 GCA_038256845.1 Verrucomicrobiales bacterium | reverse complement strand
CTAGCGGCCAATCTCCGGATCAACGGCAAACGGCGCTATCGATGGCGTAATAAAATGGGTCGCGGTCAGAAGATCCCTAACCGGGTGGATATTGACCTGAGACCCCCGGTCGTCGGTAACAGGGAGCGGTTCGGTGATTGGGAGGCGGATCTCATCCAAGGCGGCGACGGAAGCGGTTTCCTAGTGTCGCTCTACGAGCGCAAGAGCCGCTTGGGACGGCTTTACCTGATGCCCGACAAGAGCAGCGATGGGACACTCGAGGGCATCATGAATCTTCTGCAGGGAATGAAAGTCCGCACCATCACCTATGACAACGGCCTTGAGTTCGCGCAGCACGGTCTGATCAACGAGTTGCTGGAATGCGAAAGCTATTTCTGCAAACCCTACCATTCCTGGGAGAAGGGCGGTGTGGAGAACTACAACGGACTGGTCCGGCAGTATTTCCCCAAAGGACATGACTTCAGCACTATCACTCTGGAACGGCTCCAGGAGGTTCAGGAGGAGATCAACGACCGTCCGCGCAGGGGTCCACGCCTACCTGCCGCCCAACGACTTCCTTGACGATCTGAGGGCAAACTGAGCACCCTCCCCCAAGGCGGGCTTCGCGGACCTGCGAGATTCCACTCCAGGACTCGCTCCGCTCGCCCTTCCGTTCCATCTCGCAGGTCCGCGAAGGATCAACCCAACACAATATCAAACCAGGCAGGCGATCTCCATCTTCTCGATATTCGCTAACAAATTGAATCGGCCCCCCCGCAATGTCGCCGAGCTGGCCGAAAAGCTCACCAACGGAAATGGCTTTCGCGAAGGTCTCAAACGCCGTGCCGCCACCGAAGGGCGCATCGGCATATTCAAGAACGTATTCCTGGGGCGCCCGCTGTTAGCCAAAGGCTTCGGGCACCGGGAACTGGCCGTGGGCTGGGCGGTCCTCACGCACAACCTGTGGGTGGTCGCGCGCATGGCGGAAGCCGGGAAAAAGCGGAAAGAGGATCAGGAACAAAAGACCGCCGCGCCCCACAAGGCGGCGGCCTGACCTCGCGGGCCCTCCCGCAGTCATTCAAAGGATCGACATTCAGGCGATCCGGGCACCCCATGCCCGCAAGAAACGGAATCCCAAGATTATGGGCTCAAAAAGCGATGGCCGCGCTATCAGCCGCTCCACTTTCGCACGAATCGTGGTTCCTGGAAGTGGTCATTTGAACACAATTTGGTTTCCCCTCGAAAAACTGCGTTTCTGGGACAGGCTCTATCATATTGTCCTTGGCCTGCTCTGCATCTCGATCAGCGTTCGGGAGGTCGATATCGACCGCCTCGGAGGCGCCGGATTCACCGAGCGCCTTGAGCACTGCCTTCGGCTTGGTCTGATCATCGCGTGGTGGATTCCGGCATACTCACTCTTCCGTCACCGATTCTCGCTCTGGTCCGGGAGATTCGATCTGGTGTTGAGCCCGTGCAGCCGGCTCTCCATCATTGCGATCATCTGCTATGGATTGCCATGGTTTCCAAGTCGATCTGGCTGTCGATGTCCATGGTCATGCGGAAGCTCAACGATAGAGCAGGATGGGAATCAGGCAGGTGCGGATGAGGTGGGTGGTGGTGCTGCCGAGGATCAACTGGCGGACGCGGGAGTGGCCGTAAGCTCCCATGACCAGCAGGTCGATCTCGCGCTTGCCGACCTCGCCGGCGATCACGTCGTCCGGGTCGCCGGGGAGTAGGTCGGAGGTGACCTGAAAACCCGCTCCACGGAGGCTGACCGCGGCGTTTTCCAAATCCCGGCCGAGCGTGCTGTCCGGTTTGCCGACGGCGAGGAGATGGCACTCAAGTCCTTTGAGAAACGGGCGGGTGGCGATGTCGTGGATGGCTTTGAGAGAGCTGGGGCCGCCATCGAAGGCGAGGAGGAATCGACGGACAAGCTTGAACTCACGGGAGGCGACAAGAACCGGGATTCTGGCGCTGCGGATGACGCGCTCAAGATTGCTGCCGATGTGGCCTTTGGCGAAATCGGCGTGCTCTCCCCGCTTTCCGATGATCACCAGTGCCGCACCTTCCTCGAACTCATCGAGTGTTTCCACCAGCGAACCGTGGCGCTGGGTAGTGGTGACCGAAGTGATTCCGGCAGCGCCGAGCTGTTCGGCCGCGTCCTCCAGGATGGCTTTGCCGCGAAGGCGGGCTACCCGCGCATGGACTTCATCCAGTTCGGCAAGTTGCTTCAGGAGCTCCGAGCTGGCATGAAAGCCGATGCTGCCGCTCAGATCGCGGGCGGCGGGGGCATCCTCCCGCTCGATGACGTGGAGCACGTGGATGGCGGCATCCAGGCGTGAGGCGGCCCAGGAAGCATGCTGATAGATGCTGGACGCGTAGTGCGAGCCGTCCGTGCAGGTGAGGATGGTGGGCGATTGGGTCATAGCTTGAAAGGGTTTCAATGTTCGAGCATGCGCTCCAAGGCACCCGGTTTATCATGCACGGCGAGTTTGTCGACGATGGTGGTGCTCGCCTCGTTCATGCCGAGGATTTCCACCTCGGTTCCCTCGCGACGGAACTTGAGCACCACCTTGTCGAGCGCACCCACGGAGGTGAGATCCCAGAAATGGGCGTGGGAAACATCGATGACCACCTTGGCGAGAACTTCCTTGAAATCGAACGACGAGCTGAAGTCTTCCGCCGAGGCGAAGAAAACCTGGCCGCGGACGATGTAGGTGCGGGTATCGTCCCGCAGTTCGCTTTCGACGGCAATGATCTGCGCGACCTTGCGGGCGAAGAAGATCGCGCTGAGCAGCACGCCGACCCCGACCCCGATGGCGAGGTTATGGGTCCAGACGACCGTGACGACGGTGGCGATCATCACCAGGCTGGTGGACTTCGGGTGGACCGCCAGGTTTTTGAACGATCCCCATGAAAAGGTGCCAATGGAAACCATAAACATCACCGCCACGAGTGCTGCCATTGGAATCTGCCGGACCCAATTTCCGAATACGAGAATCATGACCAGCAGGAACACACCGGCTGCAAGGGCGGAGAGCCGTGAACGGCCGCCGGACTTCACGTTGATGATGGATTGGCCGATCATGGCGCAGCCCGCCATGCCGCCAAAGAAGCCGGAGACGATGTTGGCGATGCCTTGGCCGCGGCACTCGCGGTCCTTCTCGCTCGGGGTGTCGGTGAGTTCATCGACGATCTGTGCGGTCATGAGCGATTCGAGCAAGCCGACAACCGCCATGCTCACTGAATAGGGAAAGATGATGACCAGCGTTTCGAAGTTCAGAGGGATTTGGGGCCAAAGAAAGATCGGGAGCGAGTTGGGGAGCGCCCCGAGATCGCCCACCCGGCGCACGTCGAGATTCATCAGCATGGCGACCCCGGTGAGGACGATGATGCAAACCAGCGGCGAGGGCACCGCCCTGGTGAGGCGCGGCAGCAGATAAATGATGCCCAGCCCGGCGGCAACCATGGCATAGGTGAGCCAACTGACGCCGGGGAGCTTGAGATTCAGCTCCGGGAGTTGGGCAAGGAAGATGAGAATGGCCAGTGCGTTCACGAACCCCGTCATGACGGATTTCGATACGAATCGCATGACGGAGCCGATGCGGATGATGCCGAATACGATCTGGATGATGCCTGTTAGAATGGTGGCCGCGAGGAGATATTGAAGGCCGTGTTCGCTCACCAGGGTAACCATCAGGAGCGCCATGGCACCGGTGGCGGCGGAAATCATGCCGGGTCGACCGCCGACAAAGGCGATGACCACGGCGATACAGAAGGATGCATAGAGGCCGACCTCGGGATCGACGCCGGCGATGATTGAGAAAGCGATGGCCTCTGGAATGAGTGCGAGGGCAACGACAAGACCGGCGAGCAGATCGCCGCGGACGTTGAAGAACCATTGAGATGAGATTTGGCTGAGCGCGGGCATGAAGGGACGTGGATGAATGACGAAGAAGCAAGGAAGGCGGGAGACCGCCGGAGAAACGGCTGGAGGCGACCTTAAGACGCAGGCGTAGGGCGTGCCCGCCAAAGGGGTGGGCGGCACGGAGCATCCGGGGCAGGAGCCGTCGGATCAGGGGGGACCGGACTTCAAGGGGCGGTGGGTCAAAGCGCGCGGAGACTTTGCGGAGTGCCATGGCTTGGCAAGCCCTTTCCCCCGTTTATTTTCCGTCTTGTTTAGCGATGTCCTCGATCAGCGCCTCCGCGGTCAATTCAACAAATGCTCCCGGAGGACCCGCATAATGGATCCTGCGCTTGTGATCGAGCACGTAGACGAGCGGCCACCTACCGACCCGATATTCGGCGGCCAGGCGATTGTGGGGATCGGAGAAGTTGATCCAGTTGACGGTGCCGTCCGCCTGCAGGAAGCGGAGATTCTCGGTGGAATCGTTATTCACACCGATCACGGTCACCGGGCGGCCGCGAAACTTGTCCTCCAGGCCGGAAGTGATCTCAATGACGCGGTCCGTTTCTTCCATGCCGCTGTTCCAGAAGAGCAGGATGATGACATTGCCCTCGTGGGCGGATAGCGTGAGTTGGCGGCCACCGGAATCCGCACCGGAGAGATCGGGCGCGACGCGGCCCTTGGTGAGGAAGCGGATGACGTAGAGTTCGTCTTCGGCGAGTTTCGCCACGGAGACGCCGTCCGTTTCTGTATCGGCGCTTTCGATGATGGCCTTCCGCAGAAGCGTGAGGCGTTTGCGCATGATCTCAGGATCGTCCCCAAGGGTTTTGAGAATCATCGCGACTCCCAACGCGGCCACACCTTGTATTTTGGTATCGGGATGACCGTTTTCGATTTTTTCGAGCAATGCCAGCGAGCGGGGATCGCCGGAAGCCACGAGTGCCATGCAAAGGGGCGCCAGCTTGGGGCTTCCCAGGTGGTGGGCCGCGATCGCCTCGAGAATCATCTCGGTTTCACTGGCAAAGGTGGGGGTCGTCCCGCCGTCGGGCGTGGGAGTGGTGATGCCGGCGGTGGTTGCGAGAAACCACGCCGCGGGCTCGATGGTCCAATCCTCACGCAGTGAAAGGCTGATGGCCTTCCACATCTCGCGCGCCGCTACAGCCGGATCCGGGCGCTTTTGGAACGCTTCGGTCCGGGCCTCGGGCGTGTTCGCGATGCGAACTTCAAGCGCCCATTTCTCCAGCGAGAGTTGATACCCTTTCTCGATCCGCCCGGCCTCCGCAGGCGAGGCCGCCGCCGGAGTGGCGGCAAGCAGGAGGATCAGAAGCAGGGAAGGGCGGGATGGTTTCATGCGCGCGAAGATAGCGGTGACGGAGGGCGGGATGGAATCGGAAAACTCCCGCCGTGCCAATCAGTCGGGCTGACCGCAGAGCGCAAGCGCTTTTTCCCGCGCCCAACGGTCCGCCGCGACCACCGCTTCCAGCGAAGAGGATGGCAGGATCACGTGGGCGTCCATCACCCGCCTCACGCATTCCCAAATGCCGGGAAAGGAAAGGAGGCCTTCGCGAAATCGATCGACCGCAACCTCATTCGCCGCATTGAGGACAGCGGGCAGGGTCCCTCCCGCCATGCCGGCGCGACGGGCGAGGTTGATCGCTGGAAACGCATCGTCACGCGGGGCTTCGAATTCCAGTTTGCCCAAGGCAGGAAAGTCCAGCGGATGCAAACCCCCTGGAATCCGCGCCGGCCAGGTGAGCGCATACTGGATCGGGAAACACATGTCAGTGCTGCTGAGCTGCGCGAGAACCGACCCATCCGTGAATTCCACCATCGAGTGGACAATGCTTTGTGGATGCACCACCACGTCGATGCGCTCCATGCCGATACCGAAAAGCCAGCGCGCCTCAATCATTTCCAAGCCTTTGTTGAAGAGGGTGGCGGAATCGATGGAGATCTTGGGACCCATGCTCCAGGTCGGATGCTTCAGAGCCATCTCCGGTGTCACCGTGGCGAGTCTTTCAGCCGGACAGGTGCGGAACGGGCCGCCGGAGGCGGTTAGGATGAGCCGGGAAACTTCAGACTCACCGCCTCGGTGTCCGTCGAGACATTGGAAGATCGCGTTGTGCTCACTGTCCACTGGAAGGAGTCTCACGCCGTGGCGGTCGGCGGAGGCGGTGATCACTTCACCCGCCATCACGAGGATTTCCTTGGAAGCCACTGCAAGGTGTTTGCCCGCCTCGATGGCGGCGAGCGCGGGATGAAGTCCGGCAATTCCGACAATGGCCACCAACACGATGTCGGCATCCGCGAGGGTCGCGAGCTCAACCAAGCCATCCGGCCCGAGGTGGATCTTCACGCCCTCCGGCAGCAGCCGGCGAAGGTCCGCTTCTCGCGACGCATCGAAGAGGGCAACGTGCCGGACGCCCGTTTCGCGGGCTTGCCTTGCGAGCGCTTCCACGCTGCCGCCGGCGCCGAGGCCGATGATTTCAATGTGATCGGGTAATTTTCGTGCGACTTCGAGTGTCGAGCAACCGATTGATCCGGTGGATCCCAGCAAGACGACGCGACGCTTGCGGGGGCGGGTCATGACGTGGCGGGCAGAATCCATTTCAGATAGAAATACAGCGCGGGCGCGGTGAAGCAGATGCTGTCGATCAGGTCCAACGCACCGCCGATGCCGGGCAGCATGCGTCCCGAATCCTTGGCATTGACCGCCCGTTTCACCACGCTCTCCGCGAGGTCGCCGATGACGGCCAGAATGGCGAGAATGAAGCCGAGGGCGATGACGTGGCCCCAGTGGGTGAGCATGCCCAGTTGCTCTGGAAGCAACGCGTAAAGCCCGCAGGATGCGATCTGGGCGAACAGGAGCGCGCCCGCAATTCCTTCCCATGTCTTACCCGGGCTGACGTGCGGAATCATTTTGTGGCGACCGATCATGGAGCCGATGATGTAGGCGCCCATGTCCGTGAATTTCGTGACCGCCAGCAGCCACAGCAGAAGGAAGGCGCCGGAATGGAGAGTTTCCCCCGGCAGAAAAACCAGTCTCGCGGCGAAACTGAAAAGAAACGGGACATAAATGAAACCGAGCAGGGTGGCCGCCACCGCCACCAATGGTTCGCCGCCGCGGATGGGATAGCGAAGCTGCAGAATGAAGGGAATCGCGATCGCGAGGAACACCGCCAGTGCGTCCAAATCTGCGGGGATCTCCGGATTTTCGCGCGAAAGGAGCAAGTAGAGGACACTGCTGTATCCAACGGCCATGAGGATTCCGAACCGCGGGAAACACTTCACGTCCGCCGCTCGCAGCATCCGGAAATACTCGATCGTGGCGAGAAGGGTCAGCAAGCCGAGGAGCGCGAGAAAAGCCCACGGCTGCATGCTCAAAAATGTCGCCGCCACCAGACCCCAAAGCAGCAAGGTGCTGGTGGTGCGTCGCGCGAAAACTACGGCCTTCGAGCTGGGAGGTTTCGGCGGAAGATCGGCCATCGCTGCGGCATCCAAGACCGCTCTCGCAATCGTGGCAACTTATTCCGTGCCCGCGTCCCGCAACCTTTCGAAGGCACCGAGGTTTGAAGATCGCACGGGCCGCCAGACAGGTGGCCCACCAATCCAAGACCACACCACCGATATGAAAACCAAGACAGTTACCATTCTCGCCGTCCTTCTGGGCAGCGTCGCATTCTCGTCCGCCCAGGAGGACGAGCGGCCGCAACGCCCCGACCGCGAGCGCCGCGGTCCGAGCCCTGAACAGGTGAAAGAGTTCGACAAGGATGAAGACGGGGAACTCTCCGACGAGGAACGCACCTCCATGCGCGAGACGATGCGGGCCCGCAACGAAGAACGCCGCAAGCAGATGCTGGAGAAATACGACGCCGATAAGGATGGAGAGTTCGATGCGGACGAGCGCAAGGCGATGAATGCGGCGATCCGGGCTGAAATGCTCGAAAAGTTCGATGCGAACGACGATGGCAAACTGGACGACGCGGAGCGTGCGGAGATGCGGAAATCGTTTCCAGGCCGCATGGGCCGCGAGGGCCGCCCCGGCGGTCGTGAGGGACGTCCGCCAGGTGAAGGACGCCAGAACCGCGAGCCCCGCCCGGACGGACCGCCTCCTGAAGCACCCGAACCCGCTCCGGAGCCCGAAAAAGCTCCTGACGCCGAGTAAATCCCGAGAGGAGTCTTCTGAGAACCGCGGGCTGTGATTGGTCCGCGGTTTTTCCTTTGGATGTCAGCAGTGCGGCCCTCTGCGATGTCATCGTCTCCGCCGCTGAGGCAAAATCCGGCTCGCAGCGGGCTTCGGTCCCGCTATTCTTGGAGGATGACAGGAATCGTCTTGGGATCGGGGCTGGGTTTGTTGGCGGAAATGGTGGATGTGGGTGAGGAAATTCCGTTCGCAGATGCGGGACTGCCGGAATCTTCGGTGCCGGGACATGCCGGGTGTTTCATTCGTGGCATGCTCGCTGGCGTGCCGGTCCTGCTGATGAAGGGACGGGTTCACCTTTACGAAGGGCATTCGGCAAGGGCTGTCACCGCCGGGATCCGCTGGATGGGGGAACAGGGGGTGAAGTCGCTGGTTCTAACCAACGCGGCGGGGACATTGAACCGCCAGTTTCACCCGGGATCCTGGATGATCCTGTCCGACCATCTCAATCTAACAGCATGCTCGCCCCTGGAAGGAGCGGCTTTCGTCGATCTGACAGCTGCCTACGATGCGGATTGGCGGACGAAATTCCAAGTCGCGGCGGCCGACCTGGGTTCGCCGCTCCAAGATGGAGTGTATGCCGGACTGCGCGGGCCGCACTACGAAACGCCCGCGGAGATCCGGATGCTGCGGACGTTGGGAGCGGATGCCGTGGGCATGAGCACG
>JBBSJY010000196.1:0-8954 GCA_038256845.1 Verrucomicrobiales bacterium | reverse complement strand
GCGTTTGCCGGTGCAGTTTCGCGGGGTGGGCACATGCGCCCTCGCGTGTGGTTTTCAGTGCCCTCGCTGAAAATGTGCGTCTGATGTGAGAAGCGGGCTCTCTCGTAATCCTAGTAAAGAATTTGAACCACGGATGAACACGGATGGACACGGATAATGAATGAGTTACAAGATTCACGGCACTCACCTAAAGGGAGAATGTGATATCTTTCATAACCTCTTCTAATCCGTGTGTTCCGTGTGTTCCGTGTGTTCCGTGTGTTCCGTGTGTTCCGTGTAATCCGTGGTTCCCGTCTTCCTTTTTCGGGTAATGCGCGCCACCCATGCCGCGAGGGCGCGTGGGTTCCCCCTGCGCCCTGCGGATGGACTCGGAGCGAGACGCTCCTTGGACGGACTGCGGCGAGATGCCACAGCCACGCCCGCGACGAGGAAAAAGGGCGACATCGAATTGCTGGAACTCATCGCCAAAGACCCGCAGGCGTTCATCCGCAAACAAGGTTGGGCGTCGGTGTCCCTCAACGGCGATCACGGACTCAAGGAACTGCGGTCACTCTACGAACACCTCCAAGCGAGGATACTGGAAATGATCGAGCCGTCTTCGCTAAAGCTACGCCGGGCCGAGGACGCTCGACGACCTGCATGCCAGCGGCGTCTACCAAGTCTTCCAAGCGGCTGAGAAGGACGAGACTGTAATCGGGCAAATCGTTTCCGCACAGCGGGAGGACCTGGAGAAAGAGATCGGCAATCTGGAAGCCGAGGCCGAGTGAGGAGGGGGGAAGCCCGCGAATTGGCGGGCGAGGTGCCGTTTTGAAATGTAGTCGAGGACTTCAGTCCGCGCGGGAAGGGAATTCAAACGAACTGAAGTCCGTTGTCACAGGGCTTCTTGACCTCGTGTGAGTTCGTGATTAGCCTGCGGACGTGGATGCCAAGGTGGTCAGCTTTGAAGAACTGCAACGCGATAAGCGGAAGTCGCGCGCGGATGACGCGTGCCGTCTTGCCACTGGTGAGTTGACGCCGCAGCAGATGCAGCGTGAAAACTCACTGATTCCTCCCAACGCACGCTTCACCATTCCAGCACTTTGCGAGACACTGGAACGGTATTACGGCGAACGATGAAACCGGACGAGAGGCATCGGGTGGGTACTGAGATTTCGGATTTCGCTGATATACTCATGACACAAGATGGATTCGATCCGCCGGTGGTCGTTGGCGGGCATGCCGTGAATCTATGGAGTGCTTACTTTTTGGCCAGAGGGGTCAATGAACTTACGGACTTTATTCCTTTCACCAGCAAGGATCTTGATTTGGTGGGGACCGGAGGTCTCTTGGAACGACTGCACAAATGTCAGAATGATGATCCTCTGTGTGCGGGCCTTTATTGCCGAATTGATTGGATTTCTGCCATCGGGGCAGCTCAGTGAGCGGGCCGTGGCCAACCTGCTTGAGGAAACGATGGAGATCATCAGCGGGCCTTCATCTGGCAAAGCGGCTAAAATGTGGGGTTTCGATTTTTTCCGGTGTCTGGCCGGCGGAGAAGTTGAGTGAAGCGGGAGATGGTAAGATCGCCAGATGGCTGGAGCATCGACTTTCCCGCTGACCGGTCCGCTGCTGGATTGCGGCGGGAAACGGGAGCCGGGCGGTCGTTGCCTGGGCTGATCTTTCGCGCGCGCCAATCTTCCACCCGCAGGCCGTTCACACGTTTGAATTCCCGGGTGTTGTTGGTATCGAGGAGGTAGGTCATGCGGTGAAGTCCACGAAGGCGGGTGTTCGCCTTGGTCGGGGCGGGTAAAATTGGGTTCATCGATGCGAATGCTGTTGAAGAATCCTTCGGGCCAAGTGAATGCTTTGACCGGCACCAGAAGCACCCCGTCGCCCAGACGACGGATCGTGACTTCCTTGCCCTCGAATCTGAGTTTCTCGGGGATTCCCACCGCCTGCGAGCGACCATTCGTAAACTGGTTGTTGGGTGCACGGCCGGGTGCTGATCCCAAACACGGGACGCCGGTGATGCCCGCTCCCGCCCGGGCACCGCCCTTGCCCCGTGGAATCATTTGCCTTCCTTCATTTTCTCCAGTTCCTTGAGTATCACTTCGGGGGTTGCGCGGTTCCGGTATTCCGCGTCCAGAAACGCATAGCTGATCTTTCCGTCCGGGCGGATGATATAGGTAGCGCTGAGGGGCAGGGTGGCCTTGTCGTAGGCCTCACCATTGAAACTCTTCAGCCCGAAAGCATCTTCCATCGCCTTTTCCACGGCGGGAGTCATTTTGAAAACGATTTTGAATTTCCCGGCGACCTCATTGTTGAGATCCGTCAGAACCTCGAAGCCAAGTTGGTATTTCTCCTTGGTCGGAAGGGACTTGTCCGGGAGCTCCGGCGTCAGTGCCACAAACCGTGCGCCCGCGGCTTCGATTTTTCCTAAGTTCTCCTGATAGGCTTGCAGTGCAATGTTGCAATAGGGGCACCATGAGCCGCGATACCAGGTGAGAACCACGGGACCGCTTTTCAGAAGATCTGCCAGAGCCACCTCCTCGCCCACCGCGTTTTTCAAAGTGAAACCGGGCGCGGTATCACCTTCCTTCAGCGCACGCTCCAACATGCCTGAGGCGATGACCGACTTGATCCCGTCGTCATATACTTTAAGCTTTTCCGCCGGTGCCTGCTTCTCGAACTCCGCCTTGCGCGCATCCAGGTTGTTCTGGAGCTGGTCGGCATGGGAAAACATCAAGGAGAGAGGCAGAACGACGGCGGGAATGATAGTCTTCATGGTCGTAGGATGCAGGGGAAAGACGTTTATGCCATGAGAAATTCCCGGAGCTCATCCTGGGGATGAGGCGGTCGAGGGAGATGGCGTTTTCGTAACGCTGACCTGTGCGTCAAGTTTCCGGGACGGCAAGCGCCCGGAGAAACCGGACGCCGTGTTCTTCCAGAACCTGGGCGGAGGCAGCGCTTCGGCCCGAGGCGGGAGAGCGGCGTGAGGAAGCTGCGTGGCCCGGCGTCGGCGCTGGCGGGGGAGGTTTGGAGCTTGAGGGATCTGAAGGTGGGCGTGGAGGAGGTTTCCCACACCGCTCGCTGCCACCTCTTCCCATCCGTTTCACTGCCGATTCCCCCTCCCGGCTGTTGATTCTGGACTCCGGGCTCCGGACTCTGGACTCTCAGCCCCGTGCTCGCCAGAACCTGCCACGACCGCATCATCGCCCCTTCGCTTCTCGCCGCGGATTTTTCGAGAATCGGCGAGGAAACCACCCGCGCGATCCAGGCGGGGGGCGATTGGCTCCACCTGGACATCATGGACGGTCATTTCGTCGACAACATTTCCTTCGGCCCCGCCGTCGTCCAAGCCGTCCACGAGACCAACGACATTTTCCTCGATGTCCACCTCATGATCAGCCGGCCGGATCACTTTCTGCCGCGCTTCATTGCGGCGGGAGCGGATCTGATCACCGTCCATGTCGAGGCCGATCACGACGTGGAGGAAACGCTCGCCCGCATCCGCGGGGCGGGCTGCCAGGCGGGCCTCGCCCTCAACCCCGCCACTCCGCTCGAAGCCGCCGAACGTTATCTCGACCGGATCGATCTGTTGCTCTGCATGACCGTGGTCCCCGGCTTCGGCGGGCAGTCCTTCATGCCCGAGATCCTCGAAAAGATCGAGGCTGCCGCCGAAATGCGGAAATCCCGTGGCCTCGACTATCACATCGAGGTCGATGGCGGGATAGATGCCACGACCGCCGCACCCTGCGCCGCCTCCGGCGCCAATGTCTTCGTCGCCGGATCCTCCACCTTCAAAGCGAGCGACATGACCGCCGCCATCGCCGCCATCCGCCACGCGTGAAGATCCGTCCCTCCCCCCAATAATTCAGCATGATTCCCCTGACCCGCCTGCTCATTTATCCCATCCTGGTATTCCAGGGTGCATTCCTCATTTCCTGTGATGATTTTCCTTAATTCCGGTCCGTCACGAAGGCTCGTGACACTTGTTGAGCTCAGCCATCAACTGACGGTATCCTCCGCCGCAGCCTCGCAGGCGGGAACCCGGGCGGCTGTCCTCCTGATTTCACAGCCTCAGGTCTCCGGAGAATTCGGACTAACCATCCTCGATACCATCACCGAGTCAGGAATTGATGTCGTGATGCTATCGGATCTGGAAATTCCCCAATCCCGTGTGCCAGCCCCACTCAAGAAGCCTTCATCCCCATCTTCGGAATCCCAAGCCGCTGACCAAACCGTGCCGGAATGAAGCGGCCCGCCAATGCCGGGAGTGGAGCCATCCCGCCACCCCTCAGTCCGGCTTCATCAGCCAATCGTCTGGATTGAAAAGGCGCTCATGAGGCGTTCGCGCCATCCGCAGGCGCTGCGTTCGCGCGGGGTGCGGCCTTGATGGCGGACGAGGAGTGGTCCGGCGCCGGGGTTCGACATGAGAGGAGTTTTCACCGGGCGATCCGGGGGTCAAGGGGGTTCGGGCTGAAGAGGCGCGGGGGTGCATCGCATCGGCGCTTGCCCGGGACGGGGGGGCGTGTGTTGACTCGCCGCATGAACCGCCCCGATGGCCGCCGGCCCGATGAGCTCCGTGAGATTTCCTTCGTTCCCAACGTGGCCCCAAACGCGACGGGATCGGTGCTGGTGTCCTTCGGTGACACTCGGGTGATCTGCTCGGCGACGATCGAGGAAGATGTGCCGCGCTGGATGCGCCAGCAACGGGTGGAGGGCGGCTGGCTGACAGCGGAGTATTCGATGCTGCCGTATTCGACGCACGAGCGGAAGCAGCGGGACATTTCACGGGGGCGGCTGGACGGCCGGTCCTCGGAAATCCAGCGGCTGATCGGGCGATCGCTGCGGGCGGTGGTGGATTTGAAAAAAATCGGGCAGCGGACGGTGTGGATCGATTGCGACGTGCTGCAGGCGGATGGCGGGACGCGGACGGCATCGGTGACGGGCGGCTGCGTGGCGATGGCGATCGCTTTCAACAAGCTGTTCGCACAGGGGAAACTGCGGGATTTCCCGATCAGGAAACTGGTGGCGGCGGTGTCGGCGGGGGTCTATCAGGGCGTGCCGGTGCTGGATTTGAACTATCCGGAGGACAAGGAGGCGACCGTGGACTTCAACGTGGTGATGACGGAAACGGCTGAATTCGTCGAGGTGCAGGGCAGCGGCGAGGAGTCGGTTTTTTCCGGCGAGGAAATGAGCGCGATGCTGGAGCTTTCCCGCAAGGGCATTGCGGACCTGGTCTCGAAACAAAAGGCGGCGATTCTGACCGCGGACAAGGCGGCTCCGGCGGATCTGTCCTCGCTGATGGCGGCCTTCAGCCGTTAGATGTCCTGTTTCCATCGGCGGCGGAGGGCTTCCGGGGCAAGGTCGGGCTTGAACTGGCGGAGGAAGCGCTCTTCCGCCTCGAGAGTGCCGATGAGAAGGAGTTTTCCGGACTCGGGGAGAATGAAATCGGGGGGCGGGTTGACGACGCGTTCGCCGCCGGATTCCACGGCGATGATGGTGCAGCCGGTCTCGGAACGGAGGGCGCAGTCGGCCAGGCGGCGACCGGTCATGGAATCGGGAATGGGCGAAGGGAAGACGAGAACGCCCTCGGCGAGGAGAAGGTGATCGCTGTCGCGAAGGAGATTGAAGATGGAGTGGGCGCCCATGGAGGCGGAGGAGAGAACCAGATCGGCACCCGCGCGGTGGAGGGTCTGGACGTTGCGCTCGTGGGTGCAGCGGGAGATGATCTGGAGGTTTTCGCGCAGGCGGCGGAAATAGATGGTGAGCGAGATGTTGAGGTCGTCATCGTGACTGGTGATGATGACGGTGGCGGCCTCGCGCGCGCCGGCGGCGCGGAGGACCTCAATGTGGGTGGCATCGCCGATGATGGCTTCGGGGCGGTTGGCGACGCGCTCGGGGATTTTCTCGATGAGGGCAGGGGTGATCCCGGCTTCCTGGAGGGAATCGCTGGTGATCCTGCCCACGCGGCCGCCGCCGACGATGACGACGTGGCAAGCGGCTTGGTCGGGATGGCTGAAGGTGGAATTGTAAGCCTCCATCTGTGCCTCGGTGCCGGCGAGGACGAGGACGGTCTGGCGGAGAATGACGGTGCCGGGATCGACGGATCGCAGCCGGCCGTGATCCCAGACGCCGATCACGCTAACTCCGGTGAGGGCGCGGATGCCGCTTTCGGCGAGGGTTTTCCCTTCGAGGGGAGTCCCGGCGGCATTGGCCTCCGAAATGACAAGCCCGCCGGTGGTGCCGATGGGGTGGGCGGCGGCGTCCTTGCCGATGACGCGGCGGGCGAGCGCCCATCCCATCGTTTGCTCGAGACGCAGGACGAGGGTGGCTCCGGCGAGTTCCAGCACATCGCGCGAGGGGTCCGACGAAGCGATTGCGGCGATGGGAACGAATTCCGCGAGTTCCCGGGCGGTGAAGGTGATGTTGGTGTTGAGGACATCGGAGCAGGTGGCGACGAGCATCGCGGCCTCGCGGAGGCGGATGTTGCGATAGGTTTCGGGGTCGTCGAGGTCACCGATGGCCACCGGGATGCCCTGATCGTAATATTCGAGGGCTTCGGCGACCTGGGAGCAGAGCAGGACGTGGGGGTGTCCATACCGTTCGAGCAGGGGAATGAGCGCCCGAGTCACCGGATCCAGGCAGGTGAAAATGACGTGGCCGCGCGTGTCCGGAGGCAGTTTGCGGGGGGTGCGGGCGGATGCCTGGGCTTTCATCCACGGCGCGTAGAAGAACTCGATGAAGGTGAACGGAAGGATGACCAGCAAAAACATCACCCCGGTGACGAGGACAACGATGGAAAACACCCGGCCGGTATCGCCCTGGAAGGTGATGTCGCCGAACCCGAGGGTGCTCATGACGGTGAGCGTCCAGTAAAGACCGGTGATCCAGGTGTGTTTCTGGCCTTCGAGTTCCATCAGGTGATGGAAAACGAGGGTGTAGATGATGATCAGGCCGAAAAGCACCCCCACCAATCGCAGCAGGGTCTTCAGATTGGTGCGGCTGCTGCGGTCTCCGAGGAAAGCGGCGATGACGGCGGCGAGGGATTTCATGGGAACCGGGCGGAGCTTTCGCCGAAGCTAACAGGGATTCACCCGGCGGGACAGCATCAACTCTGCCCGCATTCAGGACAGGGGGACTGGATGTCAGACCCGCACCTGACCGTTTCCGCGGGCGCGGTATTGGTAGCTGGTGAGTTCGCGCAGTCCCATCGGGCCGCGGGCGTGGAGTTTGTCGGTCGAAATTCCGATCTCCGCGCCGAAGCCGAACTCGCCGCCATCGGCGAAGCGGGTGGAGACGTTGTGGAACACACAGGCGGAATCGACCTCCCGGAGGAATCGCTCCGCGGTGGCTTCGTTGTTAGAGACGATGACGTCGGTATGGTGCGAACCGTAGCGATTGATGTGGGAAACGGCCTCTTCGAGGGAATCGACGACTTTGATCGAAAGAATGAGGTCGAGATACTCGGCGCTCCAATCGTTTTCCGTGGCGGAGGTGATATCGGCAAGGATGGCCCGGGTTTTCTCACAGCCGCGGAGCTCGACGGATTTTTCACGGAGCGCCGCGGCAACTTGTGGCAGGAAACCGGCGGCGATGTCGCGGTGGACGAGCAGGGTTTCAAGCGCGTTGCAGACGCCGGGTTTCTGGGTCTTGGAGTTGACTGTGAGAGAAACGGCCATCTCGGGATCGGCGGCGGCATCGGCGTAGAGGTGACAGACGCCGTCGTAGTGCTTGATGACGGGCATGCGGGCCAGCGAGACCACGGTTTCGATCAGGCCTTTGCCACCGCGGGGAATGATGAGGTCCAGCCACTCGTCCATTTGTGCGAGGACGGCGACGCTTTCGCGGTCGGTGAAGGGGATGAGCTGGATCGCGTGATCCGGGGCTCCGGCGGCTGCGAGCGCGTCGGCGATGGCGCGGTTCGAGTGGATCGCCTCGCTGCCGCCGCGGAGGATGGTGGCGTTGCCGGTCTTGAAACAGAGCACGGCGGCGTCGGCGGTGACGTTCGGGCGGCTTTCGTAGATGATGCCGATGGTGCCGATGGGAACGCGGACCTGTTCGATCCGGATGCCGTTGGGCCGTTCCCACTCATCGAGCACTTGGCCGACCGGATCGGGGAGTTCGGCCACTTCCTCGATGCCGGCCGCAATGGCTTCGAGACGTTTTTCATCGAGACGGAGGCGGTCCAGCATCGCGGCGGAAAGACTTTTTTGCTCGCCCGCCTGGATATCGAGCGCATTGGCCGCCAGGATCAAGGACGTCCGTTGTCGAAGCGCGGCGGCCATCGCGCGGAGGATTTCGTTCTTCCGCTCCGACGAAAGCTGGGCGAGCCGATACGCCGCAGCACGGGCCTGACGGCCCATTTCATGGATGGATGCTTCGATGGAGGTGCTCACTGCGCGGGAAGCCTTGTCGGGGCATCGGATGAATCCAAGGAGGTTTTTCAACCCGGATTCGAGTCGGACGGCGGATAATTCCGGACGGATTCGAGGGTCGATGCCGACGGTTCCACCAGATCGCCGAGGACGGTGAAGCTGCCGTCGGTTTCCAACACCACCGCCCCGACCGATTCGAGGGTCGGGAAGCCCATTCCGCGCATCGCCGATCGCACCTCGCCTCGCGTCACCCGTTCCTTTTTGAGGACGTCATCGAGAAACCGGCCGCGGAAGAACAGCAGGGTGGGATCCGATTTCGCCCACCGGCGGACGAACCCGGACCTTACCGAGAGCCATGCCACCGCGAATTGCAACCCGGCGAGCAGCGCGAAGGCCAGCAAGCCTTCCGCCAGCGCCACTTGTTTTGAAAGCAAAACGGTCGCCAGTGTCGAACCGAGCGCGACCGTCACCACGAAATCGAAGGCATTCATTTTGGAGAGAGTCCGTTTGCCCGAAATCCGCAGCAGCACGATCAGCCAGAGATACGCCAAGGTCCCCACCACGAGCACCCGGACCAACCCCTCCCAACCTTGG
>JBBSJY010000195.1:0-8985 GCA_038256845.1 Verrucomicrobiales bacterium | reverse complement strand
GGCAAAGACTCGGCGGAACCCAAGCACACATGCCAGGCCGGAGACTCTGCGAAGAATCACCTCATGCATGGTCACTGCAATGGTCTTCAGTCTTCCACGAACAGAGGTATTCGTAGGACCTGGCGGAGTGATATCCGTTCGGTGGTGTGGAAAGAGGTTGGACGGGAAAGCGTTGAGTGGCAAGGGTTTATTCCGGGAAGCGTTCGTATATCCGGGTCGTAGGGAGGCTGGGATTTCGGGTGGGCAGACATGGCGGATATCACGCTTCCTTGGGGGCGTGATATCCGGCGGGTCCTGTGAGGAGGGGATTGGACGGAAGGCGTTGGGCGGCAATGGTTTGTTTCGGGAAGCGGGCGTATATCCGGTGAATCCCGGCGTTTCGTCCGGGGGTGAGCTGCCAGGGCGGATATCACGGCCCCCGGGGGGCTTCCGGTGTTGCGGCGGGGGGATTTCCGGCAGCGACGGCCACGCGGCATTTGTGCCTTTGGAAGTGGGATATCGCGGGGCGGGAGAAAGGAGTCCCGGCCCGCGCTTGCGGAGACGGGGGAGCCTGTGTCCGGCGCGACGGATGAGAAGACGTTGTTCGTAAAATCGGGGACAGGGAGAACCCGGCGCAGATCCTGCACGAGGATGATCGGTGTTGGCACCTCGGGGATCGCCTCGGTGTTAGCGGAGGAACTTGATGGCGACGAAGCCGCCGATGAGGAGAATGGAGCCGATGACGAAGCACCATTCCAGGTGCTTGTCGATGAACGGTTTCACGGTGCCGCCGAAGATGCGGATGATCCCCGCGACCAGGAAGAACCGGAAACCGCGGCCCAAGACGGACGCCCCGATGAGGAGGGGAAGGCTGTAGCCGAACATCCCGCTGGCGACGGTGAAGACCTTGTAGGGAATGGGCGTGATGGCGGCGATGATGATTCCCAGAAAGCCGAATTCGGTATACCAGGCTTCGATCTGTTCACGGGTGTGGCCGCTTGGATCGTAGAGGTTCATGAGAGGAGTGGCGATGGCTTCGTTGAGGCCGTAACCGATATACCAGCCGGCGACTCCGCCCAGAACACTGCCGACGGTGCAGACGGCGGCATATTTGAACCATTTCCGCCGTGCTCCGAAGCAGAGCGCGATGAGGAGGACATCGGGCGGGATGGGAAAGAATGAGGATTCGGCGAAGGAAAGCCAAAACAGCGCGTGGGTGCCGCCGGGGTGGTCGGCCCACGAAACGGTCCAGTTGTAGAGTCGGCGGATCGGTCCCACTTTCATGAGTCCTCCATCCTCCGGCTTGGCTTTCAGATCTTCCGCGGGGCTAGTCATTCTCGGGGCGGGGATCGCGGTTGAGGAGTTCTTCCATGGCAAGGGCGACGGGTTTGTCCTGATAGAGAATGGCGTGGACGCCATCGATGATGGGGGTGCGGACGCGGGCGCGGCGGGCGGCGTTGTGGATCGAGAGGGTGTTCGGGACTCCTTCGGCCACCATGCCAAGGGCGGCGACGGCGTCCGCCAGGGATTTGCCTTGGCCGAGGGCAAGGCCGACGCGGTGGTTCCGCGAGTGGTGGGAAAAGCAGGTGACGAGGAGGTCGCCGACCCCGGAAAGGCCGGAGAAAGTTTCGGGACGGCCGCCGAGGGCGGTGCCGAGGCGGGTCATTTCGGCAAGGGCGCGGGTGACGAGGGCGGCGACGGCATTGTCGCCGAGACCCAGACCGTGGGCCATGCCGGCGGCGATGGCGTAGACGTTTTTGGCGGCGCCGCCGAGTTCGATGCCGGGGAGGTCGTCGCTGGTGTAGGAGCGGAAGGTGGGGGTGGTGAAAAGCCCCTGGAGGCTGCAGGCGTGGGTGTCGTCGTCGCAGCCGATGACCGCGCAGGTGGGGAGGCGGGCGGCGATTTCCTCGGCATGGTTGGGCCCGGAGAGGGCGGCGATCGGGTTCTGCGGAAACAACTGGCGGAGAATGGTGGTCATCCGGTCGCCGGTGTCGTTCTCGATTCCTTTGGCACAGGAGAGGAGGGTGGTTTCCGGAGGGAGTCCGAGATCGTGAAGATCCCGGGCCACCGCGCGGGTGGCGGAGGTGGGGACCGCGAAAATGAGGAGCGGGTGGGCGAGGGCGTCGCGCAGACAGGTGGTGGCGCGGATGTTCCCGGGGAGGGTGAAATCGCGGAGATAGTGGGGATTTTTGTGGTCGGTGTTGATGGAATCGGCCGTGGCGGGATCGCGGCCGATGAGGGTGATGGATTCCAATTTCCCGGCGAGGAGAATGGCGATGGCGGTGCCAAACGAGCCGGTGCCGAGAATCGCGGCGGAGCGTGGGATGGGCCCGGTCATGGCGAGGGGTGGGTTTTCCGCTGGAAGCGGTTTTCGGTACCGGCGCGCAGGCGCCGGATGTTGGAGCGGTGTGTCCAGATGACGAGGGCGGCGATGATGAGGGTGAAAAGGAACAGGGGCTTGTTCCAGGTGCCGTCCTGGATTCGGCCGTGGGTCCATGAGCCGTAGAGGGTGATGAGGGGAAGAAGGGCGGCGGCCCCCATGCTGGCAAGTGAGACGTAGCGGGTGGCGGCAAAGAGAATCAGCCAGAGGACAACGAGGAGAAGGATGCCGAAAGGCATGAGGGCAAGGAGCACGCCTGCGGAGGTGGCGATGCCTTTGCCACCTTTGAATCCGACCCAAGGGGAAAAGCAGTGACCGAGACCGGCGAGGAGGGCGGTGGCAATGTGGGCGATCTGGGCGGTGAGGGCCTCCGAGGCGGGAAGCACGAGGGCCCAGGAGTCGGGAAAGCCGAGCGGGATCTGGACGGGGCGGCCGGCGATCTGGATGAGATTGACGGCAAGGGCAACGGGGATGAAGCCCTTGAGCGCATCGAGAAAAAGGCAGGTGATGCCATATTTTTTGCCGATGACGCGAAGGACGTTGGTCGCGCCGATATTGCCCGAGCCGTGCTGGCGGATGTCGATCCCCTTGGCCTTGGCGATGATCAGGCCGAAAGGGACCGAGCCCAGCAGGAAGGCGAAGAGCGGGCAGAGCCAGAGTTGCATGGTGGCGGGACGGAGAGGAGGCCCGGGACGAGAACGGAGCGGGGAACTCCGGCCGTTTCGCTCAATCGACGACGGTGGCAGTCTCGATCACCACCGGGACGACCGGAACATTGGGCTGGCGCGATTCCATGGTCTGGCCGCTCACAGGGTGACGCATCTGGAGCGGGGCAACGCCCGTGGCGACGGCTTTGATTTTGTCCACGACCTCCATACCTTCGACGACCTTTCCGAAGACGGCGTAGCCCCCGTTCGAGGGAAAATTGAGGCCGGCGTTGTCGGCGACGTTGATGAAGAACTGTGCGGTGGCGCTATCGGGATCGTTGGTGCGGGCCATGGCGATGGTGCCGCGGTCGTTTTTGAGGCCGTTCTGGCCCTCGTTCTTGATGCCATCGCCGGTCTGTTTCTCGACCAGGTTGCCGCCTTCGAGGCCAAATCCGCCACCTTGGATCATGAAGCCGTCCATGACACGGTGGAAGACGGTCCCGTCGTAATGCTTTTTCTCCACGTAACCGAGGAAGTTTTTGACGGAGACGGGGGCTTTCGCGGAGTCGAGTTCGAGGACAATGTCGCCCTGGTTGGTCTTGAGGCGGACCTTGTGGAGAGCTTCGGCAGGGCTGGCCTCGGCGGGGGCGGCGGGAGCTTCCTCTCCGGTGGTTCTCTCGGCCGGCTGGCACGAGGCGAGGATGGGGAAGAGAAAGAATGCGAGGAGTGCGGTGCGGCGTTTCATCGCGGGGATTCGTAAGGCAGTGCCGACGGGAGCGCAAGCGCTTCCCCCGGTCATCCGCGGGCGGCGAAGAGCCCGTATTTGGGACTGAGAACGTAGGCGGCGATAAACAGGAGCCCGAGCACGATGACGATGGCGGGGCCGGGGGTGATGCCGAGATTGCCGGAAAGAAGGACGGCGGCGACGGAGCCGACACCGCCGATCAGGCCGCCGCCCCAGAACAGCGCGGAGGTGCGGTCGGTGAGCAGGGAAACGGTCGCGGCGGGTGTCACGAGGAGCCCGACGGAAAGAACACAGCCGACCGCCTGTAGGGACGAGACGAGGGCGAGGACGAGGAGGGCGAAAACGAGGTATTGCATCGCGCGGACGGGCACGCCCTGGGCGGCGGCGACGTTGGGCTCGAAGAGGGTGAGCAGGATCGGCCGCATGAGGAGATTGGTGACGAGGAGAATGGTGGTACCGATCCCGAAGGCGATCCAGAGTTCGGTGGTTCCGACCGCGATGATGTCACCGAAGAGCCAGTGCTCGAGTTCCTGGCGGGTATCGAGTTTCGGCAGCAGGGCGATGCCTCCGGCAAAGGCGGCGGTGTAGAGGACGGCAAGGGCGGTGCCTTGGTTGACGCGGTTGCCGCGGGCCACGGCGACGGAGCCGAGCCCGACGATCAGGGCCGCGAAGAGCGCGCCGAGAAAGGCATTCCACTGGCTGAGCGCGCCGGTGAGGAAAATGGCAAGGGCGATGCCGGGAAGCATCGTGTGCGAGAGCGCGGAAACGGAGAGGGCGTTGCGCCGGAGGACGACGAAGCCGCTGAAGAAGCCGTTGGCAAAGCCGATGAAACCGGCGGCGGCGAGGGCGCGCTGGTAGAAGGGATTGGTGAGAAGTTCGAAGTCCAAGGCGGTTCAGGGAGGGACGGGGACGGGCTCGTGGAACGTGCGTTCGATGAGTTCCGGAGTGAGGATTTCCGCGGCGGGGCCGTAGGCGAGCGGGCGGGTGGCGAGGACGAGGGCTTGGTCGAAGAGTTTCGGAACGGTGGCGAGGTCGTGGTGGGAAGCGATGATCAGGCGGCCTTCGCGGGCAAGCTTTTCGAGCAGATCGCCGAGCAGTTGGGCGGCGTTCCGGTCGAGGCCGGCGAACGGCTCGTCGAGCAGGAGGACGTGGGCCTCCTGGGCGAGCGAGCGGGCGAGGAAGGCGCGTTGCTGCTGGCCGCCGGAGAGCTCGCGGATCTGGCGGTGCTGGAGGGGCATCAGGGCGAGGGATTCGAGCGCCTGATCGACGGCGTCGCGGTCGCGGCCGTTGAACTTGCGCCACCAGCCGGTCTGCGGGTAGCGGCCCATTTCCACCAGTCCGCGCACGGTGATGGGGAATGACCAATCGACCTCCTCGCGTTGGGGGAGGTAGGCAAATTCCCGCGACCATTTCCGCACGGCGGTGCCGCGCCAGAGGATCGTGCCGGCGGTGCGGGGGACGAGGCCGGCGATGGCTTTGAGCAGGGTGCTTTTGCCCGCGCCGTTCGGACCGATCAGCGCGACCCGGGTCCCGCAGGAGGTGGCGAGATCGACATTTTCCAAGGCGACCAGTCGGCGGTAGGAGACGGAGAGCCCTTCGACGACCAGTTCGTGATGGTGGCCGTGGTGGGCGCAGTGGTCGTGGGTCCCGCTCATGGTGCGGCGGGGAGCGGCAGCTCGTGGAAATCGTCGATGTCTCCGGCGGCATCGAAGACATGGGTGAACGTCGCCTGACCCGACCTTTCGAGGGTGAGCTTGGCGAAGCGGTGCTCGCCTGCCGCCGGGGGCTCGACCCAGCGGACGATGATGGCGACGTGGGGGTTCCGCGGATCCAGCGAAAGTTGGCCGCTGAGGGGAGAAGCGGGTGTGGAAACGCGGAGGGGTTCGCCGCTGCCGGTATCGAGCAGGACCTCGGCGGCGGGATTGGAAAGCAGGAGGCGGAACGGGCTGGTGCCGGGCTGGGAAACGGTTCGATCCGCCACCGGCGGGGCGGGCCGCACGTCGGCGCGCGCGGCGGTCAGGCGCATCAGTCCCGCGCCCGCGCCGATCAGGGCGAGAGCGAGCAGGAATGTCCGGAGGACTGGCGAGCCGCGCACGCCGGCAACGTGCGCGGGAGTGCAGGGCATTGCAAGTGAGTTGCAGATGCCGGAGCCATCCATTCCACGAGTCCATATCGGGGATTGAAGTTGCGGGAGCGGGATGCCCGGACTTTAATTCGCTGACAGATGGCATATGACGCAAGACCGGTGGTTCCTAGAGCGGGAAGGATGCTTTTTGTCCTCGCGTCGGTCGTCGTGGTGGTGGCGGGACTGAAGGTCGCGCAGAACTTTTTTCTGCCGGTGCTGCTGGCTTTTTTCGTCGCGACGGTGAGTTTTCCGATCACGAACTTTTTGCGCAAGCGGAAGGTCCCCAGGTCAATCGCCGTGGTACTGACGGTCATGATCGACTTCGCGTTTCTGGCCGGGATCGTGGTGCTGGGGATCACGCTCATCGGGGACTTGCAGCAAAAGTGGAACGAGAAATACGCGGCGGATCTGTTGGTCCAGGTGCGGTCCGGATCGGAGTCTCTTGCCAACCAGCTCCAGGAGTGGGGCGTGAAGGATTCGCACGAGAAGATCCGGCTGGCGGTGGAGAACAATCTGGTGAACCTGCAGAACATCCGCTTCGAACGGATCTGGGATTTCGGGACGGGAATCCTGGGCCGTGTGCTGGGATTTTTCGGCACCGCATTGATCGTCCTGATCTTCACCGTGTTCATGCTTTCCGAAGCGAGGATGTTCGGCAGGCGCTTGGAGGCGATCAGCCGGGCGCGCGGCCCGAATATCGCGCGGATGCTCAGCGCGACACGCGATATCCAACGCTATCTGGCGATCAAGACGGCGGTCAGCCTGGCGACGGGTCTGCTGGCCGGACTGCTGTGCTGGGCGGCCGGACTGGATTTTTACGTGCTGTGGGGGATCCTTGCATTCGCATTGAATTTCATCCCGGTGATCGGCTCGCTGGTCGCGGGGGTGCCGCCGATGATCCTGGCGCTGTTGGTCTCCGGAGTTCCCAACGCTGTGCTGGTGGCGGGCGGCTACCTGCTGATCAACAATTTCCTGGGGAACTTCATCGAGCCGATGCTGGTGGGTCGGCGTTTCGGGATTTCCACGCTGGTGGTGGTGATGTCGGTGATGTTCTGGGGCTGGATGTGGGGGCCCTTGGGAATGCTGCTGGCGGTGCCTCTGACGATGGTGCTGAAGGTGATGCTGGACGGCAGCGACGAATTCCGCTGGATCGGTGTGGCCATCTCGGCTGAAAAGGCGGCCAGCCCGGCGGAATTGCGACTGCTGGAAGTGACTCCTTCAAAACCCATCGAACCGCCGGTGAGCACTCCTGCGGGGGAAACGGCGGGAACTTGAATTCCTCCCGCTTTTCACTGGAATTGCCTTTCCCGCCGCGCATCGTCCACACATGCCGATGACACGCTTCCAGAAACTGGCGACCGCCGCGCTGGTTTCGGTGCTGGCCCTGATGTTCGTCGGGCCGGTGGTGCGGGTGACCGGTGCGGGAATGGGATGTCCCGACTGGCCGACCTGCTGGGGCCGCCTGATCCCGCCGACCTCGGTGGAGCAGGTGGATTTCGATTCGCTGCCCGTGGAGAAATTCCAGCGCAAGGCGGAGCGAATGGGCCGGGATCCCGCGACGATCACGCGCGAAACGCTGCGGGCGGAGTTCAATCCGCGACACGTCTGGACGGAGTTCGTGAACCGTCTGTTCAGCCTGCCGGTCGGGTTTTTCACGCTGGCGACATTCATCGCCGCTTTCTGGCAGCGGGAGAAACGGCCGCTGGTTTTCTGGCTGGCATTCGCCTCGCTGGTGGTGGTGCTGGTGAACGCCTGGATGGGCGCGCGGGTGGTTTACAGCGGCTTGCGGCCGGGTGTCCTGACGGCGCACCTGGCGCTCGCGATGGGTCTGTTGGGCCTGCTCGCCTACTGCGCCTGGCGAGGAACCGACACGCCGTGGCGGGTGCGAATGGCGGATGGACCGCGGCTGCGGCTGTGGTGGACGGTGATCATTTTGTTAGGGCTGACCGTGGCGACGGGAATCATCGGTGCGCAAGTGCGCGAGCTGACGGACGAGCTGGCGAAACAAGCGGAAAGCGCCCCCCGCTCGACCTGGATCGGGGAGCTGGAGGGATCCTGGCAATATCTCGTCCACCGGAGTTCCTCGTGGGCGGTGCTGGGGGTGACGGTGCTGGCTTACCGGTTGACCGCGAGACACCGGCAAGGCGGTGCGGGACCGGTGGAAAAGGTGGTGCTGGGCATCGTGCTCGCACAGATGGTGCTGGGAATCGTGATGGCGCAGATCCACATCTACTCGTGGGTGCAGGTGCTCCACGTGGGGCTCGCGGCCGTTCTGCTGACCTTCGTTTGGCTGTGGAGCTTCGGGCTGCGGGCCGCGCCGGCTCACTGACAATTTGCGCCAGCGGTGCGGACCGGATCACTCCGTAAGCCGGGCCTGAACACGGCCGCGGACCATCTGGCGATCAGAGTTCTGCGAGGAGCAGGGCACCGCTGATTCCCGCGCTCTGGCCGAGCGCGGGCGGCACGACGTATGGGGATTCCAGAAGGGGCGGGAAATACCCGTTTGCAAGCTCGTTGAGGCGGCGTTCGATCGTCCGGTGAAGCCCCTCCGCTTGGGAAACGCCGCCTCCGACAATCACACGCGCCGGGGAGACGATCGCCAGCAGCGAGAGAATCCCGTGCGCGAGATACCACGCCTGGGTTTCCCACGCCGGATGACCGGCCGGCAGCTCGTGCCCCGGCTTTTCCCACCGTGCATTGACCGCCTTTCCGCTGGCCATGCCTTCCAGGCAATCGCCGTGGAACGGACACTCGCCGGCGAAATCGTCACCGGGCATCCGCTGCGTTTTCACATGCCCGAATTCCGGATGAAGGGCCCCGTGGACCAGCCGGCCGCCGGAGAGGATTCCCGCACCGATCCCCGTCCCGATGGTGATGTAGGCGACATCCTCGAGGCCCTTCGCCGCGCCAAGAGTGGCCTCGGCGAGAACCGCTCCGTTCACATCGGTATCGATCGCGACCTTGGCGTCGGGGAACTCATTCCGGATGGCATCGAGGATTGAAAATCCGGCCCAGCCCGGCTTCGGAGTGGACAGCATGCGGCCGAAGGTCTCCGCCCGGGGATTCACGCCAAGCGGTCCGAACGCGGCGACGCCCACCGCCGCGGGGG
>JBBSJY010000194.1:0-8991 GCA_038256845.1 Verrucomicrobiales bacterium | reverse complement strand
GACGCACCTCCGGGGCGTCCGGCGCGTGGGATGCGAATGATCCGCGAATGAATGGAGCCGGCGCGCCGCACATTCGCTTTTTCATTCTCGCGCCACGCGCCGGACCGCTCGGAGATCGGTCCCTGCCTTTGCGGCTTCGCCATTTCACAAATCATGACGCGCAGCAGTATAGCACGACGAGCGAGGCGGTCCGAAAGGTGGCGTCGATGGAAATGACGACAGAGGGAGGTTGCGGCTGCGCAGACGCCAGCACGCTGAACGCACGTCGCGAAGACGGAGCCTTTTCCATCGGCGGCCATCGCGTGCAGTCCCTCGCGCGCGGATTCCGGGATGTCGTTGATGTGCGCCGACTCCTTCCATGTCGCGCCGCCGTCGCTCGAAGTCCACGCATGCACATCGCCGTCCTCGTGCGAGATCGCGCTGATCGCGATCACCTCGTCGGTCGCGACGATGCGCGGACCACGCCGCAGATGTTTGCCTTCAGCCCGCCAAACCATGCGGCGCGTCCAGCAGGATCGATCGTCAGCGCGGAAAGCATGTTTGGAAAACCGCCGCCCGATGATGTGAGGTCGGGGCTCGTATCCAGCACGAGCGGCACGGCGCGCGACGATGGCGCGCGGTGTCGCCGCCACTGCGATCATTTTCTCGACCACCAACTCCGGCGAAATCACCGCCACCGTCCCGTCGCTCTCATTCGACACGACGATGCGCCCATCGCCCGGCGCGACCGCCACGCCATACGTCCGGTGCCCGACCGCGACCTTGCGCACGACTAACCGCGTCGCCGCATCGGTCACCCACAGCTCATTCGCATCCTGACACGCCACAAACGCGCGCGCTCCATCCGGGCTGAAGGCCAGGGTGCGCGGATTCTTCCCGGTCGCGAACTCGGCGAGCTTCACCAAGCTGTTCGCCGCCACCGCCAGCACCGCCACCGAATCCGAGTCGGGGTTTGCCACCCACAGCTCCGTCCCCGCCGGATTCAACGCGAGCGGGCTGCTTTTCGCCGCCGGCCGCGGTGTCGGCGGCGCGAGCACATGCACGAGGAGCGAATCCTCCCGCGCATCCGCGCCATCGCTCGCCGTGAGCTTCACGCGATACGCGCGCGGCTGCGCATAGGTGTGCGTCGGATTTTCCGCCGTGGAGGACGTGCCGTCGCCAAATTCCCAGAGAAAACCAAGCGACTGCGGCCCTTCATCGGGGTCCACGGTTTCGGCGCTTGAAAACGCCGCTGCCTTGTCCGAGCCACACCTCTTCCGAACCGACCGAGGCGCGCACGAAAGGCGGGAAGTTTTGCCCCTGCGCCTGCGCGATCTCCATGAAGATCATCATCGCAACGGGCGCATGGTGGCGGATCAGCAGGGGCAGCACGGCGGGGAAAACCGGTGAAGAGCCATGATCCGGAACGGATGCGTCAGAACTCAACTACGATGGGTGCTGAAGTTGCTTTCATCTTTGAGTTACGCCGGCCTTCGGGAGGCTCCTGAACAGCCGTTGGACCGGACCGGAGGGCGGCGATGAGCGGGATGGTCGAAACTGTCAAACGTATCGAGCGGAATTGTCCGGGCCCGGGATTGCAATCCGCGCAAAACGGCTTATTGCTGTCGGGTTGTGAAGAGAGTCGTCGCATTCCTCGCCTGTTTCCTAGCCACCATGGTGGCTGGATTCGCGGACCTGCGACTCCTTTCCACGGACTCCTGCGCGGCTGCGGCCTCATGCTGCTGCAGTGATCCCGCAACCGTGGATCCCTGCGTCTGCGGCGATCATCCGGTATCGGATTCTCCGGAAATGGCGGCCTTTGCCGGCTTGCCACATTTGGGCGCGCCTTCCGCGGGGGAACTCCTGACTGGAGAAACCCCGCCGCTCGCGGATTTGCTTCCGCGTTGGCATCCCGCGCTGCCGTGGCATGCGCCGCCTGCGGAAATGCGCGCCCGCTTGTCGGTTTGGGTTTTGTGAGGAATGGGAAACGTCGATGCACCGTCCGGTGCCATTGCAGCCATCTTCCCAATTCACAACACCCGAACGATTGAAAACCATATCTATCAGTATCATTCTTGCCGCCACCGCCGCGGCTCATCCTGTCGCCTTCGAGGGGGCCTATCAGCTCATGTTCGGCAGCGCCGGTGACGTGCAGAACATCGAGTTCTACCGCTCGTATTCCGCGCAAACCGCGTGGGGCCTGCATGCCATGCGCTTTGAGGACGACGAAGACGAAATCTTCACCGGCCTCCAGCACAACTGGCTGCTCAAACGCTGGAATCTCCCGTCCGCCCAAGCGAACCTTTACGCCGGCCTCGGTGCCGGATTGGCCGGTGACGTCGGCAACGGCTCGTCGCCCGCGGGCATCGGCTTCTTCCGCGCGGACTATGAAACGCGGCGGGTTTACACGGCTTTCGACGCTAAATGGGTCGAGTCGGCCGATGTCTCGCGCGGCGTTTTCAGCGCGGCGGCGGGCATCGCACCCTACAAGGCGGAGTTCGACCAACTCAACACCTGGCTTATCCTCCAGGCCGAACATGTCACCGGCATGGAGGACAAACTCGACATCATCCCGAAGGTTCGTTTCTTCAAAGGCCCGTATTTCCTCGAACTCGGCAGCACCCTCAGGGGCAAGCCGGTCGTCAACTTCATGATCCACTTCTAATTTACTATTATTATCCAATGAAAATTCCATCCATCATCAGTTTCCTCGCTCTATCCGCCACCTTCGCCCAAGCCGCGCCCGACCGGGTGGCCACGGTGAAGACCACGGTCAACGGCATGGTCTGCTCGTTCTGCGCGCAGGGCATCCTCGCCCACTTCAAGAAACACCCCGCGGTTTCCAACGTGCATGTCGATCTCACCCGCAAGATCGTCCTGCTGGAAGAGCGCAAGGGCAAGTCGATCACAGAAGAGGAAATCACCGGGCACATCAAGAAATCCGGCTTCGAGCCGGTGAAGGTCGAGCGGGTGAAAGAGACCTTCGAACAGGCGAAGGCCGGCTGATTTCCTGCCTCGACGGGCTTTGGCTGGAGTCATCGCTGAATCAATCTCACTGGATCGGTGCCAACAGGCGGGCGACGCGGACCTTGAGCTTGAAGAACTCGCTTTTCCGCTCGAGCACCTCGGCGCCGGTCTGGTGGCTGTTTTTGAAGTCGCGGGTCAGCATTGCCTCAACCTCGGAGGCGAAACCGGTGTCCTTGATCGCGACATTGACCTCGAAGTTCAGCCGGAATGAACGGTTATCGAGATTCGAACTTCCGATCGCGGTGACGTCATCGTCGATCAGCATGACTTTCTGATGGAGAAATCCATCATTGAAACGCCAGACTTCCACGCCGGTGGTCTCCATTTCCTCTAGATAGGAGAAAGACGAGTAATGGACGAGCTGGCTGTCATTGAGTTGGGGAATCAGGATTTTGACATCGACGCCGCGGATGGATGCGAGCTGGAGGGCCTGGACGATCGCGTTGTCCGGCACGAAATAGGGCGTGGTGATCCAGATTCGTTCCTTGGCTGCATGGATGGCGGCCTGGTAGAACATGGCGCAGGTCTCGACCGGGTCGGCCGGCCCGCTGGGGATACACACGGCATGCATCTCGCCGGGAGCGTCGTCGGGGGATACGATGTCCCAGTCGAGATCCGGCGGGATCTCCCCGGTGGCCCAGCGCCAGTCTTCGACGAATGGCAGTTGGACGCAGGTGACGACCGGGCCGGTGAGGCGCATATGGCTGTCGCGCCAAGGGGTCAGCACCTCGTGTTCGCCCAGGTATTCATCGCCGAAGTTATGTCCGCCGATAAAAGCCGTTTTCCCGTCGATCACGGCGATTTTTCGGTGGTTGCGGAAGTTGAGCTGGAAACGGTTGGCCTTGCCTTCAAGATTCATGAACGAGTTGACCCGGGCGCCGGCGGCTTCCAGATCGGCGGCGAAGGCTTCGTCGAGATCGAACGAGCCGTAATCGTCATAAAGGACATAAACTTTCACTCCCGCCTCGGCCTTCTCGATCAGCCTTTGTTTCAGTCTGGTACCGAGCGTGTCGGCGCGGATGATATAGGATTGAAGGAGGATGTATTTCTCGGCGGAGTCGATGGCCTCGAAGATCGCGCGGAAAGTTTCTTCACCATCGATCAGCAGGTCGGCGTGATTGCCGGTGGTGACCGGGAGGGAAGAGAGATTTCCAAGAGTCTGCATCAGGTCGTTCGAGTCGGAGGGCGGAAGCGCGACCTCTTTGATTTCCGCGATCAATGTTTCGGCCAGCGGCCGGACCTCGTCGATGCCGGCGCTGCGGGCGGAGATGTAGGAATCGAAGTCGTCGTGGCCGAAGATCCAGTAGGCCGGGACGGCGACGTAGGGAAAGGTATTGAGCGAGATGGCCCAGGCGATGGCGCCTTGCGGGGTGCGGGTATCCTTGATCGCGGACATCGAGTGGGAGAAGCCGACGACGTGGGCGGTGATGACGAACAGGGTGACCAGCGGCCCGCGGCGCTGGCGGGCGAATCCCAGATATCTGGCGATCCGTGGGTAGCGCTGCGCGAGCGAGTGGAGGCGCGTGGCGAGGTGGCGATTGATCCGGGCGAACATCGTGATCCGGGCGAACATCGGACGACCATGTTTCATCGGAGAGCGGGTGTCGAGCCCGTGGAGCGGTTACTGCTCCCTCTGACTGGCGCCAGGGAATTTGCTGTTTGCGGGCGGCTGCTGAAACAGCCGTCGGCCTGGAGCGGAGGGCGGAAATACGGGGGGCCAGTCCTTGGGACGTACTTGCCCGGCGGCGGTGCACGGCCCTCTTGCAGCTTGCATGGGAATGCGGGCGACGGCGGCGTGGGATGGCTTGGATGTGTTTGGTTCCCAGTCCCACGGCAAGCTGGCACCCGACCTGCAAGGGAGGCTGGCACTTATCACAACCAAACCAACAAGATGAAAAACAAACGATCGAAATCCATCATGGCGGGCACGTTCATAGCGCTCGTCTCCCAGGTCCACGCCGCCCCGGCCGACCCAAATAAACCGAAGGCAGCTTCGGAAAAGAAAATAAACGAGGTCGAGTCGATCATCGCCGGCTGGCCTGAGATGGCGCAGCTCGGCATACGCCAGACGATGCAGAAACATGGCTCACCCAGCCAGATGACGGCCGATGAGCTGGTCTGGACGGACGTGGGTCCCTACAAGTCCATCACGGTGACGAAGCAGATGAATCATCACGATTTCCCGCTGCCGCACATGGACTACATGGAGCACACCATTTCCTACCTGGTTCCTGCGGAAAAAGCGAACGAGCTGGCCGCCTTCGATGGCAGCCTGACCTATGACCGCACCCGCGGCCTGATGTCCGCCCGATGCGATTTGGAAGCTCACAACGTGCTGACTCTGAACCTCGCCCACGACATCATCGAGGGCAAGAAAACGGCAGCCGAGGCCCGTGAGGCGTTTGGCAAAATTGTCGCCGAGGACAACGCCGGCAAGAATCCCGCCTACACGACCAAGCTCCAGTTTGAGCCGGTGAAAGGCGCGAATTACACCGACTTCGCCACCATCCCCGGCGCGCCGGCCCGTGACAAGGAAACTGAAGACGCCGCCGAGTCCGGCAGCGACGCCGTCATCCTGGCACACATCATCGCCGTGGATCAAAACGTGATCGTCGCCTCCAAATCCGCGCGGCTCAAGGAACTGCCAGAGCCGGTGAAGGAATTCACCGAGACGCTGCAAAAGCACCACGCCATGAATGCGGGTGCGACCATGCAGCTTGCCACCAAGCTGGATATTCAGCCGGTCATCACCGAAGAGATCGCCAAGTCGCGCATGAAAGCCGCCGGAGAAATGGCGGAGTTGCTGAAGATGGACGATGGCGATTTCCCCCACGCCTTCATGAGCACCGTGGTGCAGGACCATCAGAAAGTCCTTGATATGATCGACAACAAGTTGATGGAAAATGCGAAAAACGAGGAGTTGAAGAAACACCTCGCCGAGACCCGCGTCACCGTTGCGAAGCATTTGGAAAACGCCAAGGAGATCAAGTCTTCCCTTAATTCGGGAGACAAGCAGGCCAATGCCGCTGACGAGTGATCGGCTGAGCCCAATCAATCTCTAAGCAACAACATCTCCGCGGCTCATGCCGCGGAGATGTTTCGCGTTTTGCGCCTTGGCGTCCAGGTGGTCCACACTTTCAGAATCAACCATAGATGAACAGGATGGACGCAGATGTCAGGGCCACCAGGACGCTGCCACGGGGTAGGATTTAGTAAGTAAAAAGCCACGACACTCTTGTCGTGGGAGACAATGGAGAGTCATGGGTGACCCATTGGATGTTTCGAAAGTCGGTTTCCTGAATTCCCCCCTTCCTCGCTCTCAAACCCCTATTTCACAAAGGTTTCCTCCTATTTCTCTGGGTTCTTGAACAATATTGATCAAGGGGCGGGAAACAGAAACGAGCGAGCTATTGGCCTGCCGGCTTGTGATCGGGATCCCACGGCCTCATGGATGGTCCCAACGACACAATCGGCGGAGAAGACCGGAAGCTGCTTCATCACCATCAGCAAGAACACCTACGGATTGCATGAATGTCGTCGGCGCACGGCGAGCGGTTCACACCGCCGCGACAAACGTCCCTGCTTCCTGTTCCCGCCCGAACTGCCGCGTGTAGAGCGCGTGATAGTGCCCTCGCGCGGCGAGCAACTCTCCGTGCGTCCCGCTTTCCATGATCCTTCCCTTTTCAATGACCAGAATCCGGTCGGCGGAACGGATCGTGGAAAGCCGGTGCGCGATGACGAAACTGATCCGCCCGTGGAAGATCGCTTTCAATCCTTCCTGGATCAATTGCTCGGTCTCCGTGTCAATGGACGACGTGGCCTCATCCATGATGAAAACCTGCGGGTCCGCCACCAGCGCCCGGGCGAATGATATCAATTGCTTCTGACCGGTCGAGAGACGGTTGCCGCCCTCGCCGACATCGCTCTCATAACCCTCATCCAATGCACTGATGAAATCATGGGCGTTCACGCTTCGCGCGGCCGCCTCCACCCGGGCATCGGTGGCATCCAGCCGGCCGTAGCGGATGTTCTCACGCACGGATCCGCTGAAAAGATGCGGCCCTTGCAGGACGATCCCGAGATTCGACTGATACCATCCCAAGCTGCGTTCACGCAGATCCTTGCCGTTGACAAGGATCCGCCCGCCAGTCGGTTCGTAGAACCGAGCCGCCATGTTCACAATGGTGCTCTTTCCCCCGCCGCTCGCTCCGACCAGCGCGATCGTCTCACCGGAGTTCGCGAACAAATTGAAATCTCTCAGAACCGGCTCGCCGTCTGAGTAGGAGAAATCCACATGCCGGAACTCAATGCTTTCGATGCGGCGACCATAGCCGTCTGGCGCGAGATCCGCCGGACGGTCCGCCACGCTCCATTGCCCGATCCGCGCACTGACTTCCTCGCTATCACGAATCGCGGGAACGGTGGCAAGCAGGCTCAACACCCGTTCTCCCGCCGCCTGCGCCCCTTGCATCTGCACCAGCACCTGCGCGATCTGGTTGATCGGATTGAAGAATTGCCCAGCGTAGAAAATGAACGCTACCAGCGTCCCGAGCGTCAAAGTGCCCTCCATCACATCCGCGCCCCCCCGCCAAAGCGCGATACCGGCCGCGAGACTGCCCAAGGTGAGCACGATCGGGATGTATACCGCGGATTGCAGCGCGTTCCGCATCGACACGCCATACATTTGCGAGGAGAGCCCTTGGAACTCCCGCAAGTTTGCTTCTTCCCGCACCAGCGTCTTGCTCGTCCTGAGCCCCTGCAATGATTCCGCGAACGAGGCGGTAATCATCGAGTTGAACTTTCGGGTATCCCGCGAACTCAGCAGCAGTTTCTTCTGGAAGATCGCGCTTATGAATATCAATGGCGGGACGACCGAGAGAACCAGCAAACCCAGCACAGGATGGAGCACCACGAGGATTACGGAAATCACCAGCACCAGGCATACCGCCCACACCAGATCGAGGCTTCCCCAGGCGATGATCCGGGCGAGCTTGTCGCAATCCGACGTGAGCCGTGAGATAAGCCATCCGGTCGGGCGGTGATCGAAATAAGCGAACTCCAGTTCCTGCAATCTCTTGAAGGATTCCGCGCGGATGTCATGGCTCATGTTATTGGAAAGCCCGCCCGCCGAATTGATGAAAAGCCAGACTCCGATCGAGAGCGCCAGCGTCAATCCGCCATAGACCGCGATGTGCGGCCCGAGATTCACCGCACCTTGCGCCACCACATCGTCCACCGCCCAGCGCGTCACGAGGGCAAAGCTGGCATCGCAGAGCGCGATACCGACGGCCGATATGGCAAGCGGGACGAGCAGGCGCTTGTAGGGCAAGGCATGCCGGAACACGCGGGCCCATAAGTCCAGGTCGAGCTTTTCACTGAACACATCTTCCTGAGGTTCTTCGTTCATGCGGTGATCGGGGCGGCGGGAAGCGCGGCTTCCACGGGTTCGTTTCCTGTCGAGTTCTGGATCGTCCACAGCCGGCGGTAGAGCCCGTCCAGGGCGAGCAGGCTGGCATGTGTGCCTCGCTGGATGATGCGGCCATGGTCGAGCACGATGACCTTGTCCGCATGGGCGAGGGTGGAAAGGCGGTGGGCGATGACCAGCGTGGTGCGCTTGCCATGGCGGCTGCGCAGGGCGTTGAGAATCGCTCCCTCGGTTTCGGCATCCACCGCGCTGAGCGCATCATCTAACAAGAGAACGGGAGCGTCGCGCAGCAAGGCCCTGGCCAGCGCGACCCGCTGCCGCTGGCCTCCCGACAGCGTCACGCCGCGCTCTCCCACCAATGTCGAGTAGGCCGCGGGGAAGCCGTTGATCGTGTCATGAATGTCCGCAAGCCGGGCCGCCCCGCTGATTTCGTCACCGGCCGCGTCACCGCGTCCGAGGCGGATGTTTTCACCGATGGTTTTGGAAAACAGGAAGGGCTCCTGCATCACCACGCTGAATTGTGATCGGACCCATTGGCGGTCCAGTTCACTCAGCTCGTG
>JBBSJY010000193.1:0-8992 GCA_038256845.1 Verrucomicrobiales bacterium | reverse complement strand
TGCAGGCGACTTTACCCAACATGCTCAGGAAAATCCGGGAAATGCGCGAGGACCTTGGAGACGGCGGCATCGCTCGTGAGGCCGTGCAGTTCCCGCAGGGTGTCGGGCTTGCCGTGTTCGATGAACTTGTCCGGCCAGCCGATCCTTTCGACCGGAGTGAACAGGCGGGCGTCGTGCAAGTGCTCGATGACGGCCGCGCCGAATCCATGGTGGAGCACGTGGTCCTCGAACGTGCAGAGCACCTTGCACTTGCGGGCGTGGTCTTCGAGGACGGCGGCGTCGAGCGGTTTGATGAAGCGGGGGTTGATGAGGGCGACGGACAGGCCGCGGGCTTCGAGAAGGGCTTTGGTGCGTTCCGCCATTTCGAACATCGTGCCGAGGCCGATCAGGGCGACGTCGTGGCCCTCCGCGACGACTTCGGCTTTGCCGATTTCGAGGAGTTTGGGCGTTTGCTTCACTTTCGTCCCGCGGATGACGCCGCGGGGATAGCGGATGGCGGATGGGCCGGCGTCATGGCTCGCCATGGTATGGAGCATGTCCACGAATTCGTCCTCATCCTTCGGCTGCATGTGGATGATTCCGGGGATATGCCGCAGGTAGCCGATGTCGAACAGGCCGTGATGCGTCGGGCCGTCGTCGCCTGACAGTCCGCCGCGGTCCATGCAGAGGCGGACGGGCAGGCCCTGCAAGGCGATGTCATGGATGATCATGTCATACGCCCGTTGCATGAAGGTGGAGTAGATGGCGAGAAACGGCCGGAAGCCTTCCGTTGCCAATCCGCAGGCAAACAGCGCCGCGTGTTCCTCCGCGATGCCGACATCGAAATAGCGGTCCGGCAGTTCATTCTTGAAGATCTCCAGCTTGGTCCCGCCGGGCATGGCCGCGGTGATGGCAACGATCTTCGGGTCCTTTTTCGCGAACTCGGTGACCGCGCGGCCGAAGAGGTCCGAGCAGGTCGGCGTGCTGGTGGTGTCGGTGGAGCCGTCTTCGATCTTGTAGGCACCGAGTCCGTGGAATTTTCCCGGATTGTCGAGGGCGGGTTGGTAGCCGCGGCCCTTTTCAGTGATGATGTGAAGGACGACCGGCTCGTGGAGATTTTTGAGGTGTTCGAAGGTTCGGACCAGCAGCGGCAGGTCGTGACCGTCGATGGGTCCGAAATATCGGAGACCGAATTTTTCGAAAAGGACGTTGGGGAAAAGCAGGTTCTTGGCACCTTCCTCGACCTTGTGGGCGAGGGTGCGGACGGCTTTTCCGGCGACTTTCTCGACGAACTCGGCGGCCTTGCCGCGGACCGAGGAATAAGTCGAATGGGTTTGGAGGGCGTTGAAGTAGCGGGCGATCGCGCCCACGTTTTTGTCGATCGACCACTCGTTGTCGTTCAGAACCACGATGAATCGCCTGGTCGTCTCCGCAATGTTGTTGAGAGCCTCGAGGGTAGGGCCACAGGTGAAAGCCGCGTCGCCTGCGACGGCGATGACATGGTTGCTGCCGCCGGCGAGATCGCGGGCCGCGGCCATTCCGAGCGCGGCGGAAAGCGAGGTCCCGGCATGGCCGGCGCCATAGGCATCGTGCTCCGATTCCGAGCGGAGCAGGAAGCCGTTGAGGCCCTTGTAAGTGCGGATCGTATGGATCAGATTCGCCCGGCCCGTGAGCATCTTGTGGACGTAGCCTTGGTGGGCGACATCGAACACGAACTTGTCGATCGGGGTGGAGAACACCCGGTGGAGCGCGACGGAGAGTTCGACCACGCCGAGGTTCGGCCCGAGGTGCCCGCCGGTGACGGACAGGCAATTGATCAGCGACTCGCGGATCTCTTCGGCGAGGAGTAAGAGGTCGTTTTCGGCGAGTCGTTTGACATCGTCGGGCGAGTGGATGGAGGCGAGCCGCGGACCGAGGGCCCGGCGCTCAGAAGAGGCGGATGTCGTCATCGTGGTCGGAATCGTCCGGAAGGCTGGCCGGAGTTGAAAGTTCATGACCTTGGGTCGGTGGGTCCTCCGCTTCCAGTCCGATTTCCTCCCGATTGCGCAAAGTGACCAGTTCGATCCGCTCGCGGGCCGCCCGGATGATGGTTTCACAGCGATCGAGCAGGGCGGTTCCCTGTTCAAAATGGCCGACCAGTTCCTCAAGGCCGAGCTGCTCGTGCTCCATCGCCTCGACTATGCGTTCCAGCCGGGCAAGGGCCTCGTCGAAGGACGAGTGGTCCTCGCCGGACGCTTCGGTTTCTTTGTCGGGTTTGCGGCGTGGCATGATTCAATTTCCGGATCGGAGGATCGGGCGGTTGCTGTAATAAAGCATATCCATGTTCACCAGACTGTTGCGGTATTGGTAGCGGCTGGTGATGGTCTGGATTTTCGGGTCCTTGTCGTAGGTGGAAGCGTTCGAGGGGTAGGTGCTGAGGAGCACCCGGCCGTCGATGACCAAGGAGGTGAAATCTCCGTAGCGCGCGGCCACTTCGGCCATGGATCCGGAGCCGTGTGAGGACGGCGAGATCATAATTCCCGCGACGGGCGTCTGGAGATCGGCGGCGACGTCCTCGAGTTTGACGAATCCTTCCCGTTTGGACGGAAGCCAGATGCTCATGCGATCGGCATACCAGGCGACGGCCCAGGGTTGGTCGGAGAAAACCACTTCCTGCTCGCTGACCCAGCTTTTCAGGGGCCTGTTGAGAGCCGGCGCGTAGTAGGGCGGCCACTGCGGTATTCCGCCGGTGCGTTCCAGACCCGCCCGAATCCGCTGCGGCATGTCGAGAGCCAGCGGCAGCGCCGAGATAAGGACGATCAGAATGTGGTGCACGTTGCGGAGCATCGGCGTCGTGGCGACGATTTCCAGCCGGCTCCACAGGATGGAAACGAAGGCGAGCCCGTACGCGGTCATGATCGGAGCGAAGACGAGGTGGATCTGGTTCGGATCCAGCGGCGCCGTGGTAATTCCGAAAAACGCCAAACCGAGGGCGGCGGTGATCCACATCAGCAGGATGGCCCATCGGAAATTGGCGATTGAAGGGCGCTTGAAGGGATGCAACAGCGAGAGGAAAAAGAGCGGTGCGATGATGATTCCGCCTAGAAACGGAATGATGTCGGTCGCCTGAAGCAGGGTGGTGCGGGCGATCTTGGAGATCAATCCGCGCATGTCCAACGGCGTGGCCGCCAGATCGTGGGTACGCATCACGGCGTCCTCGCTGCCATTGCCAAGGCCGTTGTAGAGGGTGAGAAAGGCGGTGCCGAACGGGGTGCCGGAGACCGCCTGATTCCGTATCATCGGGCCGACGGCGGCGATCAGAAGCAGCACCAGCACCGAGATGGCCACGATGCCCCGGGGCCGGAAGGCGAGGGCTGCGAAAACGATGTAACCCAGGGCGATCCACACCGTCATCCAGTGGGTGAGCGCGAGCAGGGTGAAGAACACCCCTGCGATGACCGCCGGCACCATTGCCATGCGTCCCTCCGCGGCGGATTCGACCGCACGGTAAACAAAGTAAATGCCACAAGAAAACAGCAGGAGCATCAGCATCTGGGGCAGTCCGCTGAGCGAGTAATCCCAGAACGTCTGGCAAAAGAGCATGAGGATGGCGGTGACACCTGCGATTTTGGCGTCGAATATCCGCGAGATCAGCAGGTAGTTCACGCCGATGGCCATCAGGAAAAACAGGGTGCAGATCATCGCGACCACCCGGTCCAGCGGGAATACGCTTTCGCCCTCGTGCATCATCCATGCTTCCGCATCGTCCGCTCCGATCAGTTTGAAGACTGCCGCGGTGATCAGGGGATTGAGCGGCGAATGATAGGTGTCTTGGAAGCCTGCGAGAGAGGCGGTGCCACCGGCGGCCTTCTCCGCTTGGTAGAATGCGACCGGCCGGATGAATTTGGTGGTGAAACCATTGCCGCGGGCGATTTCGCGGGCGATCTGGGCCTGATCCATCGCTTGCGGCGAATTCAGGCCGCGGAAAAGGGCGAAGATGTTTCCGAATGCGAGGGCGATGAGGACCAGAAAGAAAAGGCTGCGGCGGATCAGGATGCCGGTTCCGAAGGTCGAGGAGGAGGTGCTCATGAAGATTTGGGATGCTAGAGACCGAGCTCCTTGAGCTTCCGCTGCAGGGTTCTGCGGCTGACGCCAAGAAGTTCCGCCGCGCGGGTCCGGTTGCCTCCTGAGGAAGCCAGGGCCGCGCGGATGGCGTTGGTCTCAAGCGCATGCAAGTTCAATTCGGCAGGGGCATCAAGAGTGATTTTGGAAACGGTTGCCGGATCGGAGGGCGAAGCTGACACATGATGAAGGAATTGCGGAAGGTGGCGGACTTCGATTACCGGTTCGTTGCTCATCACCACGCCGTGCTCGATGGCCGTGCGCAGCTCGCGGACATTGCCGGGCCATCGGTAATCCAGCAGCAATTCGAGAGCCGCGTCCGTCAGCGGTTTGTCAGGCCGGTTGTTCTCCTTGGCGAATTCCTTGAGGAAACTGTTGGCCAGCAGGACGATGTCCTCGATCCGTGTGCGCAGCGGCGGCATTTCGATCCGGACGACATTGAGCCGGAAGAACAGATCCTCGCGGAATTCGCCGCGATTTACCAGATCGCGAAGGTTCTTGTTGGTTGCTGCGACGACCCGCACGTCCACTTTGATGGGGACATTCGATCCCACCCGTTCGAGGCTCCGTTCCGAGAGGACGCGAAGGAGCTTCACCTGGGTGGCGGCGTCGATCTCACCGATCTCATCAAGGAAAAGCGTTCCGCCATCGGCCTGCTCGAAGCGCCCCAGCCGCCGCTGCGAGGCACCGGTGAAGGCTCCTTTCTCATGCCCGAAAAGCTCGCTTTCCAACAGCTGCGGCGAGAGCGCCGCGCAATGGACGATGACCATTTTCGCAGCCGGCCTGCCGGAAAGATGGTGCAAGGTGTGCGCGACGACTTCCTTGCCGGTTCCGGATTCGCCCTCGATCAGAATGGTCGCCCGGGTGGGGGCGACCTGTTGGATCAGTTCGGAAACACGGAGAATGGCCGGCGATTTCCCGATCAGGCGGTCGAGCTTGTGGGTTTGCCGGACCTGTTGTTCGAGCTGGCGGTTCTCCGACTCCAGCGTGCGGCTGCGGAGGGCCCGCTTGAGCAGCATTTCCACTTCGTCGAGATTGAGCGGTTTGGTGACGAAATGCCATGCCCCGCGCCGCATGGCTTCCACCGCGGTATCGACCGAGCCGTAGGCGGTCATCATGATCGCGACCGGCGGGTCGGAAAGCGCGAGCGCGGCGTCGAGCAGATCCATCCCCGATTCGCCGCCGAGCCGGAGATCGGTGAGAAGCAGTTGGATCGGCTCCGATTTCAGAATGGTGACGGCCTCGCCGGTGCCGGATGCGGTGTAAACGTCGTAATCGTCCTCGAACGCGCTGCGCAACCCGTCGCGGGTGGCGCGTTCGTCATCGACGATGAGAAGGGTGGGTCGCATGGGAAATCAGTCTGGGTCGAGATCGATCACGGTCTCCGGGGGACCGAGCAACCGGACGGCGCGCTCGTGGCGCGGGAGGTGGATGAAAACGCGGGTGCCAACGCTTTCCTCGCTGGTGAATTCGATTTCGCCGCCGTGCTCGCGGATGATCCGGCGGACGATCAGCAGTCCGAGGCCGGAGCCGGAAGACTTGGTCGTGCGGTAGGGCTCGAAGAGCGCGCCCATGTGTTCCGGGGATATGCCGGTGCCGTTGTCCTCGATGGAGATCAGGTATTCGTAGTCGTTCACCCGCGTGCGCAGCGTGATATGGCCGTCCTCCCCGCTGAGCGCCTGGTAGGCGTTGCGGATCAGATTGTAGAAAACCTGCTGGAATTGGCCGCGGTCGATCAGCGCGGGAGGTAGGGATTCCGCCAGATCGAGTTCCACCGCGATGTTCCTCGACTGGAGCTCCGGCGCGAGCAGGCGCAACGTTTCCTGCAGCAGGGAAGTGAGGTCGTGAGGTTCGCGCCGGGGCTTGGTGGGGCGGACGGCGTGGAGAAACTGTCTGAGGATCGTGTCGAGCCGCTGGATCTCCTCGCGGGCGGTCGAAAGGTTTGCTTCAAGGGGCAACCGGTCGCCGGAGGGAAGCTTGCGGAGCTTCCGGCCGAGGAGCTGGAGGTGGATGTCGAGGGAGTTCAGCGGATTGCCAATCTCGTGAGCCACTCCCGCGGCGAGCAGCGTCAAGGAGTTGAGGCGTTCGGATTCCAGCGTTTCGGCGGCCTCCGCGCGGGTGCTGGTGAGGTCGCGGACAAGCATGACGTAACCGAGCGATTCCCCGGCCCCGGCGCTGTCGTCGATCGGCGATAGATAGAAGTTGAGATAGCGGTTCTCGGGATAGTAGACCTCCAGATCCCTGCTGATCGTCCGTCCGGGTTTGCCAAGCGAACTCCAATCGAGACCTCTCACCTGGGTGGCAAGCCGTTCGCCGAGAGCTTTCTGGGGATCGAGCCCGAAAAACTGGCAAGCCGCCCGGTTGACGAAGCCGATCACACCGTTTGGATCGAGGATGATCACGCCCTCCCGCAAAGCTTCGAAAACCTTTTCAAGGAAGCCCTTTTCCTTGATCAGCCGGGTGACGATCTGCTGGACTTCTCCCGGTTCCACGCGGTCGAGGCGCGCGACCAGTTTTTCAAGGAATCCGGATTTCACTGAAAGATTGCAAGTCGGGGTTTTTCCGTGTTCTGAAGGCGCATGAGCGACGTGATGCTGGTGTTGTGCACCTTTCCGGATGCCCACCAGGCGCGACAGATTGGCACGCTGATGGTGGAAAGGCAACTCGCGGCCTGCGTGAATCTCGTTCACCTGAAACAATTCTGGTGATTCATTACGTTTGTGGTTGCCTTCCCACTACATTCGTGGTGAAGGTCCCCCGCCGATGACGATCCAGCGCAAAAAGACACCGAATATTTCCGAAGCCGAATGGACCGTGATGGAGGCGTTGTGGGAACAATCCCCGCAGACCGCATCTGTCGTCGCGAAAGCTTTGCACGAATCCACCGGCTGGGCCGAAAACACCGTGCGCACGCTTCTCACCCGTCTGGTGGAAAAAGGGGCGCTGGCGATCATCGATCCCGGCGTGCAGCCCAAACACTATGCGCCCGCAGTGAAACGCGAGCTGTGCGTCCAGGCCGAGAGTGCGTCGTTTCTCGACCGCATTTTCCAGGGAGCCGCCCAACCCCTGCTCGTTCACTTCGCCCGCAACGCCCGCCTGACCGAGGAGGAAGCCCGCGAACTGAAAAAACTGCTCGATCAATCGATCCACGGCGATGCCCAAGGAACGTGATTCCATCACAACACCTCTTCTGGAAATATCCAACCCGCCTCTATCTCATGAACCCCATCGAAACCGTATTTGAATGGCTGCTGACCGCGACGCTGAGGGCATCCGTGCTCGCCGTGGCAATTCTCGGCATCCAGTTCCTTGTCCGCCGCTGGCTGCCAGCCGGCTGGCGTCATGCGCTGTGGCTGCCGATGCTGGCGGTCCTCGTCCTGCCCGCGTTGCCGCAAGTGCCGTTCGCCCTGTTTCCGCGCTGGGCCCCCAAGCCCGCCCCTGTTGCCGTGAACGTCACCGACATTCTCCCCATGCACACCGATGGCGCCGCATCCGTAATTGCGACTGTCCCCACCATCGCACCTGCATCCGCGCCGAGCGTCGCCGCGAAGTTGAATCTTCTCTCCATCGCGTGGCTCGCCGGTGCTTGCGGAGTGCTGGCTGCGGGAGTGGTCGGGTACCGCAGGAACATGCGGCGGATCCGAGTGAGCGCCACTTCACCTGATCGAATGTTGCAAGCCGCCATCGATGAAGCCGCCAGAGAAATCGGGCTAAAACGCGCGCCGCAGACCATGATTTCTCCGGCCGTGGCAAGTCCGGCGGTGACAGGACTCGTTCGCCCGCTGCTGCTTCTGCCCGCCAACTTTCCTGGAGGACTCAGTGCGGCGGAGGCCCGGCTGATCCTGTTGCACGAGTTCACCCACTTGAAACACCACGACCTTCCGCTGAACTGGCTGACATGCGTGCTGCAAGCGCTGCATTGGTTCAACCCGCTGCTGTGGTTCGCCTTCGCAAGGATGCGGGCCGACCGCGAGACGGCATGCGACGCACGGGTGCTCTCAATCGATGCCACCGACCGCCGCGCGGAATATGGCGGAGCATTGCTAAAACTCCAATGTGTAACTCCCTCGCGTGCGCTCAGCCTCGGCTTCGTCGGGATTTTTCAGCGCGGTTCCGAAATACAATCGCGCATCCGCGAGATTTCGGCCCATCGTCCGGGTCGCTTCGGCGGGCAAGCCGCAGGTGGTGTCATCGTCACTCTGCTGATGATTTTCGGCGTGACCATGGGCCAGGAGACCAGCCAACCCGCTGCAGGAAAAGAGGCTGCGAACGAGGTCGATCCCGTTTTGCCTATCAATGAGCCCGCGAAAGAACTGATTCTGAAAAAACTCAATTCCATCATCATCCCAATGATTCAGTTCGAGGATACCACTGTGGAGGAAGCGATCGATTTCCTGCGCCTGCGTTCAACCGAACTCGACCCTGAAAAGAAAGGAGTGAACTTCGTGATTCGTCATCAGCGTCCCGCTCCGGCGGAAGCTACCGTGGAACCACCGCTGAAAATCCGTGAATTGAGGCTCCGCGACGTGCCGCTTGGGAGGCTGATCCAATACATTTGCGATGAGACCCATCTCCGCTACACCGTGGACGACACCGCCGTGATCCTCGCGCCAAAAAACGAAGCCAGTGCTACCGGGAAACTGCATCAATTGGAAAAAGCGGTCGCTGATCAAGCCGCCAAGGTTGAGGAAGGGCGCAAGGTGCTCGTCGCCATCGTTCGCACCATGGGCATCATCGACAACGGCCAGAACTCGATCTACGGTGATGACGGGAATGCCCGAAACGTCCTTCAGACCAATAATCAACTCGAACAGCAAAAAATGCAGTTGGAGAGCCAGAGCCAATCTATGCTCAATTACACCGGCGAACAGTTGATGGTTTATGCAGCGGGTCTCAACGTCCCGGACAACAT
>JBBSJY010000192.1:0-9004 GCA_038256845.1 Verrucomicrobiales bacterium | reverse complement strand
CGCCATAGACGTGATAGGGGAGTTCCGTCCCGCCGTTGAGTGATACGAAGAACGAATCAAGCATCGGGGAGGGTGCGAGAACCCTGCACCACAAGTAATAGTTGTCGGACTCGGGGGCATCGAACGCAAAGGTGGCGGTGGCGGTGCTGTCACCGTAAGCTGCCATGAGGTATCCGTCGCGCACCTCCATCGTCGAAGTGGTTGCGGCCTGCCCGACATCCAGCAGGACCAATTGTCCCGTCGGATTCCCTGGGGCAGTCGGCGGTGGAGTCGTGGTAGGACAGACAAAGGCGATTTCATCCGAGAAGCCGCTCTCTTCTCCCGTGGCGGAGTAGGCCGTGACTGCGGAATAATAGGTGATCCCTTCGAAAAACTCTTCGACAATCACCTCGGTGGCGTTTCCGGCGTCAAAGGTCCGGGTGTAATCACCGCTCGCGGTGCCCCAATGGATCTTGTATCCGCTGACTTGGGGGCTGTCGACCGGGTCCCAGTTGAACTGGGTCCGGCCCACCCCTGCGGCGGCGCGGCCCTCCGCTTCGGGAAGGATGAGGAGAAGGGTGGATGTAACGACGGCCAGGGGGAGGAACCAATTTTTTGCGGAGGATAAAGCTTTGACAATCGAGACCTTTAACATGTTCAAAATTTTCCAAATTTTTTTGGGATTGGCGAGTGTTATTTTTGCGTTGAATAAAATCAAGGTGTGTTGATTTTGCTGAAAGGGAGACGGATTCATCCATTCCGCGGGGCGTCCCGCAACCCGAAAAACCGAGAAATTCCTAACATAACTCGCTGATATTAAGGTGTTAAATCGTAATCCATTGGCACTGCGCGAGCGGCGCGCCGCGAAAAAATCATGAACCCGGCAATCCTTCCATGGCTGGCCGGAGCGCTTTGCGTTTTTTGCGGCTCGCTGGCGCTGTTTTTTCGGCCGGGGGCCTTGGCGAGCTGGATTTTCTTCGCAGGAATGTCACTGCTGGCCTTGGAGACGCTGGCCGATTATCGCGCCGCGCTGGCGGCTGGCACCCCGGCGGTCGAGGGCTTGCTGCGGCGTTCCATCCTGCTGAAGTCTTTCATTCCCGGAGTTTGGCTGGGCTTCAGCCTGGTGTATGCACGAGGCAACAGCGGCGAGTTCCTGCGCCGTTGGAAGTGGGAGCTGGCGGCGGCCCTGATCGTCCCGCCGGCGATCGCGCTGGCCTTCTCGGGTCGGTTTCTGTCGTTGGAAGCGGACGCTGAGGGAACCGCGGTGCGTTTCCTGACCGCGGGGAAGGTCTGGGTGGTGGTGGTCCTGTTGCTCAACATTGGGATTCTCGCGAACATCGAGAAGACCTTCCGCTCATCGGTCGGCATGAGCCGCTGGCGGATCAAGTACCTGTGCCTGGGGACAGCCATGATCTTCGGTGTGAAGCTCTATGCCCTCAGCCAGATCCTGCTCTTTTCCGCTTACCATCCGGATCTCGCCCTTTGGAACACGGTCGGTGTGATCGTCGGATGCGGGTTGATTGTCGTCGGACACTCCCGATCAAGTTTCGGTGATTTCGATTTGTACCCGTCCCGTGCGGTTCTACAGGGCTCGTTGACGGTCATCCTCGCAGGAGGATATTTCCTGATCGTCGGGGTGCTGGCCCAAGTGGTGACGATGCTGGGTGGCGCGGCGAGTTTTCCGGCCCAGGTGGCGGTCGTTTTGCTGGGGGTGGTGGGCCTGACGGTTCTGCTCCTGTCCGAGAGATTTCGGACCGGACTCCAACGCTTCGTGAGCCGGCATTTCCGGCGGGCCGAGCACGATTTCCGCAAGATCTGGACCGAATTCACGCGGCGGACTTCCAGCGTGCTGGACGCCGAAACTCTGGGCAAGAACTCGGGAGAAGTGATCGCCGAGAATTTCCATGTCCTGGGTGTGACGGTGTTCCGGCTATCCGCCGATTCTTCGGAACTGATTCTGGTGAGTTCCACCGAGCAGCGGCAGGAAACCGGACCGATCGTGTTCGACCCCAGTAGCTTTACCGGACTTGCGGACCGATGCCGGCCGTTCAATCTGGAATCCCGGGAGGGCCTTTGGGCGGAGAACCTGCGGCGAAGTTGCCCGCGCAAGTTCGACCATGGCGGTGACCGGCTGGTGATCCCGCTGCAGGCGGCGGAACGCCTGGAAGGCCTTGTGGTCTTGGCGGACCGGGTGAACGGGGTCCCCTATAGCCACGAGGAGTTGGATCTCCTGGGTTGTATTGGCGATCAGCTCGCCGCGGCATTGTTGAACTGCACTCTCACGGAGGAAGTGCTGCAAGCCAAGGAATTGGAGGCCTTCCAAACCCTTTCCACCTTTTTCGTCCACGATCTCAAAAACGCCGCCAACAGCCTCAACCTGACCCTTCAGAATCTGCCGATTCATTTCGACGACCCCGAATTCCGAGCGGATGCCGTCCGCGCGGTGGGTCGGACGGTCGAGCGGATCAACCAGATGATCCTCAAGCTGAGCAGCCTCCGCCACGAGTTGCAGCTCCGGCGGGAGCCCTGCCGGCTGGACCTGCTCTGCGCGGAGGTGCTCGACGGGCTGGAGCCGGAAATGCCCGCGGGCCTCACGCTCGTCCGGTCGCTGGAGCCCCTGCCGGAGCGCGATCTGGACAAGGAGGCGTTCCGGAGCGTGGTGACAAACCTGCTGGTTAATGCGGGCGAGGCAAGTCCGCAGCAAGGCTCGCTCGTGGTGGCCACCCGAGCCGACCATGGCCGGCTGACCTTGACGGTGACCGACCAGGGAACCGGGATGTCCGCCGACTTCATAAGAAATCAACTTTTCCGGCCATTTTACTCCACCAAAACGAAAGGATTGGGTATTGGAATGTTCCAGTGTAAAAAAATCGTCGAAGCGCATCACGGCGCGATCCTCGTGCACAGCACCGTGGGGGCCGGGACCTGTTTCACGATCTCGCTGCCAACCAACGACTTTCCCGCCCCACCCAAACAAGCATGAAGCCGAAGATCCTGATCATCGACGACGACGAGGAAATCCGCACCCAGATGAAATGGGCGGTGGCGGCCGATTACGACGTGGCGCTGGCGGGCGACCGGCCGGAGGCGCTCGCGCGGTTCCGCGAGCACGGCCCGCAGGTGGTGGTGCTCGATCTGGGACTGCCGCCCAATCCGAACGACACCACCGAGGGAATGGCCACCTTGGCGAGCCTGCTGACCCTCGACCGCTCGGCCAAGGTGATCATCGTTTCCGGCCAGAGCGATCGCGAGAATGCCGTGCGGGCGATTGGTGCCGGAGCCTACGATTTCCTCTGCAAGCCGGTGGATGTGGAGCAACTGAAGTTACTCCTGCAACGCTGCGTTTTCGTCACGGGACTGGAAAGCGAATACCGCCGGCTCCAGGGCGAAGCCCGGCCGGACATGTTCGAAGGGATCCTCGGTCGGAACGAGAAGATGCAGGAAGTGTTCAAGACTGTCGAGAAGGTGGCCAAGGCCTCCGCCCCGGTTCTCATCCTCGGCGAAAGCGGTACCGGCAAGGAGATGGTCGCCAATGCGATCCACCGCCGCAGCCCGTTCAAGAACAAGCCGTTTGTCGCGATCAACTGCAACGCCATCCCGGAAAACCTGATCGAGAGCGAGCTGTTCGGTTACGAAAAGGGTGCCTTCACCGGTGCCCACACCCAGAGGATCGGTTTGATCGAGACCGCTGCGGGCGGGACGCTCTTTCTCGACGAGATCGGCGATCTGCCGCCGCCCGTGCAGGTCAAATTGCTGCGGTTTCTCCAGGAAAAGCGGATCCAGCGGGTGGGGGGGCGGCAGGAAATCGAGGTCGATGCCCGGGTCCTGGCCGCCACCCACGTCGATCTGTCCAAGGCCATCGCCGAAGGACGGTTCCGCGAGGATCTGTATTTCCGCCTCGCGGTGGTCACCTGCAAGCTGCCCGCGCTCCGCGAGCGGGGTGGCGACGTGGAATTGCTGGCGCAGGATTTCCTCCACCGCTTCGGCAAGCAGAACGGGCGCGAAGATCTTTCCTTCGATCCCCAGGCCTTGAAAGCGATCGCCCGCGCGCCGTGGCCGGGAAACGTCCGGGAACTGCAGAACCGGATCCAGCGGGCCGTCATCATGGCCGACAAACGGCGGATCTCGGTGGAAGATCTGGAGCTGACCGGAACGCAATCCGACGGCGCTGACGGCCTGCAGCCTGGAGGCGGAGCGGGTCTCAAGGAAGCCCGCGAACAGGTCGAGCGGGAGATGTTGCTCCAGGCTCTCGACCGCAACGGCCGCAACATCTCCGCCGCCGCCAAGGACCTCGGTGTCAGCCGCCCGACGATCTACGAGCTGATGAACAAACTCGGCATCCCTAAGGATTGAATCCGAACTGGATCTACAAACAGGCTCCTGACACGACTGAGGCAAGTCCAGGCATCAATTTCGCAAAGGTCTTATGCTCGATTTTCGGGACCGCTCGATCTTTTCAATGCTTCCTATCCACGCTACCTGAGATAATCTGGATTCAATGAAGCAGGTCAACGTCATCAATATCGACGATCCGGTCGGCAAGACCGTGGGTCGCCGCCGTCCTCCGAACCCTCTTTGCACGAAGACCTTCACCCTCCAGCGTGCGAACGAATGGCAGAAAGCTCTCCCGGTGAGAGGCACCCCGAAAGGCGTTTTCCGGTTCACAAGCCACGAAGAAGCGGACCTATGGAGGAGGGAGAATACCCGGGTGAAGAAGAGCTAGTCTCTCGCCCTCCCACCCCGCAGGACTTGGCAAATCTCTGTCGAAACCTGAATGAGTCGGGGGCCCTTTACATCGTTGTCGGCGGTTTCGCCATCCGTGGCGCGGGATACGGTAGGGAAACCATGGACATTGATCTCATCGTCGCCACCGATCCAGAAAACGAGGCCAAAGTCTATAAAGCCCTCGAATCCCTCCCCGACAAAGCCGTCCTCGAACTCGAACCGGGCGAGATCGCGAAATACACCGTCGTCCGTGTAGGCGATGAAATCTGTGTGGATCTCATGGCCTCCGCCAGCGGCATCGGTTACGAGGAAGCCTCGAATGACCAGATCATCCGCGAGGTCGATGGCGTCCCGATCCCCTTCGCCTCCCCCCGTCTTCTCTATCGGATGAAGGAAAAGACCCACCGCGAAAAAGACCGCGCCGACCTCCAGTTCCTTCGCGAGAACTACGCCGAGGAGATTTGCGGCAAGGATGATGAAGCGTAGGCTCCGTCAGAAGTTCAACTCCCGTAAATACGAGCTGATGCACAAGCTGGGGATTCCAAAGGAGTGAGCGTCTGCCGCTGTGAATGTTTGAAAAATGACAGCAGATGGAGTGCGGGCGGGACTGTCAGTATTTGTTACACATTCAACGGAACTTGTCAGAAAGCCCTACAGTCCGTTGCTGGGAGGCAGTTTTTTTTCATGGCGCTCGATCCCCCTTGGTAGAAGGGATTGCTCGTGAAGTTGGACGGTGAGCCGGTCCTGATCGTTCGTGTTGGTATCGTCCGTGCTGCCACCGCCCTTCGTGTCGCGCACCGCCGCGGGAATGGAAACAGAACTAACAGCAACAATCAACAAAGATGATCAATCAACATAAATGTAGAGTAAGGGTTTTGCTCGCTGTGGGGGCTTCCTGTGTTCTTTCCGAAGGTGCGTGGATCAATGAGCTTCACTACGACAATGTGGGCAGTGACACCGGTGAATTCGTGGAGATTGCCGGGCCGGCGGGGACGGATTTGAATGGCTGGGAAATACGGCTTTACAACGGTGGCAACCAAAAGCCGTACAGCCCGATCATCAACCTTGCCGGGATCCTAGCAGATAGCGGAAATGGCTTTGGTTTCATAGCGTTTGAAGCGCCCGGAATCCAAAACGGATCCCCCGACGGACTAGCGTTGATCGATGACAACAACAGTGTCATCCAATTTTTGAGCTATGAGGGTGTGTTTACGGCACTTACTGGCGCGGCTGCTGGACGGGAATCTGAGGATATCGGTGTCGAGGAATCTGATGCCACCACTTCTGAGGGCCACTCCCTCCAACTCGGAGGTGTCGGAAGCAGCTACTCCGATTTCACCTGGCGAAGCCCGCTGGAGGCCACCCCTGGAGCCGCAAACCGGAACCAGTCCTTCGCGACTACTGCGGCCGTCCCGGATTCCGGCACCTCTCTGGCCATGCTGGCGATGGTCGCCGGGATGATTCCGTTCGCGGTGCGTTACACCCGTCGCTGATCGGCCCGCGCAAGACGGGTTCATCTGAAACATCTCATGGGGTGGGGGGAGTGATTCTATCCGTACCGAGCTGAACGCGGGCTAATCCGTCGCTGGGTCACCCGGCTCCCGGTCACGGTCCGGGGGAGGGTTACTGTGCTGGAGCTTGACCTTCACCTGATTCAGGCGCGATGAGGGCGAAAGGCCGCCGGGCTCGCGCTTGCTCTCCAGCGGCCGATGCTCGGTTTCAGCTCCCTCGGAGGCAGCGCGTGAGGGGCAATCGAGGGCCTCCGACTGCACACGCCCGCTAGCTGCTCCCCACATCCACCCGCAGGTCCCTGACGCTCCACAAAACCCCCGCGGCGGGTTTCGCGTTTCCGCGCAGCCGCCTCGCGCCGTCCCGGCGCCCCTCTGTGAAACGCTCGCGTGCCGCCGCGAAGGCTTCGTTCACGAACTCCTTGCTGCCGATCACCGCGCCATCGGTGAAATATCTCACCCGGCACCTCAGCATTCCCGCCATCCCCAGCTCCGACAGCACCGTGCCGTTTTCCTCGACTTCCGCTTCCAGGGCCTCCGCCGTATTGAGATTCGCGTTCTCAAGTCGTCTGTCCACAGCCGCACGTCCGCTTTTCCTTCCCAGCGCCAGGCCCATCGCCCGCCGGTAGATCCGCGAAACTTCCTTCCATTTCTCCGCTTCAAAACCCGCCCCGTTGTGGCTCATGCAGGCCCTCACCAAGCCTTCCCGCGCCTTTTTCCCATTCCCTTTCGTCCCGCCGCCCACTGCCTCGCCGTAGCTGCTCCAGCGATACTCCGCCGGATCCGCCACTATTCCGGCGCGCACCGGATTGAGATCGATGTAGGCCGCCAGCGTCCGCGCCGCGATCCCGCTTTCCACGATCACGCTCTTGTAGCGCTCCTCCCACAAGGTCCCGCTGCGCTGGTGCGTCCGGTTGAACCAACGGGTGAATCGCTGGAGAAGCGTCTTCATGAACTCGCTCAGGCTGTGCATGCGGTAGGTGAAACGCCGGTGGATCTCCGCGACCCAAGCCTCGTTTCCCGCCGCCCGCGCCTCCGCCAGTTCCTTGGCCACCACCGCAACGAACGCTGCCGCGTTGGTCGCGTGGAGCCGTTTCAGAAGCTCCCCGTCCGAAATCCCATCCTCCGGCATCGGCGGAACCTCCAGAAGGATGTGGAAGTGATTGGACATGATGCAGTAGGACAGGATCCGGCAGCCGCTGAAATTTTCCTGCATCCGCATGAACATCCGGAAATGCTCCCGCTCCGCGTTACCGAAGACGAAGCGGCGGTCTACCACGCGGCTGATGCAGTGGTAAATCGCGGGTTTTCCCACGGAATCCTTCCATGGGGCCAAAAAGCGTTTGCTCATGCACCCGTTCTACAGCAGCAGATCAGCTTGGCAACGGAAATCTATTCATTTCGTCCGGGAACTTGAATATCCGGGAACTTGAATAATGATTCATTTCGTCCGGGAACTTGAATAATGGTCCGGGAACTTGAATAATGGTCCGGGAACTTGAATAATGATTCATTTCGTCCGGGAACTTGAATGATTCATTTCGTCCGGGAACTTGAATGGGAACTTGAATGGGGAACTTGAATGCGGGAACTTGAATGCACGAAAAAGGGCCGGATTGCTCCGGCCCTTCGGGTTATGTAATTGCTGTCCCGTGTGAGTGGTCAGGCACGAATGGCACTGTTTTAAGCCGGATCTCGGTGGCCCAAGAAGCCCTTCATCGCCGTGGAATTGTTGATTGGGCGGGGATCATCCGCCCGACGATTCTCTTAAGACAGTGGCATTCTGGTCAGGCACGGAATTTCCGGCGCAACACGCCAAGACCTGTCAGCGCACCTCCGAGCAGGACGAGCGTGGTGCCACCGTCGGGGACCGAAGCTGCGGATGTCTCGAAGTTGTAGGTCGTGGAGTTATTTCCAAAGGACAATGTGACGTTGTCAGCGAAGGCATGATAGCCGGCTCCCGCAGAACTACCAACGCCAACGCTAATTCCGGAGACGTAGGCGTTCGCGCTGTAACCATTTAAAGTCCAATCCGCGATGGAGCGATCGTAGATCAAACTATCTCCAATCCCGCTCTGAAATCTCCAGAAGTAGTCGTCGCTTTCCGAGGTGTACCAAGTTCCCTGCACCGCGGCGGCGTTTCCGTTGTATGCGTTTTCCCAGATGAGTTCACTGCGTTGCGCGCCGTCCCAAATGTGAAGCCGGAGTGCCGGGGAGTAGCTGGCAGCCGCCCCCGGTCCTGTGCCGGTACTTCCCGCGGCGACCATCCAGTCAAAGGTGAAATTGGTCACGTTACTCAAAAGGCCCAGATTGCTCGATGGACTGTAGAAATTGCCCAATCCGACGAACCGGGTGCGGTCACCAAACATTTCCACCGAACCGTTCCCCGAGCGTGGCGCGGTTCCGGTGATGGCGCTTGATCCTCCGCCACCGTTTTCACCAAGAGGATTGGCCCAGGTCGGGTCACCGGGGAGCACGGTGAGAGTTGCGGCGGAAGCCGTGAGAGCCGAAGCGCCAAGGAGCGCGACTGTTACTATAAATGGATATTTCATGCTGTTTTTGGACTTTTATGGGGGTTCTCTGCTGTCTGGAAGACGGTGGTTTCACCGCGACCGGACACTCTAGCAACTGGGATGCCAGATTTCCATGGATACGCACAACATGCTGGTTGTATGCGATTTGCGAATCGAATAAAGATTCAAGCACTGGTCAGCGACAGCACCTTGTAAAGTGTCCCGTCAGTGGGTGTAAATAATCCCGAATACTGCTTCCGGGATAGGGCTGGAGTGGTT
>JBBSJY010000191.1:0-9118 GCA_038256845.1 Verrucomicrobiales bacterium | reverse complement strand
GTGCCCCGGAGTATCCAGAAGGTTGAGCTTGTAGGTCTTTCCGTCCTTCGCCTTGTATGTCATTGCCACCGGATGCGACTTGATCGTGATCCCCTTCTCACGCTCCAGATCCATCGAGTCGAGCTGCTGCGCGGAGCTCTCACGCATCGTCACCGTGCTCGTCATCTCCATCAGCCGGTCGGAAAGCGTGGTTTTCCCGTGGTCGATGTGGGCGATGATGGAGAAATTTCTGGTCAGTTCGGTGGACATGGGCGCTTGGGGCGCATGGATTGCACGAATTGGCCGGAAATGCACCAAAAAATCGTGTTGCTCCACCATGCCCGAAACCTGGTGGCTTTCACCGGAATCCTGTTTCCAGTCTCTATCCTCGACACACCACCCCGTCACCATCTTATCTACATCACATGAAAACACACCTCGCCGCGTGCCTGTTCTTCCTCGCATTCCTCTCCGGCCATGTCTATGCCCGCACCTGGACCGATGTCACCGGCCGCAAGATCGAGGCGGAGATCCTCGGCGTTGAGGGTGGGAAGGTCATCCTCGGGTTCAAGGGAAAGAAGGTCCCCCTCGACATCGCCAAGCTCAGCGACGCCGACAGGGAATTCATCACCACCTGGAAAAAGGAAACTGCCGATGCCCCCTCCGAAGCCTCCACCGCCGGGCCGGATCTCAAGAAGGGCGGCTCGGTCAACAACATTGAGACGGATCTTTCCGGGGAAACGGTCAAACTTTTCACCAAATCGAAATACCCCTCCACCAAGCTCAAAATCGCCATCGCACTTCCTGCGGATTTCGATCCGGCAAAGCACCAGCGCGTCATGTGGATCAGCGCCGCGATCAACAGCGATGCCGATCGCGCCGGCGGCAACATCCGCTCGATGGGCATGTACGCAGCCACCGCCACCCAGGCCGGATGGGTCGTCGTCGCTGCGGATGGCGACATGGGCAACCCGCGCGGGGAGGACAACAACGACAACGACGACGGCCAGGATCTCGCCCTCCACCGCGAGGCCATCGCCACCCTGGCGGGCTACTGGCCTGGCTTCACCACCTGGGACTTCGCCTGTTGCGGCTCCTCCGGCGGCGCGAAGGCCGCCTTCTACCGCATGGGCGACCTGTTCGATTCCGAACTCAATGTCGTGGGCCTTTTCCTCGCCGGTTGCAACGAGGACAAGACCGACGGAGCCTGCTCCGAGACCCGTTTCAAGAGAGGCGATACACGCACGGTCCGCGTTTACATCAGCAACGGCAAGGCCGATACGATTTCCACCGTAGCCCACGCCGAGGCTTTGGAGAAAAGCCTCAAGGGTGGCAGCTACGGCGATGTCCGGCTGGAGCTTTTCGAGGGAGGCCACGAGATGAACCGGGAGGAGTTCACCAAAGCCCTTGAATGGTTTGCGGAGTCCCAGGGCTAGCCTCTGTGCGTTGCCCCCTGTGACCGCTTGCAAAAGCCGGGATCCTCCCTATCTTTCATCATGAAAGATAACCACCTCTCGCTCACTTCCGTCGGCGCCGTCGCCCTCAGCCTCCTCTCCGGCGTCATTCTCATCGCACCCGGCACCCTTTCCGCAAAGGAAGTGCCAGATAAAGACACGGCTCCTCCGGCCGATGAAAAAGCCAAGGCCAAGGACGCGGAATTCGATGCCGCCCAGGCCGCCAGGCTCGCCCGCTTGAAAAAGGACGCTGCCACGAAGGACACCGTCCCCGCTGGCAAGGATGCCCGCAGAACCGGGAAGGACGCCGCACCCGGCGAAAAGGACACCGTCCCCGCAGGAAAAGACGCTGTCCCTGCGGGCAAGGATGCGGTCCCGGCCGGAACCGGTGACGAGCCTGCCGGAAAGGACGCCCGCCCCACCGGGAAAAACGCCCGCCCCTCTGAGAAAGACACTGTTCCCGCTGGCAACGACGCCCGTAAAACCGGCAGGGACGCCGCACCAGGCGAGAAGGACACCGTCCCCGCAGGAAAAGACGCCGTCCCCGCCGGAACCGGTGACGAACCTGCCGGAAAGGACGCCCGCCCCACCGGCCGCAACGCCCGCCCTTCCGAGAAAGACACCGTCCCCGCCGGGAAGGACGCCCGCAAAACCGGAAACGATGCCGCCCCCGGCGAAAAGGATACTGTCCCCGCCGGGAAGGACGCCGTCCCCGCCGGAACCGGTGACGAACCCGCCGGAAAGGACGCAACCCCCATCAAGAAATAGGCACCCGCTGCTCCCCACTGCGGGGAAAAGCCCGTCCCCAGGAATTATCCCGGTGCCGTATTCTCCGCGTTGACTGTAGTGTCGTTCCGGGGAAAGCGGAGGCATTCCGCCACCGGCCGATACCCCGGCGCTTGGTTTCCGGCACGGTGCATTTTGTCCGGCTCCCTGTGGGCTTCCGTTGCAAAACACGCAGCCTGTCCGGAGAGCGCGGGCGGGGAGGGATCGCAACCGCCCGTCTTTCCACGGGTTTTCCCTGGATACGGGACATGGCACCCGCCCTGCGAAGCGTTTCCCTCCCGGCAAATGACTGCCGGACAGAACAACATTCCAAAAATGAAAATCACAAAGAACGAATTACACAGCCTGATGGTGGAGCAGCTCCGCGACATCCTCTGGGCGGAAAAACATCTGGTTAAGGCGCTCCCGAAGATGGAGAAGGCCGCCAGCGATCCGAAGCTAAAGAAGGCCTTTTCAGACCACCTTAAGGAAACCGAAGGCCACGTGAAACGCCTCGGTGAGGTATTCACCCACCTAGATCTCGCCGCCCGCGCGAAGAAATGTGACGCAATGGAAGGCCTGCTTTCCGAAGCGGACGAACTGAAGGACGACTTCGACGGCTCCGAGGCGCAGGACGCCGCGCTGATCGCCGCCGCCCAGAAGATCGAGCATTACGAGATCGCCACCTACGGCACAATCCGCGCCTTTGCCAAAAGGCTCGGCTACGCCGAGATCGTTGCAATCCTTACGAAGACCCTCGACGAAGAGGGCGCCGCCGACAAGAAGCTTACGGAAATCGCCGAGGGCGATGTGAACCAGGCCGCAGCCGCCTGATCGATCCACTCCCAGGACGCCTCCCGGAGAAATCCGGGGGGCTTTTTTTCTTTGATGGGGGGAGGCTTCCCGCGCGGATTCACTTCCCGGTCTTGTAATCCTCGATCTCGCGGCTGATGAAACGCATCCTGGCAATGACCTTCTCACTAAGGACGAAGGGGTAGAGATCTCCGGAGCCGATGCTGCGCCCGAGCTCGTTCAAGCGGAAGGATGTATTCAGCCAGAGGCCGGCCATTTCGTCGAAGGGCAGTGCAGCGGCGGAAACCCTGCCGGGGGCTAGGCCGGTGGAGATTGCGGTCTCGACCACATCACGCATGTGGAGAAAGTGCGCGAAGGTTTCCGCCCAATCCTCGAAGGGGTGAGCTGTAGCGTAGCGGGAGATGAAATTTCCCTGCCAGGTGGTGCCGGGGGGCTTGGCATAATAGTTGGAGAGAGCGGTAAGGTAGTCCGTGCGGTCGTCTCCGAAAACTTCCCGGAAGGCGTCGGCGCGCATGCGGTCCGCGATGATGCGGTCCCAGTAATAGTGGCCGATCTCGTGGCGGAAGTGCCCGAGGAGGGTGCGGTAGTCCTCGCCCATCTGCAGGCGGCGCGCCTCCCGGATGGCGGAATCGGCCTCGGCGAGGGTGATGGTGATGACTCCGTCCTGGTGCCCGGTGGAGACCCCTTGCCCGTTATCCACGAGGAAGCGGAAGGAAAGGCCTTTGACGGGGTCTTCGGATTTCGGGGAGGGGCGGATGCCGAGGGTGTGGAGGGAAAAGAGGAGGCGGCGTTTCGCCCTTTCCATTACCGCCCAGAGTCCGCGGTTGACCTCGTAGGAGAGATCCGGGGTAACGGCGGTAAAGCGGCAGGAGAGGCAGTAGTCGGTCCTTTCAGAGGTGGGGACGAGCTGGTTGCAGACGCCGAACTCGACGGAGTTTTTGCAAAGGCGGTAGGTCTTCCCACCAGCGGCAGTGAGGGTGCCGCGGCCGTCCTTTTCCACGGAGTGGACTTCGTAGCTGTCCGGGAGGATGCCGAGGATGGAGCCGCAGCCGAGGCAGCGGATGTTCTCGAAATAACCGGGGGCGTTGCAGTTGTCGCAGTGGAAGGTGCGCATGGCTGTGGCGGGGATTCCCTACCCGGCGGTGAGCGGCGGGATGCCGAGCATTTCCGGGAGGGCAAGGCGGGGGCGGTCGGTGAGGATCTCCGGATCGCCGTGGGTGATGAGGACGGTATGCTCAAAATGGGCGGAGGGTTTGCGGTCCTCGGTGATTACGGTCCAGCCGTCGTCGAGGATGCGGACTCCGGGGACGCCGGCGTTGATCATCGGCTCGATTGCGAGGGTCATGCCTGGCATGAGTGTCGGGGATTTGCCTCGTGGCCGGTAGTTTGGCACCTGCGGCTCCTCGTGGAGTTTCCTGCCGACTCCGTGGCCGACGAATTCGCGGACGATGGTGAAGCCGAAGGGCGTGGCGTATTCCTCGACCGCGCCGCAGAGGTCGGCGAGTTTCCGGCCGGCTCGGGCTTTCTTGATCGCCTCGTATAGGGATTGCTCGGTGACGGCGAGGAGGCGCTTGGTTTCAAACGGGATTTCGCCGCAGGCTACGGTGGTAGCGTTATCCCCGATGAAGCCGCTCTTGATGATGCCGACGTCGATTTTCACGATGTCCCCCAGCTGGATGCGGCGCGGGCCGCCGATGCCGTGAACAACCTCTTCATTGACGGAAATACAGATCTGCCCGGAGAAGCCGCGGTAGTTGAGGAAGGCGCTCTTGCAGCCGTTTTTCTCCATGAGGTCGGCGGCGAGACCGTCGATTTCCCTGGTGGTGACGCCGGGTGTGACGGCTGCGGCGAGCTGCTGGAGGATGCCCGACGCGATGCTGCCCGATTCGCGCATGCGGTCGATTTCCTTGGGGGACTTGATGGGGATACGCACTCTCATGAAACTTTAAATTCTAAACTCTAAACTCCAAAGGAAGGCTTGGGTTCTTCTCCCCGCTCTCCGCTCCTCCCTCCCAGCTCCTCGAGGATGGCGGCGGCAACTTCATCCTTGGGGGCGGTTGCCGGGATGGAGAGGAGTTTGCCTGCATTGCGGTAGCGGTCAATCACGGGAAGGGTGAGTTCGGAAAACTCGGCGTGGCGGTTGCGGAAATTTTTCTCATCGTCATCAGCGCGTGGAGCGGCGGGGTGGCCGCATTCGGGGCAGTTCGCGTCAAAAGAAAGCTGGTCTTTCTGGCCGGACCAGCGGCACTCCGGGCACTCGACCCGGTTGCAGATGCGTATGAGGAGATCATCGAAAGGAACTTCGAGTGCGATGGCGGCATCAAGCTTGCGGCCGTGGTGCGAAAGCTGACGATCAAGGTATTCCGCTTGCGGGAGGCTGCGGGGAAAGCCGTCAAGCACCCAGCCGGGGCTGTCCGGATGTTTTTCAAGCCAATCGCTGATGACGGGACACATCAGATCATCGGGCAGGTACCCGCCACGGGTGAGGATGGGTTCCGCCGCGAGGCCGAGAGGCGTGCGCTCTTCGATGTTTTCGCGAAGCAGGGCGCCGGTGCTGAGGTAATCGAGCTTCAGCGCGGATGCGAGGCGCCTCCCGTGGGTTCCTTTGCCGGAGGCGGGTGGACCGAGGAGGACGACGCGCATGGAGTCGGAGATGAGGAACAGTGCGGAAGGTGAGCCACCCGCTCCGGCAGGTTAACGCTTGTAGATCCAGGCGGTGATGCCGAGCACGATCAGGATCGCGATTACGACCCAGAGATAAACGATCGCATTGCGGGGTGCGGCGTTGCTCTGGTTGCCCAGGCGATCGTAGCGGCCCTTGAGCTTTCCTTTGCGGAGGAAACCATCGTAATGCTTCTGGAGAAGATGAGTCTCCACCTGGCGCATCACGTCGAGGACGACGCCGACCATGATCAGAAGAGAAGTGCCACCGAAGAAGTGGAGGACGAGCGATCCCGGAGGTAGGCCGACCAGTTTTCCGATAAGTGCTGGCAGGAAGAAGAGGGAAGCAAGGAAGAGCGCCCCGGCGAAGGTCAGGCGGGTCATCGTGTAATCGAGGAAATCCGCTGTCGGTTTGCCAGGGCGTTGGCCGGGGATGTATCCTCCGTTGCGCTTGAGGTCTTCCGCGATTTGGGAGGGCTGGAACATCATGGCCACCCAGAAGTAGGAAAACAGGAAGATGCCGACACCACCGAGGATATAATACCACATGCCGCCACCGACGAGTTCGCCGTAGAGTTTCGTAGCCCATGCTTGTCCAGGGAAGAACCACTGCAGCATCATCGGAGGTAGGGAAAGAACTGCGGAGGCGAAGATGATGGGCATGACGCCGGCGTAGTTGACCTTCAGAGGCAGATACTGGGTCTGGCCACCGAACTGTTTGCGGCCCACGACGCGCTTCGCATACTGGACGGCGATCTTTCGCTGCGCCTGGGTAATCGCGATGGTCGCCGCGATTACGACAAGCAGGAGTGCCACCATGACGACCATCATGATTGCGCGGAAGGGATCACCCGATGTAAAGTAGCCCCATGCCTGGATCAGAGCGCCCGGGAGGGCGGAGATGATGTTGACCGTGATGATGATAGAGATTCCGTTGCCGATTCCCTTTTCGGTAATCTGGTCACCCAGCCACATGAGGAGGATAGTACCGGCCACGATGGTGAGAACGGTGAGCGCGAACCAGGTGACAGAGGGGTTAGGAACAAGGGTGCCGAACTTTTCGATCCCGGCCATGTATGGGATGTTCTCTGGCATGGTCAGCGACTTCGCGACGAAAAATCCCTGCACGAGCGCGATCACGATGGTGATGTAGCGGGTGTATTGGGTGATCTTCTGGCGTCCGCCGTCCTCACGGGCGAGGCGGGAGAACTTCGGGACGATGGCCGTCATAAGCTGCACCATGATGGATGCGGAGATGTAGGGCATGATGCCAAGCGCGAACACGCCGCACTGGGTAAGGCCGCCACCGGAGAACACGGTCAGGAGGGCGGTCATGCCGCCGGATTCGGTGGCGTCCTGTTTCGCGACGCTATCGAGCCATGCCTTGATCACGGTCGCATCGACACCGGGAAGGGTGATATGCACACCGAGGCGGACGATGACGATGAGGGCGAGGGTGAAAAGGATCCTGTCCCGCAGTTCGGGGATTTTCCAGGTGTTCGCAAATGCTGAGATCATGGTTGTTGGGAAAACTTCAAACTCTAAACTTTAAACTCCAATCTGGAGGCGGCGATGCCGCAGACGTTGGATGCGGGGTTTTAATAGCACGGAGAGGAAGCGTGCAAGTGCTTCCTCTCCTCAAATCAGATGATGACTGCCTTAGCGATCAAGCTTCGGAGGCGTCTTCTTCAGGCTTGGCGGGTGTCCGGGTCTTGGGAGCCGGATCGCCGAAGCTACCGCCTGCCTTTTCGATCTTCTCGCGGGCGGTTTTGCTGACCTTGTGGAAAACGACCTTGTAGGTGTTTTCAACTTCGCCGTCGCCGAGGAGTTTGATCTTGTCGGACGGACCGTTGACCAGGCCGCATGCGCGGAGCGATGCTTCATCGACGGTGTCGCCCGACTTGAAGCGGCTGTCGAGATCGCCGACATTGACGACGTTCCATGTGTAGCGGAAGTCGAAGTTATTGAAGCCGCGCTTCGGAAGACGGCGGTGAAGGGGCATCTGTCCGCCTTCGAATCCGACGCGGGTTCCGCTACCGGAGCGTGCCTTCTGGCCTTTGTTGCCTTTACCTGCGGTTTTACCCTGGCCGGAGCTTTCGCCCGCGCCGAGGCGTTTCACGCGGTGTTTTGAGCCCGGGTTCGGGCTGAGATTGTGGAGTTCCATGATTTTGGATTGTGGATGGTTTGTGTTTGGCATGGCGGATGAAATCCGCCGCCACGGTTAAATGGCCTTTTCCTTCTTCTGTTTGCCGCGGGATCCGAGGATCTGGTCGCGGGTGCGGACGGAGGAGAGAGCTTTGAGGGTCGCCTTGACCACGTTCGCGTGGTTAGAGGAACCCATGGACTTGGCCAAGACGTCGCGGATGCCGACGGCTTCGCACACGGCACGGACACCGCCACCGGCGATGATACCCGTTCCCGGGGATGCGGGCTTAAGGAGCACCTTTCCACCGCCGAATTCCGCATAGATTTCGTGTGGGATGGTTCCGTCAACGATGCTCATTGTCTGGAGGACCTTGCGCGCCGCTTCGCTGGCTTTCTTGATGGCATCTGCCACCTCGTTTGCCTTGCCGAAGCCGAGACCGACCTTGCCCATTTTGTTTCCGCAAACCACGAGGGCGGAGAAACTGAAACGGCGTCCGCCTTTGACGACCTTCGCACAGCGGTTGATGAAAACCACTTTCTCGGAAAGCTCGTTGCCATCGGAATCGGTAGGAGATGCGCGTTCTTCACGGCGCGGGCCGCCGCGTCCGCGACCACCGCCACCGCCACCGCCACCGCCGCCGAAGCCACCACCACCGCCGCCGCCGAAGCCGCCACGGTTGCCACCACCGCCGCCCTGGTAACCACCGCGCTGTTGTTGCGGTGCATCGATCGCCGCAGGAGCTGCGGGCGAGACGTTCGGTGCGCTTGCCGATTTCGGGATATCGTCTGCCGCTGGGACTGTCGCTGCGACGCTTTCGTTTTCTGGAGTATTAGCCATGTGTTGGGAGAATTAGAATTTAAGTCCGGCTTCGCGGGCTGCGTCGGCGAGAGCCTTGACCTTGCCGTGGTAGAGGTGGCCTCCACGGTCGAAGACCACGTCGGAGATGTTTGCCGATTTTGCGCGCTCAGCGACGAGCTGGCCGACTTTCTGTGCGGTGGCGACATTGGCAGCGTTGCCCTCGAAGCTCTTGTCCATGGTGGAGGCGGAGGCAAGGGTGCGGCCGACGGTGTCGTCGATCAACTGCGCGTAAACGTGCTGGTTGGAGAAATAGACGGCGAGGCGCGGGCGCTCGGCAGTACCGGAGACCTTGCGGCGGATACGGGTGTGGATCCGCTGGCGGATGGATTTGCGTTGGATGGTGCTCATTTAACGGAGATGTTCTATGGTTATTTACCGACGCTCTTACCTTCCTTGCGGCGGACTTTTTCGCCGACGTAACGGACACCTTTGCCTTTGTATG
>JBBSJY010000190.1:0-9123 GCA_038256845.1 Verrucomicrobiales bacterium | reverse complement strand
ACCGTGATCCACAAGAACTGACCGGCGCGGAAACGGATGCCGTGATGCCCTTCCGGCTCGATGATCAGTGTCCATGAATCATTTCGCTGAGGTTTCACCTCGACAATCCGATACGGCCGTCGGCGCATCAGAAAAGGTCGCACCAGGCGGGAGTGGATGATCAGATACATTCCCGCGCCGCTCATCAATACGAAGGCGCCCTTCTTCCAAAGTGGCTCGCCGTAATGATCCACCATCACCACATGGCCCAGACCGAAAAACAGGATTCCAAGCGAGAGCAGGCCATGGGCAAGCCGCCATCTTTCGTAGGTCAGCCGGAAAGTGAGCCGCCAGAGCGAGCTCGAAACCAGCAATAGTACGGCGAGGGTGATGAAACTTAGCGCCGCCGCCCGTGGGAAATTCACCCGAGGATCGAAATACTCCAGGAAATCGGGATCCGCAGTGATCAGAACAACGGGATGCGCGAGCACCAGAATCAGAGCGAAGATCCCCATCTGCTTGTGAAATTGGAGCAGGTTGTCAAATCCGAAGCCTGCCGCGAACCAGCGGAAGCGGCCGGTGATGACACACTGCAGATTGAGGACGGCCAGCCCGAGGAATCCTAACAGGACCCCGAATTCGATCCAGAATCCCCGCCCGGGAGGCAACTGGCCGCTCAGCCCCACCGCAGCCGGCAACAGGGCGAGGATGAGGAAGGCGGAGATCCAGAAGATTGACTGTGCCAGGCCGTATTTCATGGGAGATTTCGTCACATCGCCTTTGGGCTCCGGGGACAAGACCCGAGCAGTCTATTCACCGCGCCGACACCCGGCAAACGGTTTCAAGAAGCAAGTTTCCCAACCGTCTCCCCTTCGGTCTGGCAGATCGATCGTTGGCAAACACGCCGCGATCCGCCATTTCTAGCGGCGATGAAATTTGCCATCTGCAACGAGACCTTCCGCCATCACGACTTCGCCGGCACCTGCGCCGAGGCCGCCCGGCACGGCTACACCGGTTTGGAGATCGCGCCATTCACCTTGGGAGATGTCGCCGCGATCGGTGACGCCGAGGCCGCACGCATCGGGCGGACGGTGCGGGATCATGGCCTTGAAGTGGTCGGTCTCCATTGGCTCCTCGCGAAAACCGAAGGCTACCACCTCACTCACCCGGAACCCTCCATCCGCGAGCGCACTTTCCAATACGCGGTGCATCTCGCCCGTCTCTGCTCCGCCATGGGTGGCTCGATCATGGTCTGGGGCAGCCCTCAGCAGCGCTCGCTCGAGCCTTCGTGGTCCCGCGACGCGGCGGAGAACGGATTGGTCGATTTTTTCCAGCGTCTCTCCCCCCACCTCGCCGAAGCGGGCGTCACGGTCGCCTTCGAATTCCTCGGCCCGCAGGAAACGAACTTCATCAACACCGCCGCGGAAACGATCGCGCTCCTGGAGAAAATCGATTCGCCCAATGTCCGCCTTCATCTCGATGTGAAGGCGATGTCGTCGGACAGCCGCCCGATTCCCGAGATCGTCCGTGAGTCGCTGCCCTGGACCGCTCATTTCCATGCGAACGATCCGAATCTCAAGGGTCCCGGGATGGGCCAGGTCGATTTCAACTCCATCGCGGCGGAACTGGTGGCCGGAGGGTATGGCGGCTGGGTTTCGGTGGAGGTGTTCGACACCGGATCCGAACCGGATTTCCTCGCCAGCGAGAGCATGCGCAACCTCCGCGCCGCCTTTGCCGGTTAGATTCCGCGGAATCCCGGGCTTGCCGTCTGCTTCGCGACCGCGAAGAATCCCGCTTTCACCCGTGCGGGGTAACGCCCAGTCCCCCCGAGAAAACAAACCCAAACTGTCCGTGAAAACCGAAATCAGTTCCCGAGAAGAAGTCCTCCTCGACCAAGCCGCCACGAAAGGGCCGCTCGGAAAAGCCGCCATCTACACGAGACTCTCCGGTCCCGGCTGGCTCCAGGGCGCGATCACCCTCGGCGGCGGTTCCCTCGCCGGCGCGCTCTACATCGGCATCATTTCCGGCTATCAGCTCATGTGGCTGCAGCCGCTCGCGATGGTCCTCGGCGTCATCATGCTCTCTGCCATCGGCTACGTCACCCTCTCGACCGGGCGCCGGCCGTTCGAGTCGATCAATTCCAGCATCTCCCCCGCTCTCGGCTGGGCCTGGCTGATCGCCACCGTGATGGCGAACATCGTTTGGGCGATGCCGCAGTTCGCCCTCGGCATCGGCGCGATTCAGGAAAACCTGTTTCCCGTCGTTGGCAAATCCACGGCATCGACCGTAGTAATCGCCGTTTTGTTTTTCGTGATCGGGATGGTGATCAATTATTCCTACGAAGCCGGAAACAAAGGGGTGAAGGTGTTTGAGAACACTCTCAAGGCCATGGTCGGCCTCATCGTCATCGCCTTCTTTCTCGTCGTCGGAGTGCTCACATTCTCCGGCTCCCTCAATTGGGGGGAAGTGCTGAACGGGGCCATTCCCCGCGTCGCCGATCTCTACAACCCGGCCCGCGACTACCTCGCTCCCATCGCCGCCACCGGCGAATATGCCGCCCACTGGACGCAGGCGATCGTCAACAGCCAGCGCGACATCATCATCACCGCCTTTGGCACGGCTGTGGGCATCAACATGACCTTCCTGCTGCCGTATTCGATGCTCCGCCGCAAATGGGGCGCGCGCCATCGTGGGCTCGCCATCTACGACCTTTCCATCGGCCTGATCGTCCCGTTCGTCCTGGCCACCTCCTGCATCGTGATCGCTGCCGCGGCGTCCTTTCATGCGAAAACGGGCGACATCCTCACCGCAGACGGCACTCCGATCGCGTCTTCCGCGAATACCTACTACAGCGCGTTCAAATCCCATCCTGTCGTCCTGGATGCTGTGAAAGACCTCCCCGCGGCGGAAAAGGACGCCGCCCTCCGCGCCGCGGCCGATTCCCTCCCCGAATCGGACCGGCAACTCGGCGCCATGCTCGCCCAGCGAAACAACATCCAGCTCGCCAGCACCCTCACCCCCCTCACCGGCCCCGGCATCGCCCAAAAGGTCTTCGGCTTCGGCGTGATGGGCATGGCGCTCTCGACGATCATCGTCCTCATGCTCATGAACGGCTTCGCGTTCTGCGAGCTCTTCGGCCGTCCCGGCAACCGCAGCATCCACATGCTCGGCTGCGCCGTTTCCGGGCTCGGCGGTTTTGCCGGTGCTTTCATTTGGGGAAATCCGGACGCACGGGCCGCACTCGCCATTCCCACATCCGTGATCGGCGGATCGATGATCCCCATCGCCTACTTCACCTTTTTCCTGCTGATGAACTCCCGCACCCTCCTCGGCGAAAACATGCCGGTCGGCGGCCGCCGGATCTGGTGGAACACCTTGATGGTCATCGCCACCGGCATCGCCACCTACGGCTCGGTCTGGGTCCTCTCCTCCAAGGGCACGCCCGGGTATATCGGCATCGGCATTCTCGCCATCCTCTTCGTTCTCGGACTCATCGGCTTCTTCCAGAAAAACCGTGTGAAAGCCTGACCGGCGCGTCACCTTGACATCACCGCATCACCGCATCACGGTGCAGCCATGAGAACCACCTTGACCATTCCGGATGATATCTATGCCGAGGTCGTCAGCCTCGCCAAGGCATCGGACAAACGGATCAGCGAGGTGGTGAGCAATCTTCTCCGCCAGAAAGTCGGTCCCAAGCCCGACGGCGAGGATCCCACCGAACCCCAGGTCAAGTCGCCCTTCGTCACCTTTCCCCACACCGGACGGATTTCGATGACTTCGGAAAGCGTCCGACGCGCATTGGAAGAAGAGGATTTCTGAACCCGTGCATCTTTTCGACATCAACCTTCTGATCTCCCTGCTCGACCCCGGGCACGCGAACCACACCCGCGCCACCCGCTGGGCGATCTCCCGTCCGGACCCCGCCTGGGCCACCTGCGAACTCACCTGGTCCGGCTTCATCCGGGTGCTGGGAAATCCGAAGGCCACCCAAAACCCCAGACCGGCGGATGAGGCGTGGTTGATGCTCCGGGCAAATTTCCAGTCAGGACACCACCGCTACCTTGGATTCGGTGCCGATAAAGCTCCGCGCCTCGAGCGAATCCTTTCGCGCTGCCAAGGCCACAACCAGGTGACCGACGCACTGCTCATCCAGCTCGCCATCTCCCATTCGGCCCGCCTTGCCACTTTCGACGCCAAGCTCCGTCATCTTTCTCCCGACCCCGACGCCATCGAGGTCGTCCCTTAGCTCAATCCAACCCCCTTATCCTGAAATGAAATTCGGAATCATCGGCGCCGGCATGATCGGCCATTTCCACGCCAAGGCCATCACCGCCATGACCGGCGGCGAGCTTCACTCCGCCTTCGACCTCCGCGCCGAGGCGGCCGACAAGCTCGCCACCGAATACGGCGTCAAATCCCACTCCGACATGGCCGAATTCCTCGCCGATCCCGAGCTGGAGATCGTCACCATCGGCACTCCCTCGGGAGCGCACCTCGACCCCGCGCTCGCCGCCCTCAACGCCGGCAAACACGTCATCTGCGAAAAACCGCTGGAAGTCACCACCGAGCGGATCGACCAGCTCATCGACGCTGCCGCGAAAAACGGCAAAACCCTCGCCGCCGTCCTCAACCGCCGCTTCCACCCCGGCATGACCGCCTTCAAAAAGGCCGCCGACGAAGGTCGCTTCGGCCAGCTCACCTCCGCCTCCGCCTACGTGAAATGGTACCGCGACCAAGCCTACTATGATTCCGCCGCCTGGCGCGGCACCTGGGCCCTCGATGGCGGCGGTGCCCTCATGAACCAGTCGATCCACACCGTGGACGCCCTCATTCATCTCGCCGGCCCGGTCAAATCCGTTCAGGCGAATGCGGCCTGCCTCGCCCACGAACGGATCGAGGTCGAAGACATCGTCGTCGCCATCGTCGAGTTCGAAAATGGCGCCCGCGGCGTCATCGAATGCTCCACTTGCACCTGGTCCAAAGACGGCCACCCCGCCCGCGTCCAGCTCGCCGGCACCGAGGGCTCCGTCTTCCTCGCCGACGAGTCCTTCGAGATCTGGGACTTCAAAAACGAAAAGCCCGAGGACGCCGAAATCCGCAGAACCCTCATGAGGGGTCAGGAAGCCGGCCTCGGGGCAAACGATCCTTCCGCCATCAACTTCTATCAACATCAGCGCAACTTCGAGGAAGTCGTGAACGCCATCCGCGAAGGCCGCGAACCCACCACCTCCTCCGCGGAAGCCCGCAAGCCCGTCGCCGTCATCCGCGCCATCTACGAAAGCGCCCAAAACGGCGGCAAACGCATCGAACTCTAACACCGTCCCCTGATCCTCCGGACCTCCCACCACCATGCTCAACGCCTCCAAACTCACCGGCTTCGCCGACGAAGCCTCGCGCGATCTCGACAAACAGATCGAGGCGACCCAAGCGCTCGGATGGTCCTGCATTTCCGCCCGAATGATCGGCAGCGCCAATATCCATGAACTCCCGGAGATCGAGTTCCAGAAGGTCGCCAACCGTCTCGATCAAGCCGGAATCCAGGTCCCCGAGTTCGGCTCGCTGATTGGCAATTGGGCCAAAAGGATCGACAGCGATTTCGCCGTCACCCTCGCCGAAATCGAGCGCGCCATTCCACGCATGCAACGATTGGGCACGCCGATGATCCGAATCATGTCCTACGCCCAAGAACCTTGGGGCGAGGACCAGCACGATGAGGAGCGATTCCGCCGCATGCGCGAAATCGTCAAACGCTTCGATGACCACGGCCTCGTCGCCGCCCACGAAAACTGTTTCAACTGGGGTGGCTTCTCCGCCGAGCATACCCTCCGCCTCGTCGAGGAAGTCCCCGGCCTCAAACTCACCTTCGATACCGGCAACCCCGTCTTCCAGCGCGACCGCTCCAAACAAAATCCCGACGGAAGCTTCCCATGGCAGGACGCGCTCGAGTTCTGGGAAAAGGTCCGCGACCACGTCGTCCACATCCACATCAAGGACTGCCGCAACCCAGTCGGTGACGACTCCGAACCCGAATACACCATGCCCGGCGAGGGTTCCGCCAAAGTCCGTGAAATCCTCGCCGATGCCGCCGCACGGAACTACGACGGTTACATTGCCATCGAGCCTCATGTCGCCACCGTCTTCCATGCTCCCGATCCCACTCTCGTCGATTGGGACCAATGCTACCGCTCCTACATTGATTACGGCCGGAAACTCGTGCGGCTCATCGCCACGCTCTGAGATCCGCAAAGACAAATACTTGGCCGCCGAAAGCGACTTCCGCCTCACCTGCAGATTCGAGCCCTGCACCAGCCCCGCGCCTGAATCGACTCACTCCGTTTCAGGCGCAATGACCTTGGGACGATTGTCCACCTCGCGCTTTCGCTTCACCTCCCCCACCAGCACCGCGCCCAAGATGCGAAGTCTTTCGAAACCCAACAAACACACTCCCACCGCCAGAAGCGCCATCGCGATCCCGAGCCCCCCCAGTTCCGCGCGCTCGCGCGTCAGGGTCCAAGCCAGCTGCCCCACGCATAACACGGCAACGACGATCAAGGTCGGCTTCCGCCCGATCAGGTTCACCACGAACACTCCCAGCGGCGCGCCCAGTGCCACCACCGGCGCCGCGGCCAGCCAGTTTCCGAACACCCCCGGCTGCACACCGGTGAATGCCATTTTGGTGAAAATCCCGATCACGGAAGAATACGCCATGATGATCACCGAAGTCGGGATCGCGATTTTCAGGTCGGCCCGGCACACCAGCACCAGCACGGTGTAGATCACCATATCGATCCCCACGCCCGACACGGAGACCACCGTCGCGCCGGAGATCAGTCCCACGAACAGGCCGACCCGTGTGTCCCAGCGCTCGTCGAAATCCGTCATCCCTTCGTGCGAGGCGATCTCGCCGATCCGCCACAAATGCAGGATTCCGAAACTACCCCATACTACCGCGAAGACGACCTTGATCCAGATCGAGGGCACCCACGGGGCGACCAGGAAGATCCCTAACGGAACGCCCGCCGAGGCACCGATGATCGCCCCTTTCAACATCGCCCCCGCCAACGGCTGCCGGCGCGAGAGGATGAAGATTGACGCGCTGGTCATCCCGATCGATTGCACCGCGAAACTGAAATCCCTGCCCAGTTCCGCCGGCTGGTTGAAGAGCAGAACCAGGATCGGAAATCCCACCGTCCCTCCGCCCATCGGCGTGGACCCCGCCGCATAACTCCCCACCGTCATCGCCACGGCCATCGGCCAATGGGCTTTCGCCTCATCCCAAAATCCCATCGCCGCCACCAGAATCAGCCACCCTGTGTAGAAGCAGGCCAGCCACAGAAACCAGATCCAGAGTCGTTGTTTGGGCGGTGGAAGAATGGACATGGGAAAGGCGTCGGAGCGAACCATAGCAGCCCGCATGCTGTAACGGAAATAGACTTTCGGCATCGGTTCCATACCCTCCCGGCATACATGGAACTCCGCCACCTCCGCTATTTCCAAGCCGTCGCCGAAGAACTCAGCTTCTCGAAAGCCGGCCAGAGGCTTCGTATCGCCCAGCCCGCACTCAGCCGCGCGGTCATCGAGCTCGAGGAGAACGTTGGCGTCCAGCTCTTCGACCGTTCGCGCCGCCAGGTCCGTCTCACCCCGGCCGGCGAAACTCTCCTTCGTGAATGCGGCCTGCTTTTCGAGCGGCTCGATGATTCCATCCGCCGCGTCCGCGAAACCGCCCGGGGTGAGGTGGGCGAGCTGCGGGTCGGCTACATCGGTCCGCCGACCCAACATTTCCTCGGACCCCTGTTGAAGGAGTTCCGCGACCATTTTCCCGGCGTCAATCTCGTCTTGGAAGAGCGCACGCCCGAGCGGGTTTGGGAAATGGTTTCCAAAGGCCGGCTCTCCATCGGTCTCACCCGTCCGGTCCGCGCGCATGACGATCTCGGGCCGCAGTCGCGAACATTATTTCTTGAGCGACTCTGTCTCGCAGTCCCCACCGGTCATCCGTTTGCCGGACGGAAAAGCCTCCGCTGGAAGGACCTCGCCAGCCTGCCGCTCATCCTTCTTGCCCGCCGCGAGGGCGCAGGATCGCACGACGCGATCCTTTCCGCCTGCCGCGAGGCCGGCGTCACGCCGGATATCGTCCGCACTCCCAGCCTCATGGGAACCATCCTCAAATATGTCGAAGCCAGCGCCGGATTCGGCATCGTTCCGGAATGCGCCCGCGCCGAACCCGCTCCGGCCACTCTTGTCCCGCTCACACCCCGGCGCACCATCCCTCTGGTCCTCGTCTGGTCCAAGGACGCCATCAATCCCGCCGCCGACTCGTTCCGCCAGTTGGTCATCGCCTGGCACTCCAAGGGCCGGCTCGAACCCTGAACCGGCGGCTCGCTCCGATCAGTCGCTTCCCGCGGGTCGGGAAACCGATACCGGCGGCTGCTCCGCCAGCAGACCCTCCACCGCTCTCAGGTCAAAATGCCGCCTCAAGCAGCGAAGCTCTCCCCGCAGGAGCAGGTGACAATCGCGTTCGGGTTGCTGACTTTGAATCCTCCCTGCTGGAGATCGTCCGAGTAATCCAGCTCGCTGCCGCTGACGAAAAGCGCGCTTTTCGGATCGATCACGACATTCACCCCGTTGCTGGGAACCAGGATGTCCCGGTCCCGCGGCCCGTCCACCAGGTCCATCCTGTATTGCAATCCCGAGCAGCCGCCGCCGACGACCGCGATCCGCAGCGCGCCATCCGCCCGGCCCTGCCGCTCCAGCAAAGCCCGCAGATGGCTGGACGCGCTTTCGAGCACTTTCACGAGCTTTTCGTTTCCCAGTTTGTAATTTACGGAGGCTTCCATGTCCGCAACGTGGCCGTAGCCGCCGGTGCCGTCAATCCCGCCAAAAAAGGCCGCCTCCCCGGAAGGAAGCGGCCGATGAAAAACGAATCGGATGTCCGGGAGCTCAGTCCTTGTTTTCTTCGGACTCCTCGGTCGCGGGAGCTTCCGGCTCCGAAACTTCCTCGGCCTGGGGAGCTTCCTCGGCCTGGGGAGCTTCCTCGGCCTGGGGAACTTCGGCGGCCTGGGGAGCTTCGGCGGCCTGATCCTCGAGGACCTCCACCTTTTTGTCCGCAATCTCCTCAACCGCTTCTGCGGCAGCGGGCTCGGT
>JBBSJY010000189.1:0-9131 GCA_038256845.1 Verrucomicrobiales bacterium | reverse complement strand
GAATGAATGGAGCCAGCGCGGCGCACATTCGCTTTTACATTCTCGCGCCACGCGCCGGACCGCTCGGAGATCGGTCCCTGCCTTTGCGGCTTCGCCATTTCACAAATCATGACGCGCGGCAGTATAGAAGCGGAGTTCGGTGGCGGTTGGCTGGTCCACGGTTTTTCCGGTGCTGCCGACGGCTCCGGCGAGTGGGGAAACATCGGTCGCTCCGGTGAGATTGAAGCGGTGGATCTTCTTCTCGATGCTGGAGGTGGAGGCGACAGGTTCTTCACGGTGAAGCCGTATGGCGAGGCGTGCCCCAACCCGTCTGACGTCCACCATGAAACTTAAATTGTTGTTCGCTCTTTTTTGCCTCTCTGTCATCCCGGACATTTGGTCGCAAGAGATCGGAGGCAGGGATGCCGACATGCCAACCGGAACAGCGGATGCCGACGGAATTGTCTGGCATGATCCGCGCACCCCGCCTTTCCGGATCGTCGGCTTCCCGTGGATCGGGAAGGACAAGGTGTACCGGAGGCTGCCGATCACACCCTCATGGAAGCTAGGCGCGGCCGTCGATGGGCTAGCCAGCTCGACGGCGGGCGGCCAGATCCACTTCCAATCCGACAGCCCGCGGATCTTGGTGCGGGTTCAGCTGCTTCGTGCATCTGGGATGGATCACATGCCGGCCACTGGAGAGAGCGGATTCGACCTCTACGTCGGCACGCCAGGCGCGCAAAAGTATTTCCGCACCGCACGGTTCGATGCTTCTGCCACCAGTTATGAAGTTTCCCTTTTTGAGGGCACGCAAGAGAACCGCCACTTCACCCTGAACTTCCCGCTCTACAATGGAGTCGGATCCGTGGAAGTCGGGGTGGTTGAAGGATCTTCGATCACCGCCACCCCAGCCTTCTCCCATGAGGGACGGGTCGTTGTCTACGGCACCTCGATCACCCAAGGGGGTTGCGCCGCCCGTCCCGGTATGGCCTACACCAACATTCTTAGCCGTCGGCTCGATGCCGACTTCGTGAACCTCGGCTTCTCGGGTAGCGGGCTCGGCGAGCCCGCTTTGGCCCACCTCATCAACGAGATCGAGGGCAAGGCGCTCGTCGTGCTCGACTATGAAGCCAACGCCAACGAGAGCATCCGTGAGACCCTCGGTCCGTTCGTCGATATCCTACGCGAGGAGGATTCCGCCCTTCCGGTTCTCGTGATTTCAAAAATCCCTTACGCCGCTGAGCTCAACCACCCCGCCGTCTACCAAGTTGCGAGGGACCGTGCCCAATTTCAGCGGCGGTTCGTGGAGCAGCGGCGGGCGGCGGGCGACGCCAACATCCATTTCCTCGACGGGGAAACGCTTTTGGGCGAGCGGCCTGACGAAGGCACCGTCGACGGCGTCCATCCGACCGCACTTGGCTTTATGAACATGGCGAACGGAATCGAGCCGGCGATCCGGTCGATCCTCAAATGGTAGACGGTAGCGGCCAGTGAGTCGGCTGGGAGGCCGCTTTCGTCACTCCCTACGCCTTATCCCATCCGTGGGCCTCACCGCAGCATGGGTATGCCCGATCCCTTCGTGTTTTCCGACGGGGCTGCGGCGAAACTGGAATTCATCCACGGTTGGATTTCCCCGGCGCGGGATTCAGCTTCATCCGAATATGTTGGCACGGCCGTTGCTTAGTATTTCTCGTTGCAAAGCAACAGGCGGTCCGACTGAGACGCTCCCGGGTTAATGGGTTTTCCCCCGGAGATGATCAGTCGGGCCGCTTTCATTTTCTGGAAATGGTGACGCGATTGCCACGCTCGAATGCGTTTCCGCAAGGGTGTTCCACAAAACGGTTCCGCTGAAGACGACCGTCCTCCCGGCGAGCGTTCCGGTTTCCTCCACATATAGATTCGCCTCCACGATCTCATTGCCGGGACTGCCGGGGCCTCCGCCGCCGACATACCCCGTTAGGGCTCATCCGGGAAACGGACGCGCAGGAAACCCTGCGCTCCCCGCGATCCGGGACCCTCGACCGGCCCCGCCAGGCGGAATGTCCGGTAGGTCCAGCCGCTGTTGAGCTCCGGCATGTCCGCGCTCCTGGCAGGAGTCACTTCCGTGACTTCCTGATCGAAATCCGCGAGCGTGTCGGAGCCCTCGACGATGTAGGCAATTTGGTCAGCCGTTGCGGTTTTTCCGGGCGAGCCGCCGAAGACGGGCGTCCCGCGGACCGGGAAGGTCAGCAGCAGCGCGGCCTCTCCCTCCACTTCCTCGACGCGGCTGCGAACCTTGCCGCCGGCGGCGCCGCCGACCGGATCGCCGTCGAGCGCGAACTCCGTCCGGTTGTTCATCCCGTCGCCTTCGGGATCCCCGACGGCGGAAAGATCGGGATCATCGAATGCGGCGAAATCGAACCCCGCGATCCAGTCCGAGTAGGGATCTGTCGCCGCGGCCGTGACCCGCACCGTCCCGAACGGTTCGGCGTCTGTCGCCCAGACGTTCACCCCCACCATCTCGAAGCCGTATTGCACGTGCCGCGCCGGATCGTCCAGGGTTTCCAGGATGATGGAGAACTCGCCGTTCACCAGCGGTGCCGAAGTGACGTTGAATGAGGAATAATCCGGCGCGAAGTCCTTGATGAAAACGGTCACCTCATGGGCTTCCGTGAGAGTGTTTTCCAGGACGGTGCCGGCAAAGGTCACGCTCTGGCCCGCCAGGGCTCCCCCGGGTGGCTCGACATACATGCTGGCCGCCATGATTTTGTCTCCCGGGCTCCCGGGACCGCCTCCGCCGACATACCAGAACGGGGCCGGATCGCCGATCGTGTTGGGTGCCAATGTGAGGGCGGAGTCCGAGAAGGTCGCGCGCAGGTCCGCCGTACCCCATGGGCTACCGAAGGCGAACCCTCCACCATTCTCCGGCCGCTCGAAGACATTCATATAGCCCAGCCACTCTTCGTCGGCCACCACCCGGACGGTGGTGTTGGCATTCGCGCTGGCAGCCGCGCCGAGACAGGTGCATAGCGTTAGGATTCCAATCAGGGTTCTCATGGTGGTTTTGGTAAAATCGCGACGTTTTCCGCTTACGCCGGAATCATTTCCATCGCCGCCGCCCGGGCCGGAAAGCTCGCCATCAGCAAACGTCTGATTCTCGATCGAGATCCGTTCCGCGCCGTCGACCTTGCCGAAGGCGAGCGGGGCGGCCAGACCCGTCCAGAGAGCCAGGGTTCTCGTTTTCATCGTGCGGATGGTTCCACTCGCTCGTAAGAAAGACAACAGGATTCGGTGACGGGAGTTCACAATCAAGGGCTATTGGGCACGCGCTCTGCCGTTGCCGCATCGGCGGCATCAATGCTTAATTCTGCTTTTTGCGGAGGCTCCTGAAACAGCCGTTGGGCCGGACCGGAGGGCGTGGGAAAAGGGGGTTGATTCATTCTTGGAACAGGCGATCGGCTGGTTATAGTCCGGGAGAGTCGCCCCGCGTCGCGCGGGGTCGACTCCTCCAGCCTCAACCCACTTGCCCAATGAAATCCGCCCTCCTCCTTCTGGCAGCCACACTCATTCTTCAGGCTCAGGATTTCCCACCCCTCGGCGAGGCGCCGGATCAGGAGCAGCGCGGCGCGAACATCCAGCGCACGATGTCGCTGCTGGCCGGCAGCACCGCCCGGAATCGCAACCAAGTCAAAATCCTTTTCTACGGCCAATCCATCACCGAGCAGGCATGGACAAAGCTCGTGGAGCAAGATCTTCGCCAGCGATTCCCGCATGCCGATCTAGCCATCGAGAACCGCGCCATCGGCGGCCACTCATCGCAGCTTCTCGTAAAAACCGCCGAGGCTGATCTTTACCCGTTCTACCCGGACCTCGTCATCTTCCACGTCTATGGCGACCACCAGCGGTATGAGGACATCATCCGCCGCATCCGCGAGCGCACCACCGCCGAAGTCCTGCTCCAGACCGACCACCTCAACGCAAACGCCAAGCCGGACGAAGAGACCGATCCCTCGAAATTGGATCCCTCCAACTGGGAAGCGTGGTTCAATTACAATTTTCTCCCCGGCCTCGCCGAAAAATACGGCGTGGGGCTTGCGGGGGTCCGCGACGACTGGAAGCGCTACCTGGCCAAGAACAACGTCGAGCCGAAGGACCTTCTGAAGGACAACGTCCACCTCAACGAGCACGGGGAATTTCTCATGGCCGAGATCATCAAGACTTACCTCCGCCACCACCCGGAGCAGTCGCCTGCGAAGAACGAAACGGTGCGCAGGATTCCTTTCGATCCCGCCGCATTTCCTCATCAGTTCAAGTTCACTGGAAACCGGGTGGATGCCATCATGGCCACCGAGGGCGAGCCTGTCGAAGTGGGCGTGCTCCTCGATGGCAAGCTCCCTTCCGATTCCCGCTCCACCGCCGTCTTTACCAGGGTTTCCGGCTACCGCGGCACCAACTGGCCCGTCCTGCTGCGCGTCCAACGCGGGCCCGCGCCTCTCGTCGAGGAAATCTGGACCATCCGGATCGCGGACAACAGCGACGACTACAGCGAGTTCCGCTTCACCCTCACCGGCTCCCGAACCGGGCCGGACGGCGAAGGCAGCGCCAAGGAACAATTCGTCTCGAAGTCCGGCCGCATCGTCATCGAGCCGGAAGACTGGAATCTCCAGTTCAGCCGCAAGGTCTTCGGTCAGCCGCTCGATCCGGACGCGGAAATCACCTTTGCCGTCAAGCACTTGTCGGTGGATTCATTCACCGCAGAGCCCACCGGCGGCCGTGTCACCATCATCCAGGGCGTTCCCGCCGGCGACCATGTCCTCACCCTCCGCTCCGCCTCGCGCAAGCCTCCCATCGCGTTTCTTGAAGTCTTCAATCCACCCATGCCAGCCACCGAGGATCCCGCTCAAGATGCGTCCGCACGCTGACGCCTGACGTGAAACAGGCGGAGTGGCCGGCAAAAGGATACTCTGATGATCATCCTGGTGCCCAAGCGTGATTTTTTCTCCGCGTGGGAAAGCTCTACGGTTTCGGGTGTTCCTTGAGAAGCTCCTCGGCCGTGTAGAAGCCGCGGGTGCCGGTTTCCTCGCGGACTTTCGCGACCCGCTCGGGAGTGACCGGGTCGGCGCTGTTGGAGAAGTGGTTGCGGACGTAGGTCAGGACCGCGGCGACTTCTTCGTCGTCGAGCATGCCGGCGAAGGGCGTCATCGGGACATGGCCGGGGTATTTCTTCCCATTGACCTCGATGGGGCCCATCAGGCCGTGGAGGGTGAGCTTGATGAGCCGGTCGGGATCGCCCTGGACCCAGTCGGTCCCGGCGATCGGCGGGAAGCCGGCTTCCGGCAGGCCCTTGCCGTCCGGCTGGTGGCAGGTGGCGCAGTGGCCTTCGCGGTGGTAGATCTCGTGGCCCTTGAGAAATAGCGCGCGTCCGGCGTCGCCGATGGCGGCGGGCGCGGGCGGGGCGGGGTTTTCCTCGGCGGCGCCGGGACCGCCGAGGCCGAGGCGCGAGGCGGCGGTCTGGATCGGCGTTTCCAACCATTCATCGATGGGCTGGGTCCGGGCGAACTCGATCAACGGCTTGGCGGCATCGGCAGGCAGCCAGGTGGCGGCGACGACGGCTTCGAGGCGGACGCGGCCGTGCGGGTCCGCGAGGGCTTTGCGCAGCGCCTCCCGAGCGCCATCAACGCGGTCGAGGTGGTAACGCAGGACCCGCACGGCGGCGGCGCGGACGTGGAAGTCTTTCGCGTCGAGCAAGCTGCGGAGCAATGGCTGATTCACCCGATTGTGGCCCCAGGTGACCCACAGCGCTTCCAGCTTCAGGCGCTCGTCGTCCTGGGCGGCGGCCCATTTTTCCACCGCCGGAAGCACCTCGGCGGCCGGGCGTCCGCGGAGTTCACCGCGGGTGCGGTAGCGGGTGCGCAGCTCCGGGAGCTTCAGGTTTTCCAACAAGGTGGCGACGGGCGCGCCATCGATCTCCGCCGGAGTCACGAGCGGCCGTTCCTTGTGGGTGATGCGATAGATGCGGCCGTGGACGTGGTCGCGCAGCGGATCGCGTGCGTTGTGCTGCATGTGGCCGATCAGGACGTTGTGCCAGTCGATGAGATAGAGCGAGCCGTCGGGCGCGAATTCCATGTCCACCGGGCGGAAATTCGTGTCGGTGGAGGTCACGAGGTCGTGGCGGTGGGTGAGCTTGTAACCGGTGCCATCGTCGGCGACGCCGTGCTGCTTCAGGCCGAGGAAACCGATGTCGTTGCAAAGCAGGATATCGCCCTGCATTTCATCCGGGAAATGGCGGGAGGAGACGAACTCGAGGCCGGAAGTCGGGCGGACCTTGTGGCCTTCCGGGATGAGGTCGGCGCTGTTGTTGTTCTTCTCGCCGTAGAGGGTTTTCAGCGAGCCGGGCAGCAGCCAGTTGAGGGCCGTGCCGGAGGTGTGTAGGAAAAAATCCTGCCCCCACTTGTCGAAGGCGATCCCCCACGGGTTCGGGATCGGAAGCTGGGCGGTGCGCTCAAGGTGGGTGCGCTGCGGTGAGAAGCGGTAGAAACCGCCATCCACACCGCGGACCGGGCCGTAGGGCGTTTCCACGTTGGTGTGCAGAAACACGCCTTCGCACATCAGGATCGCCCCGGACGGATCCGCCGTGAACGCGCTGATCGCGTGGTGGGTATCGTGGGTGTCGAAGCCGGTGAGCACGACCTCACGCGAGTCGGCGCGGTCGTCGCCATCGGTGTCGCGCAGCAGGACGAGGTGCGGTTCCTGGGAAACATACACCCCTTCCGGCGCGAACTCGAAGCCGATCGGCAGGTGGAGGCCATCGGCGAAAACGGTTTCCTTGTCGGCCTTCCCGTCGCCGGTGGTGTCTTCGTAGATCAGGATTTTGTCATCCGGCTTCGGGTCGCCCGGACGCCAGTGCGGGTAGACCGGCAGGGTGGAAACCCACAGGCGGCCCCTACTGTCGAAGCTCATCTGGCAGGGGTTGGCGAGATTCGGGAACTCCTTTTCGGAGGCGAATTGCTCCATCTTGAAGCCTTCGGGAACCTTGAGCGCCGCGAGCGCTTCGTCGCCGTAAAGATATGTGGCTCCGGGCCGCTGGTCGGCCTCCGCGCCTTCGGCCATGTTGGGCAGGCTGTAGTTGGTCAAAACCGGCGGCAGCTCCGGGGTTCTCGCGTCGGCGGCGGCGAGGTCGAACGTTTCGCCTCGGGCGGCGGCGTGGACCGCTGCGTCGCGATTCTCGGTCAACGCGCGGATCTTCGCGATCTCGGCGGGGTAGTTTTGCGGGCCGAAGGGCTCATAGCGGCGGCCGTCCACATGGACGCCATTGAGCATCCGGTAATCGTGGAACCAATGCCAGTTCTTGTCGCGGATCACCTCGGCGAGGGACTCGGGATCGGCTTTCGAAATGCGCTCCGCTGCGCCGAAGACCGCATTCACCAAGGCCGGGCCGAGCAGACGGTAGCCGTCGTCGTTCGGGAGGAAGCCGTTGCGGGTGAGGGGTTTTTCGTGATCGGCGTAGGCCCTCAGGCTGGGCTCGAAAAGATCGATGAAGCCGATGTTTTTCGCCGTGGCGACCTCCGCCATGACGTTGGCGTAGCTCTTGAGGTTGGCGTTTTCGGCGGTGCCGTCCGGCAGATCGCGTGAGGCGGAAAGGTCTTCGAAGGCGATCGGGGAAACGAGGATCAGGCGCGGCGTGCCAGTGCCATTGTATTTCTGCGCCAGCGTGTGGGCGACGAAGGCATCGAGCTCGCCCTTGAAACGTTCCAGGCCCTCGCGGCCGTCGAACGACTCGTTGTAGCCGAAGAACGCGAGGATCGTGTCCGCCTGCACCTCCGTCAGCCATTCGTCCGGCGACGGATGGTGTCCGTTCCCCGCGTGGGTCTGGTGCTGGGGGTGGAATTCCTCCGCGCCGGGAAACGCCCATTGCGAGCCGCGCGACGGGTGGGGGCGGAAGCCGGGCGTGTCCCCGGGACGCGCGAGATTGCGGACGATGAGATTTTTTCCCGGGTAGCGGAGCTGGAGTTCCGTCTCGAACCACGGGTGATCGAGGAAACGTTCGCCGAGGCCGTTGCCGATGAAGGCGATCTTTTCGCCGTCCGCCGGCGCTTCGGGTTTCGGCGCGGCGGCGAGAACGCCGACCAGCGCGAGGGAGCAGAGGATGAATCGATGCATGGGTTTTGGTTGTTTCCGAAGAAGGGCCGTGCGCCAACCTTGCGGGAAAACGCGATGCGGTCAATCCACCCGTTGCATCCACCCGTTGCCGAAGCGCGCGGCAAACTCCCGCTTTCAACTTCACTGCTGCTGCTTCCGGGATAGGGCCGCCAGGCCCGCCGCCGCCCCCACTGATCCGTACGAGCCCAATGAAGGCATACGGTTTCTCGCGGTTGCGGATTCGCCCCCAAGGCGATCCCGTCATTCTCGCTCGAGTTTCGGTCCGATGGCTTGCGGGTTGTTCACATCGAAACGGCCAAACGAAACGCCATTGCGGGCACCATACCAAACGGTGTTGTCGTCATTCACGCAGCCCCACAGGCCCTTATACTTGGCGTCGTTGCGCAGAATTGCCGAAGAATGAGTTCACGTCTTTCAGGCCCACCCGCTGCTCGTCCAAGGCCATCAGCACGACCCAAGTGTGGCCTTGGCCCGTGGTCAAACGGTCGAAGGTGTCCTCGTCCGCGCAAACGAGTTCCTGCTGGCGGAAAACGACACTGCTCTTCCCACCGAGTTCTTTCACGTCGGTGCGTAGAGTTGGCCGGCCGGAACCGCGCTCCGTCCGACCCTTGTCCTGGAGCAGAAACTCCCGCGCACCATTTCCGACGACCTGGTTCAGCCACTTGCCGACCCGTCCTCCATCCTCCGGCACGACGCCACGGGATGCATCCAAATCCAGCAGCAGCCCATCCTGCGAAATGAATAATGGTTCAGGCTCCGCCGCAGGCCGCCGGTGCCACGCCTGTGCCAGCAAGAAGCAAAGGGCTGCGAGTGCGAAGCGCCGGGAAGTTTTAGTGAGAAAAGTCATGCCCTGGCGGACGGGCCGTTCCTTTAATCCGCCTCATCCGGCGGACTGCCTTTCTTCGGCTCGGAGCCGGAGTACGACGGCGGATCGGATTTGGCCGGTTGAGGAGCTTTCCCATCGGCAGGATTGGTCTTGCTGCCCGCCACACCGGGATCTGCAATCCCCGGAT
>JBBSJY010000188.1:0-9218 GCA_038256845.1 Verrucomicrobiales bacterium | reverse complement strand
GGCCGCCCGCAGGCTCCGCAAGTTCGGCGAAGGATTCCGCCATGGCAGGCCCGTTTCGTCGAACCAGCCGATCCCGCCGCCGGCCACCACCTCCAGCTCCACATCGAATTTCCTCTCGGCGCGGATTAATTTTGCAAGTTCTCCAAGCGTCATGCCGTGTCTCACGGGAATCTCGTGGGTGCCCACAAAGCTGCGCTTTTCCGAAAGCACCGGCCCTTCCACCCGGGCACCGATCGGATTCACCCGGTCCAGAACCATCACTTTCACACCGGTCCCAGATGCCGCTTCCATGCAATTCACCAAGGTGGAGATATAGGTATAGAAACGACATCCCACATCCTGAATGTCATAAACCAGAACATCCAGATCCTTCAACTGATCCTTCGCCGGAGCCCGGCGTTCACCATACAAGCTGTAAATCGGCAGGCCGGTCGCTTCATCGGTCGTGTCACCGATCTTCTCCTGATCGAGATCGCCGCGGATGCCGTGTTCCGGACTGAACAAGGCGCGCAGTTCCACGCCATCCGCTTCATGCAAAAGATCGAGGGTCGATTTCCGCAGGCGGTTCTGTCCCGTGGGATTCGTGACCAATCCCACCCGCTTTCCCTTCAGCCGCTCGAAACCCTCCCTTTCAAGCACATCGATGCCATTCAACACATCCAGCTTCCTCGGTCCCGCGATGACCGCGCCATCCGCCTGCACCGGCAGCGTCCCCGGCACATGCAGGAAATTGAAGCCGGTCACCGCCTCCGCCGCCAAGGTTCCCAGATCGCGGCGCAGCGGCAGCACGTTCGTCCCGCCGCCCGGGTGATTTCGGTTGGTTAAAAAGATCAGTGACGTTTCGGAAAACGGATCGATCCAAATGCTAGGTCCGGTCCAACCGGTGTGGCCGAATCCGCCGAGTGGGAAATGCAGTCCGCGCTGACCCGCGAACGGCGAATCGATGTCCCAGCCCAATCCACGCCGCGGAAGATCCGGCGGGGTTTGCACCGAAGTCATCCGCCGCACGGTCTCCACCTTCAGCACGCGCTCGCCCTCCAGCTCGCCACCGCTCTGGACCATTTTCACAAACCGTCCGAGATCCGCCGCGGTGGAAAACAAGCCTGCGTGACCTGCCACCCCATCCATCCGCCGGGCGGTCGGGTCGTGAACCACGCCGCGCAGCACGCTCCCGTCAGCGATCCGTTCGGTCGGCGCGATCCGGGACAAATCTCCGGGCTTTTCGCTGATCCGCCGGAAGCCGGTGTCCTTCATTCCCAGCGGGGAGAAAATTTCCTCCCGGCAATACCGGTCCAGCGTCCTCCCGGAAACTTTCTCCACCAGAATCCCTAACAGAATGAAATTGATATCACTGTATCGCAGCACGGTTCCCGGCGGATTCGGCAGCGGCTCCTCACAGGCCCGCGCCAGCGCCGCCTCCACCCCGCTCCACGGCGGGTCCGGTGAAAGTCCGGCACGCAATCCCGACACGTGTGTCATCAACTGCCGCACGGTGATCGCCTCCTTTCCCGCGCCCAAGAACGCCGGAAGGTATCGTTGGACCGGTGCCGCGAGATCGATTTTGCCTTCCTCCGCCAGTTTCATCACGGCGGTCGTCGTCGCCACCACCTTTGTCAGGGACGCCAGATCATAGATCGTGTCCGCGGAGTTTTTCTCGGACTTCGGCACGGTCGCGCGATCCCCCAGCACTTCCTGATGCACCTGCCCCTTGCGCTCCAACCGGATCACCGCGCCTGGCATCACACCCCGCGCGATCGTCTGCATCGCCTGCTCGCGCATTTCCGCCAGCCGGTCCGCATGGAACACCGGCTCCGCCGCCGCAGCTCCCGCCATCGCCAGCGTGACCATCCAAAATGAAATCCACCTCATCCGGAAAGTCATCCGCCAGTGGCCGCCTTCGTCAAGCCCGGGCCGCTTTGTTCTTTCCCCTACCGTGTAGCGGTCTAGTTTGCATCCGCCCGCACTCCCGTCCCGAAATGAAGACGCCGATCACGCTCCTCCTGTTCGCCGTGCGGCATCTGCTTGTCGTATTGGCCGCCATGGTTTTCGGCTGCGTCGTCTGGACGGCGCTTTATATCATTCTCCTGGTGATCGCCGTGATCACGGATTCCGGCGTGGGAGGTCCGCTCGCCTATCCCGGCGGCATACTTTTGATCCTCATTGCATGTGCGTTGATCGGCTGGGGAATTTTCGCACCGGCATGTGGCGTGGGTTTGCTGATTTCGCGCGCTTTCGGGCTTCCCAAGTTGGCGGGCATTCCCATCGCCTTCATCGCCGCGGGAGTTCTCACCTGGCTGATGGCCTTCGCATTTTCCCGGGTATTTCCCGCGACACCGGCACCATCTTTTGGCAAGGCCGTGCTCTTCTACCTGTTCTTCTTTCCCCTGCCCCTCGGCGTCCAATGGTGGTTCACGGAGGGGCCTGGCGCGCTCTATGAATTCCTGAAAAACTGGACCCGCAGGCGCTTGGCCGCGGCACCGGAACCCGGAACGTATTGATCCGGTGGAATGGATTCTCGAAATTTCCCTGAGGATTCTCGCGGAGCTGGTGCTGCACGGCCTGGCCTATGGCTCCGGCTACGCGATTCTGAAAATCCTGTCGTTGGGGCGCCTGCGAATCGCACCTTACCTGGCGATCGAGGAAAGGAGGCGCGGTCGGAAAGGCCGCGAACCGGGAATCTGGCTCCACCGGCCGATGCAGGCCCGGGCGTTGAAGGCCGAGGTGGCGGTTGCGGTGGGCCTGACCTTCTGGATCGCGGTTCTCATCGGGGGAGGACTCTGGCTTGCGGCTGGCGAGTGACGGGCGGCGAGGGATTCCCCCTGTCTGCTTGCGTCACCCGAGGCAGTCCCTAGGGTCGCCCCATGGCTGACGACGTGGTTTCCCTGCTTCAGGATCTGATCCGAATTCCCTCGGTGAATCCGGACAACGCCCCGGGAACGGACCAGGTGGGCGAAGAACGGATCGCGGTGTATCTCAAAGGCTGGCTCGAGGCGATCGGCGCGGACGTGAACCTGGAAGTGGTGAAATCCGGACGGCCGAACCTCATCGCCCGCTTCGCCCCCATGGACGGCCGGCCGCGAATCCTGTTAGGGCCGCATCTGGACACGGTCGGCGTGGGCGGCATGAGTATCGATCCCTTCGGTGGAGAATTGCGCGACGGCCGGATTTGGGGACGCGGGGCATCCGACACCAAAGGCCCGATGGCGGCGATGTTGTGGGCCCTGCGCGAAAACCGGGATTTGCTCGCGAATCTCCCGACGGCGGTCGATTTCGTCGCCTTCATGGGTGAGGAATCCTGCCAATGGGGATCGAAGGACTTCGTCGAGCGCCATGGAGGGAATTATGCGTTTGCGCTGGTTGCCGAGCCCACATCCATGCAGGTGGTCCACGTGACGAAGGGGTCGCTGTGGGCCACCTTGCGGGCGACCGGAAAGGCGGCGCACAGCTCGCAGCCGGAACGGGGAGACAACGCGATTCTCAAGCTGGCGCGGGCGCTCGACGGCCTGGCGCAACATCTCGGCAACCAGCTCGGGACCTTCACCCATCCCGTGCTGGGCCGCTCGACGCTCAATATCGGCGTGTTCCATGGAGGCTCGCGGCCGAACATCGTGCCGGACCTGGCGGAGGCTCAGATCGACATCCGCATCACGCCCGCTCTGGCTACGGCCGGCGGTGCCCTGAAACTCCTTGAACGGACGATTTCCGAGTTGGGGCTGCCGCTGGAGATCGTTTCCCCACACGAGAACCCGCCGATGGAAACTGCAGCGGATCATCCGATGATCGGCCGTTTGTTAGAGGTGGCGGCGGAGACGGAACTGGCGGGCGCACCCTGGTTCTCCGATGCGGCCCACCTTTCCTCCGGAGGCATCCCCAGCGTGTGCATCGGGCCGGGTTCAATCGACCAGGCGCATACCGTGGACGAGTTCATTGCCGCCGATCAGCTTGTCGCGGGGGCGGAGTTTTTCACGCGGTTCATCAGGAATCTCGGCTAGCGGCCTGGGGCCGCCCCTGCCAGCCGCGCCAGCCGATGACGCAGAGGGTAAGCGCGGTGAGCGGGAGAACATAGCTGAAGAGCGCGGTCCGATAGGTCTGCAGCGCCTCATGCTCCGTCGCATTGAGGAAGAGATAGGCGAGATAAAGGATGACCAGCACGTTGAAGATGTTGCTCCCGACGACATTTCCCAGGGCGAGATCCGCCTGGCCTTGGAACGCAGACATCACGCTGACCGCCAGCTCGGGAGCGCTGGTGCCGAAGGCGACCACCGTGAGCCCGACCACCAGCGGCGTGATGCCGAGCGCCGTCGCGAGGCGGCCCGCGCCTTTGACGAGGAACTCGGCACTGAAAATGAGGAGGACGAGACCGATTACGAGAAAGACGATGGCGCTGGTCATGGCGCGGGATGGGTAGCCGTTGCAGGCGCGAGGACCAATTGAAAAATATGCGGGTCGAAAGGACCGGGTTCGCGGGAACTCTTCCAAGCGGTAGCAAGGTTGCAGTCCGATGGATGGCGGTTAGGCTCCGCCATGGTTTTCGATTGCCGCAACGGCCGCTGTGCCACACCCCGCTGGATGGCGATTGTTTTGATTGCGGCGGGAATCTACCACCTCGCGTTCGGTGTCTGGACGAATTGCTGGCCGCACCTGTGGTTCGACTGGATGGGAATGGAGCGGCCCAACCATCCGGCACTGTGGCGGGGCGTGGGGTTGATTTCCGGGGCGTTGGGAGCCGGATTCCTCATCGCCGCGCGGAACCCCGTCCAGAGCTGGTTGATCGTGCTGGTGGGATGGATCAAATTCTCGCTGGGGATCTTTGGTTTCGGAATCGCCTTGTTTCAGGGGGACCTTCCCATCACCGGGATCTGGATGCTCATGCTGGACGATCTGATCTGGTGGCCGTTTTTCATCGCGATCCTGTGGGCATGTCTGCGGGCGTTTGCGGGAGTCCCACCCCACCGCTCCGAGCCGTTCTCCGTTCCCGAGGCCACTGGAGGCTACCGGCTTTCCAGCGGGGAAACCCTTGCGGAAGCTTCGCAGTCACGCCTGCTCGTGTTGGTTTTTCTCCGGCACTTTGGCTGCACCTTTACCCGTCAGATCCTCCGCGGGTTGGAATCCCTGCAAAAGGAAGCGTCGCAGCGGGGCGGGCGGCTGGTGCTCGTCCACATGCTTCAGAGCGGGCAAGAGGCGCGTTATCTGAGCGACCCGGGCGACATCGCCCGAATCTCGGATCCGCGCTGCGAACTCTACCGGGCGTTCGGATTGGGAAAAGGCGGATTCATGGAACTCTTCGGGCCACAAGTCTGGTGGCGTGGCGCGGTCTCCGTTTTCAAAGGCTGCGGCGTCGGTCACCTTGCCGGCGACGGCCTGCAGATGCCCGGCGTCTTCCTTTTCCAGGACGGCCGGATCGTCGCCTCGCAACCCGCCCGCTCCGCATCGGATCTGCCGGACGTGCCGCGGCTATTCGAGGGGTTGCCCGCGGAAGCGACCCATGACAGCCTCCCGGCATGATTCCACTCGAGGGCAGAACCTTGCTGGTGACCGGTGCCTCTAGCGGCATCGGGAAGGCGTTGTGCGAAATGCTCGTGGCGGGTGGAGCCAACGTAATCGGCGTGACCCGGCGGCCCTCCTCGCTGCCCCCGAATGTCGCGCCCATCGTCGCAGACCTCACCCGCCGGCAGGATATTTCCGCGATTTTCCAAGGACTCGGAATGATCGATGGGCTCGTGAATTGCGCGGGCGTCGCGTATCTCTCGCGGATCATCGACGGCAATGCCGCGGACTGGGAGGAAATGTGGCGGGTGAACGTGATGGCTCTCAGCCTCTGCTGCCAGCTCTCGCTCAAACATTTCCCCGCGGAAGGCGGACGGATTGTGAACGTCTCGTCGATGAGCGGCCATCGCGTGCCACCCACCGGCGGCTTCTACGCGCCCACCAAATTCGCGGTCCGCGCCATCACCGATTCCCTTCGCGCCGAGCTGAAGAACGCGGGATCCAACGTCCAGGTGGCCTGCGTCTCGCCGGGCTTCGTCGATACCCCGTTGCTCGATCAATACTTCCGCGGCAGAGAGGAATCGCTCACCCAAACACGTGCCGCGATGAAAATGCTGGAGGCTCGCGACGTCGCCTGGGCGATCCTCACCGTCCTGCAAGCGCCCGCCCACGTCGAGGTGGGAGACATCCTGATCCGGAGCGCACAGCAGAGGATGTAAAATGCTATAAATGAATCCTTCATGCATTTTCTTACGAATTTTGTTATTGCTGGCGGGATGGCTTCTGACGTCCTGCATCGACAGTCATGAGGAAGTCTGGGTGGAGGCCGACGGCAGTGGCAGGGCCGAATTGCGGGTGAGCGTGCCCGCGGCCGCGGCGGTATTTCACGGCGGTGAGAACGGCGTCCGCGAGATGGTCCGGGAGTTCTTGGACAGCGCGCCCCAATTGAAAAACAGCTCGTCATCCTTGTCCGTTCATGACGGCAGGATGGAAGTGAAAGTGGCGGCATCGTTCGATTCTCCGGCGGATCTCGTCAAGATCCCCTCCGGGGACTCGGTCCGGAACCTCCCCGGCCCGGCGGAAGGCTTGGCGGGCTCGGTTGAGTTCCACGTCGAGGGTCGCAGCTTTGAGGTCGCAAGGACGATCCACGCCGGAAAAGCGCTGCCCGGATCGATGTTCATGCCGGCCTCACAGACGAAGGGGCGGAGCTTGGTTTATATCATCCACCTGCCATCACCACCCCGGGCATCCAACGCGACGCGCACGGAAAACGACGGCCGCACCCTCGTTTGGGACTTTCCACTGGCGACCGCGCTGAAAGGGCCATTCACCATCGGATTCGAAGGAAAGGTCCCCCTGCCCCGCTGGTTGCTCGCCTTGGCGGGAGGATCGGTCGTCGTTCTGGCCGGCCTGGCCGCCGTCGGAACCAAGCGTCTCCGCAGCAGGTCGCGACGTCGCGACATCACCGCCACCTGATCCGCGTCCGGATACTCGACACCCGCTGGCGCTCCGGCTATCGCTTTCCCGATCCGTCCGCGCCCGGCCGGCCGGCCCTTTTGTTCAAAACCATGTCCGTCGCCTTCAAAGACTACTACGAAACCCTTGGCGTCAGCCGTGATGCCAGCCAGGATGAAATCAAGAAGGCCTTCCGGAAGCTGGCCCGCAAGTTTCATCCGGACGTCGCCGCGGACAAGAAGACGGCCGAGCAAAAATTCAAGGAGATCAATGAGGCGAACGAAGTGCTCGGAGATCCGGAAAAGCGGGCGAAATACGACCGCCTCGGCGAGCATTGGGAACACGGCGGCCCGCCTCCGCCGCCACGCGGCCCCGCGGGCGGTAGCCGGGAATTCAACTTTGGCGGGACCGGATTCAGCGATTTTTTCGAGCAATATTTCAGCGGAGCCAGCCGCCAGGGGTTTCCGGATGCCGGCTACTCCACAGACGAAAGGTTTGGCCAGCAACGCGGCACCGACATCGAAGGCGATATTCTCGTTTCGCTGGATGAGGCGATGCACGGCGCGGTCCGCCCGATCTCCCTCCAGATGACCGATCCCCGGACCGGGAAGCGCGACACCCGGTCGTTTCAAGTCCGCATTCCTCCCGGCGTCACCAGTGGCAAACGCATCCGCGTCCCCGGCCAAGGGGAACCCGGTCGCGGAGGCGCGGGTGCCGGCGATCTCTATCTGCGTGTCCGCCACGCCGCCCATCCGGATTTCCACTCCGAGGGCGCGGATCTTTACCACGAATTGGATATCGCTCCGTGGGAGGCCATCCTCGGCGCGGAAATCTCCGTTCCCACTCTGGATGGCAACGTGAAACTCCGTATTCCGGCCGGCAGCGAGAACGGCCACCAGCTCCGCGTCCGCGGCCGTGGACTGCCAAGGGGCAAGGATGCCGGGCGCGGTGATTTCCACGCCGTCCTCAATGTCCACTTGCCAACCACGCTCTCCGCCGCGGAAAAGGTCCTCTGGGAAAATCTCCGCGACGCATCGTCTTTCAATCCGCGCATCCAACGCCCCTCATGAATCGAGAGCCAAGCGACCTCCCCCTGTTCGAGCCGGACGCCGAGGCTCCACACCCTCCGGCAGATCAACGAGGCCTGCGAGCGCATGATCCGGGAGCTGTGAAGCGGCGCCATCCGTGTGCCAGTCGTTGGGGTGAATCGTTTCTTTCACCAGAACAGCAGCCGTAAACCCGCGAGCACCGAGAAAATCACGATCATCCATTCGAAGGCCGCTTGGGGAACGTGATGGATCAGCCAGCGCCCGCCAAGAATGCCCACCACCACGCCCGGCAACAGCCGCGCGTTTTCCCACAGGCTTTCCTGCGTGATCAGCGCCAGACGGGCGTTCATCGGGACCTTGATGAGATTGATCAGCAGGAAAAACCGCGCCCCGATGCCGATCAGCTCCATTTTCGGGATCCGCCGCGCCATCAGGTAGAGCTGGATCACCGGACCCGCCGCATTGGCCAGCATCGTGGAAATTCCGCCCAGCACTCCCGCTCCCATTCCGAAGCTCCGTGACTCCGCCAGCCTGTCGAAAAATGTCGGTCGGAGAGTCCGCATCGCCTGCAGCACCACCATCAGGAGCACGCAGGCGCCGATCACCCGCCGCGCCGACGCATCGCTGATCGTGCCCAGCATCCACCAGCCGATCCCCAGCCCCAGCAAGGCCGGGGCCAGCAGTTTCCAAACCGGCCGCCACGAGCCGTGCCGGATGAACGCCGGATAGGCCATCAGGTCCGCCGCGATCAGCAACGGCAGCGCGAGTCCCACCGACGTTTTCGCCCCGTAGAGGTCCGCCAGCAGAAACACCGAAACCATCGAGATCCCGCTGAAGCCAGCCTTCGACAAGCCGATGCAGACCGCCGCCAAAAGCGCCAAGGCATGCACCGCCGGATCCGCCAACATTCCGCCGCCATCCACCGCCGGTTGCCACGGTTCATCAAGCACATTCCCGGACTACCTCCGGGTGGACCCCACCTCGGCTGAGCTTACACTGCCGCGCGTCATGATTTGTGAGATGGCGAAGCCGCAAAGGCAGGGACCGATCTCCGAGCGGTCCGGCGCGTGGCGCGAGAATGAAAACGCGAATGTGCGGCGCGCTGGCTCCATTCATTCGCGGATCATTCGCATCCCACGCGCCGGACGCCCCGGAGGTGCGTCCCTGCCATCCTCGCAGGGCGACGAATGAACGATCCCGTTTTTCACAAAACCTCGCGCGCGGCAG
>JBBSJY010000187.1:0-9315 GCA_038256845.1 Verrucomicrobiales bacterium | reverse complement strand
TTTTCCATGCTGTCACGGTTTCCGGCGACGACGACGAGATTGGCGTTGTCCCGCAGCCAGGCGTTGCCAGCGAAGGCGCGCACCAGACCGGGGAGGTTCTTGCGCTCGTCCGCCCGGGCAATGGTGAGGACCGGGGGCTTCTGCGGGTCGCGGAGAAAGGGCGCGAACCTCGCGGCCACGGCAGCGGCGATCTTGGGCTTGCCCGGCCCATCGAATCGCGTGAGGTCGACCCCCGGCGGTATCACGCGCATGCGGTCCTCGGCGTACTGGTGATAGAGGGAATATTGTTCCGCCACCTCCTGGCGCGTGCTGGTGCAGACGAGACTGGCGGCATCGAGGCTGAGTTCCTCCGCCTCGATGCGGGCGCCGAGGTTGTAGCGTTCCTCCATCTCGTCCACGTTCGCGCCGCTTTCGATCAATCGCTGGCGCTTGACCCGGCCGAGCGAGTGGCCGGTGAAAAGGAAGGGGCAGCCAAGCACCGCGGCGAGCTGGCGGCCGACGTATCCGGCGTCGGCGTAGTGGGCGTGGATCAGATCGGGCACTCGCTTTTCCCGGCGGAGATAGGCCAAGGTTCCGTCGATGAACGAATCGAGGTGTCGCCACAGCACCTCCTTGCGCAGGTAGCGGCGCGGGCCTGCATCGACCCGGACAATCTCCGCGCCTCCGCCGAGCGATTCGTGGCTGCGGGCATAATCATCCGACACGCGCGGGTCGTTCACGCGCCGGGTCAGCAGGGTGACGCGCCGCACCCGTTCGTCGCGGGCGAGGGCCTTGACCAGCTCGACGACATACAAGGTCTGCCCGCCGGTGTCGGCATCGCGCCCAAGTTCAAGTTGTTCACCGCGAATCAGGCCGTGGACGGAAATATGCAAAAGGTCCAGCGACCGCGAGCGTTTCGTGGGGGAAGGTTTGGAATCGTTCATTTGGTTCGGGATTTTTCATCCATGATCTCGCGGTAGGCGGCGATGAATTCGGAAGCGGACCAGGCCTGGAACGCCTTGCCCATGGGCTTGCCCGTCAGGCCGTGATACCACTCATTGAATTCCCACTCCCGGAAAACCCCCTGCTGGTTCATTTCGGCGAGCTTGAGCAGTTCCTTCCGCGCGATTTCACGCAGTCCCAGCCGGTGGATGAACCTCACCCATTTCGCGCCAACCCATCCCCAGATCCCACCATTGTGATAGTGGTGGGGCATGTTGAGCAGGTTCACCGTATAATAATTCTTCCAATCGGGATCGCCGGGGGTGACGACAGGATACAGATTTCTAACCGGATAGGGATGGTTCGCTCCCACACCCCACATGAAGCGGAACGCCACCCTCGCTTTTTCCACATCCAGCACGTTGTAAAGAAACGCCATCACGTTGCCCGCCACGTCGCAGCGCCAATCGAATGCGAACGGCGTGACCTGCGCGAGGAGATAGCGGGAATCGCCGATCGCATGCTGCACCTGATCGAAACCCACCACACCATCAATCCCCGCGACCATTTCCGTGCTGGGCCAGAAGTGCCTGATGATGGCGCTCTTCACCCGCTCGGACTTGACAAAATGTTTGCTGGCCGCCCGACCGTCGCCGAGCATTTCCATCATCCTGCCGAAGCCGATATTCGCCCGATACCAAAGGACTTCGTCATAAAGCACGTTGTAACTGCGGTTGAAGAGATCCATCCAGTTTCCTGCTTCCGGAATCTCCAGCAGATGATCCTGATTGCTGTCATGGGCCTCCAGCCAGCACATCACACGGCCCACCTCGCTCTGATACTCCCGGAGAAACTGCAGCTCTCCGGTTTTTTCGACAAACTCGTGAACCGCGATGATCAACCACAGCCCGCTGTCGATCGCCGCGATCCCCCCGACGCCGGAATACTCCGGTTTTCCGGTTGAAATGTGAACGTGGGCCGGAACCTGGCCATTGTCCGCGAGGTGTCCCAACAAAGTGCGGAGAGTCTCCCGCTGGCAATTGCGGAAGCGGTCGTCGTGGGCGGCCAAGCTGCCGGTGACAGCCATCGATCCGTCGCGGCCCCAGACGCTATTGTAGTTTTCAGCGGTGCCAATGGCGCGGTTGTCGGAGATCGAACAAGCGCTGAAGCCCATCGGCGTGACGCACTTTTCCAAGGCCTCCAGAGCCTTCTGATAGGCGAGATCCAGATAGGCATCCTCGTCCCCTTCGGCCGGTCCCCGAGCGGATTGGAACAGGCGGATCATCTCCGGCCCGTGCGCCTGCTCCTGAAGCGGACTGCAGCAGCCCTTGATCTCGGAAAGCACGCCGTAATGGCAGAGTCCTTCCAAAACCCCTGCCGCGCAAAATCCCTGGGCGCGATAGGAGCGAGATCCGATCAGCGCGTCCAGCAGCTCCGGCTGCGCGTTTTCCACGGCCACTCCACGCACCCCCGGGAGCAGGAACATCGACGCATCATTTCCGGTATCACCGGCCACCACCACCTCCTCCAACGGAATTTCCAGTCGTGAGGCCAGCCAGCGAAGCGCGTTGCCCTTGTTCGCTCCAACCGGGAGAATGTCGAGATCCCTCGCGGACGAATAGATCACCTGCGCCTTCACTCCCGCCTCCGAAAATGTTTTCCGCAGCTCGGCGAGGTCCTCCTCGGACCGCTCGTGCCAAAACCAACTGCTTTTCCACTCGTGCTGCTGCACTTCGGGCTGGGCCTCGATCCCCTCCAATCGCGATGCGATTTCAGAAACCTTTTCCCGATCCCAATCCAGGTCGAGCAGCTCGTGGAAGTCCTCCAGCATGCGATCCTCCCGCATATCATGAATCATCGTGCCCACGCCGCCGATATAGTAGTCCGGCGGCTCCAGGCCGGATTCCGAGATCATCCGTTTCGCATCCTCCAATAGCCTCCCCGTGCTGTAAACCAACAGCGGCCGATCCTCTCCCAGCGATCTCCATGTCTCCACAAAATCCGCCGTGGAGTCCGGTTTCCCCAGCAGGGTCCCATCGAGGTCCGAACAAAAGATCCGGACGTTTGTTTTTTGAGGCATCGCGCCCAGCCTAACTCCCGCCCCTCCCAGCTCAAGTCATTCCGTCCCGCAGGATCAAACCTCCGGATTTTTCGCCTCGCGCGGCACGAAAAAACGGCAGCCCTCGCGGACCGCCGTTCTTCAAAATTCGGGGTGTGGGTGAAATCAGATCCCCTTCTTCACGATATCGTCGAGAAGATCGACGACGCGGTTGGAGTATCCCCATTCGTTGTCATACCAACTGATGAGCTTGAAAAAGGTCGAGTTCAGCTCGATCGACGAGCCGGCATCGAAGATCGACGAGTGCTTGTCGTGGATGAAATCGGTGGAGACCACCTCGTCCTCGGTGTAGGCGAGGATGCCCTTGAGATAGGTCTCCGAGGCGTTCTTGAGAGCCGCCTTGATTTCCTTGAGCGAGGTTTCCTTGGTCGTTTTCACGGTCAGATCGACGGCGGAAACGGTCGGGGTCGGCACGCGGAAGGCCATGCCGGTGAGCTTGCCGGCCACTTCCGGACACACCAGCGCGACGGCCTTGGCCGCCCCGGTGGTGGAGGGGATGATGTTGATCGCGGCGCTGCGGCCGCCTTTCCAATCCTTCTTTGAGGGTCCGTCCACCGTCTTCTGCGTGGCGGTGTAAGAGTGGATGGTGGTCATCAGGCCCTCGGCGATGCCAAATCCTTCCTTGAGAAGGACGTGGACGACCGGTGCGAGGCAGTTGGTCGTGCAGCTCGCGTTGGAAATGATGTGATGCTTCGCCGGATCGTAGAGGTCGTCGTTGACGCCGACGACGAAGGTGGCGTCCTCGCCCTTCGCGGGGGCGGAAATGATGACTTTTTTCGCACCGGCGGTGATGTGGCCCTTGGCTTTCTCCGCCTCGGTGAAAAGGCCGGTGCATTCGATGACGACTTCGACCCCGAGGTCCTTCCAAGGAAGTCCGTCCGGGGTGCGGGCACTCACCACCTTGATCTCGTGGCCGTTGACCACGATGATGTCGTCCTCTTCGATATCCGGGGATGATTTCTTCGAGGAAACCGTTCCGTTGAAGCGGCCTTGGGTGGAGTCGTACTTGAGAAGATAGGCGAGATTGTCGGCCGGGACGATGTCGCCGACGGCGACGACGTTGAAGGTGCTGCCGAGGTGGCCTTGTTCGACGAGGGCGCGGAAAACGAGGCGCCCGATGCGGCCGAATCCGTTGATGGCAATGGTGGTCATGACTGTATTGTGGAAGTCCGGAACGGCTCTTCCGCCCGGCGCGGCGGAAGTGTGCATGGGAAGACCGGGCCGTCAATCTCCGGGTCCAGGCAGGCTGAAATGGAGCGGAGCTTGACGACCCCCGCCCGTTGAAACATAACGTGGGGGCCTCAAAGCCTCCCGCCATGGATCCCTTGCCTCCCTCTTCCACCCCGTCGCCCTACGTCCCGCCAAACGCACCGCCGCCTCCCCGGCCACCGACGGCGGACAACTGGCGGCTCTACCTCGAGCTGCTGGCCTTCACCGGCTTTGTCTTCCCGTTCGGCCAGATCCTGGGGCCGCTTGTCCTTTGGCTGGTGAAAAAGGACACCATCCCGGCGGTGGCCATCGAAGGACGCAAGGTGATCAACTTCAACATCTCATGGGTCATCTGGTCGATCGTCACCTGCGGCATCGGCTTCCTCGCTTGGATCGTCATCGCCATCGTTGCAACGCTCAAAGCGGCGAACAACGAGCCGTTCGAGCATCCGCTGACGATCAATTTCCTCAAGTAGCCACCGCCGGGGCCCGGCAGGTAGGGATTGAACAGCAATATTCTTCCTACCCGGAGGATTGCATTGACGCCGGATCGTCCCATGACCCTTTTGGGGCATCACAAACCCGTCTTGCCTCCGAGCGCCCTCATTGCCTCGGACCCAAAAAAACTACCCACGAATGAGTCTCCCACGCATGAATCTGAAACCCATCGCAACCGGTACCGCCGCAGGGCTGTGCCTGATCCCATCACTTGTAAGCGCGCAGCTTCTCTACCACGAACCTTTCGATTACCCGGCACCTGACACCTTGTTGGGCCAAAATGGCGGCGTCGGATTTTCCGATGCCTGGTTGGCAGGCGGCACCAACCCGAGTGCCGAGGTCGAGGAGGCCAGCCTCGGCTACACCGATGCGGGCGGAGCCACCCTGATGACGGCTGGAAACAAGGCCCGGGTTTTGGGGCCGGCGACGAATTTCCGGATTCTGGGCGCGCCCATGGCCGGTATCAATGCCGGGGTGACCACCCTTTACGCTTCGGTTCTTGTCGATCAGACCGGTGGGAACCAAACCCGCTACACCAACCTCTCCTTCTTCCAAGGCGGCACGGAACGGATCTCGATCGGACATGCGTCCAGCCAGTCGAACTGGGGCGTCAATTTCAATGGCAACGGAGCACTCGGCGTCTTTCCCGCCGGGGCTCCTGCCGTTCCGGCGCTGGATCATCCCGCGGCATTTCTGGTTCTGAAGGTGGAACTCAATGTCAATGCGGCAGGGGAAGACCGCATCAGCGTGTTTTCCAATCCCGTCCTGGGCTTCGAACCGAGTCCCACGGGCACCTACCTCTCCACCGGCAATATCCTCACCACTCTCAACTCCCTCACCCAGATCCGGATGTCGTCCGGTGGAGTGAGCGGCGCCAACCCCGCCACCGACGCGCAGTACGATGAATTGCGCATCGGGCTGACTTGGGACGATGTCACTCCATCCACCGGCGGTGACCCCGCGGTGGTGCTGGAATCGGCTGCACTTACCCGGACGTCCGGGACCATCAAGGTCCGGGAACTCAATGGTGCGGATGTGGACGAGGATGGCGATTTCAGCCTCATCGTCAGCGATCAGGCAACCGGTACGGAACTGGTGCTGAGCAACGTGGTCGTAACGAAGAACGAATCGAGTGAACAGACTACCATCACCTTTGATGCCCCCTTTGCTCCCAGTACCACCTACGATTACTACGTCGAAGTGCCACGGGTGGACTCCACGATTGATTTCATTGCCGGGACCCTCAATTCGCACCTCTTCCCCGACAGCCTTCCCGGCCCGGCTGGAACCGACGGTAGCTGGGGGATCCGCGAGTATACGATCACGGCCAACCCGAACAACATCGCTGGTGCGCTTGCGGTGCTCGATGCAGGCACCGCTCCGATCACCGACGGCAGCGCGCCGGTATTCAACCATTCGGATCCGGACACCAACACACCCGCCACCACCGGCAACTTCAACAACGACTTCCCGATCCTCTCGAACGCGGCGGGCGGCCAGGATTGGGTGGTGATCGGCAAAACCCAGCTCACCATCCCCGCAGCCGGCGCCTACACCTTTGGCGTCCACAGCGACGACGGCTTCGCGATGCGCATCACCGGAGCGGGCGGAGGCTCCTTTATTTCCAAAAACGGCGCCGGCTTCATCGACCCGGCGGATCCACAAACCCTGGCATTCAACGGACCTACCGGCGATTCAAACACCCGCGGGGTCTATCAGTTCGATGCGGCCGGCACCTATGAACTCCAATACCTCGGCTGGGACGGTTCCGGCGGCGGATATTATGAAGTCGCATGGGCTCCCGGTGCATTCACCGAAGACAAGGACACCAACACGTGGAATCTGGTCGGGGATTCTACCGATCCATCCATTCCGGACTACCGGGCCCGGTTCCTCAGCGAATATGCCGGCCCCGCAGCCAGCGGAAACACCTTCGGGATCCGCACCTATTTGATGGCCACGGGTGTCACCAACATCGCCCAGGCACTCACCTTCCTGGCCAGCACCACCCGCCAACCCGACGATGCCGACGGCCTGACGGTGGACGCGCAACGGAACTACTTGAACGCGGTCGATCCTGAAGCGGTGGGCGCCGGCGGCGTGATCACTCCGAACGAGCCGTTCCCGGGCAACACCCCCGCAGATGACAACAACGTGGTGACCTCGGCAAAAGGCAGGATTTCCGTCGAAGACGCCGGGTTCTATACCTTCTGGGTTCATAGCGATGATGGCAGCCTCTTCCGGATCAAGGGCGTCAATGGCACCTTCAATCCCAGCATCAAGCGCGCGGTCGGCGCCGGCAGCTTCCAGATGTCCAATCAGAACGAGCTTCTCGCCGGTGGCAATGGCAACACCCGGGTGATCGTCTTCCTGGAAGAAGGCAGTTATGACATTGATTTCATCAGCGCCGAAAACGCAGGCGGATTCGGATACGAGCTGGTTTCCGCGAAGGGCGAGTGGCCGACTGGCACTCCTCCCACCGGTTGGCAACTGGTCGGGTTCTACCCTTTGGTCACTTCCTTGGTCTTGCCACAGATTGTCAGTGCCGACGGTTGGACACTGGAATCATCCCAGCCCAATCTCTCGACCACCAATCCGGAGCTTGGATTGCCGCAGATCACCAACATCGCGACCGCGGAACAATCGATCGACGCCACCCTTGCGCTGGATCCCAGACCCGCCGCCGCGGTGACCACCTGGGACCGTCTGGACTTCCGCGATCTTCCTGGTGGCTCCCAAGGCAGTTTCACGGCAACCAGCACCGCTTTCCCGTTCGATACCACCGCGGCGGACACCTATTACGCAAACCGCGCCACGGCCACGCTGGAGATCACCGAAGCCGGCGACTACCACCTCGGGTTCCAAGGCGACGACGGTGGCTACCTGCAAATCGACGCGATCACCGGTCCGCCGGCGCAGTGGACCGATATCTATGAATCCCTGCTCCCGGCCGTGGCCGCAATCGTGGATGCCGAAGGTGGCACGAGGAACCGCCTCCAGGTGGACACCGGCACGGGTAACAGCCGGACGCTCGGTCGCATCACCCTCGGGGTCGGCACCTACGCACTCAAAACACTGGTCTTTCAGGGAACCGGCGGTTCCTGGTGGGAAGTCATCGGCGCGAAAGCGACTGATATCAGCAACTTCAGCTATCCGCTTCTTGCAAGAAACGGACCAGCAACTACGGAAATCACTCCCGGTCTGCAGTTGCTCGCGCAGGTCGAAGTGGTGGGCGACGGGGGCTTCATTGTCACCGACTTCACCACCTCTGGCACGCCGATCAACTCGGCCGGTTTCAACTTCGGCACGGAAGCGGGAGCGGATTACAGCATTGAGGTCTCCACGGACCTGGCGAACTGGACACCCGTGACCGCCACCATCACTGACAATGGAAATGGCACGTCATCCGCGGTGATCGACTTCACCGGACAGACGGTCAACGGCAGCGAACCGCTCATCGGCCAAGCCAAGCTGTTCATCCGCGTGGTGGAAGCTCCCTGACCGACGGCCGGTTACTCACAGAGCCATCCTCGGGACTCCCGGGGGTGGTTTTTTCGTTTGCCCGTCTCTCTCCATCGCGATGGAAACCCGAGGGATTCCACACGGGAGGTTCGCAAACCCGAAATACGGCCCATGGGCACCTTGCATCGCATCACGCGGCGGCAGGCTTTTTTTCTATTACTCCGTCGGCCCGCAATCCGATGAGCATCCGTCGCGGAGCCATGGCAGTTATCGAGATTCATCCTACTCCGTCCACTACGCCACCGCCGGATCTCCCGCGGCCCATGGAATTGCCGCGGCCCCATCCTGGTAAGCGAGGGGAAACACAAAGGCCCGGGCCATCACTCCATCATCCGCTATCCCGCGGACGGCGCTTGGTTCATCATCTATCACCGCTGGAACAACCGCCAAGGGGACGGCCCCTACTCCGGCTCCCGCGACATTGCCATCGACCGACCAACGCCTCAGGATCATCTTCGAAACCATCAAACCCGGCTTCGCGGCCGCCGCCGCTTCCGCCAAGCTCCCGAACGCCACGCTGCCCTTATGAAATCCATCCACCCGCCCGAACGCATCCTCATGGGCCCGGGCCCCAGCTCCGTGTCCGCCCGCGTCCTCCACGCCCTCGCCTCGCCCACTCTCGGCCACCTCGATCCGAGATATATCGAGATCATGGATGAAACCTGCGTCATGCTCCGCAAGGTTTTTGAAACCACCAACGCCCTCACCTTCCCGGTTTCCGCGACGGGCATGGCCGGCATGGAATGCGTGGTGACCAATCTCATGGAGCACGGCGACGAGGCCATCGTCTGTGTCAACGGCGTTTTCGGCGGTCGCATGGTCGATGTGATGCAGCGCGCCGGCGTCAGCGTCCACGCGTTGGAGATCCCGTGGGGAGAGACCTTTCCGGACGCGATGATCGCGGGCGCTGTCGATCGGTTTCCCAATGCCAAGGCGCTCGGCATCGTCCACGCCGAGACCTCCACCGGAGCGCACCAGCCGCTCGAAGCGATCTCAAAGACCGTCCATGACGCGGGCATGCTTTTGCTTGTTGACGCCGTCACCTC
>JBBSJY010000186.1:0-9344 GCA_038256845.1 Verrucomicrobiales bacterium | reverse complement strand
GCCACCTTCAATCTCATCACCCTCTTCGGTTCCGGCGATCCGAAACCCCTCGCCGGCGGCATTTCCGAAGCCCTTATCACCACCCTCTTCGGTCTCGTCGTAGCCATCCCCGCCCTCATCCTCCACGCCTTCCTCAGCCGCCGCAGCCAGGGAATCGTCCAAACCACCGAACGCCTCGGCCTATCATTCGTCAACGCCCTCCGGGCCAAATAAACCGCCCCCAGCATCCACCTCCACCTCCGCGCCGGACATTCGACTTTCCGACCTTTCGACCTTTCGACCTTTCGACCTTCTCCCTCCCATGAGAAACGCCATTCATCTCACCCTGCGCGAGGGCGGCCTCACCTTGGTCGCCCTGCTCGTGCTCGCCGTGATGATCTACGCGCTCCTCTTCAATGTCTGGCGGCACCTCCGCACCACCCGCAAACTCGTCGCCACCCGCCATTGGAAGGAAACCGAAACCATCGGCCGCTCCCTTCCCTGGCAGAAATCCACCCGCACCTCGCGCGAGATCGAACGCGGATTCGCCGCCTTCGAGCTCGATGAAATGGCATGGGTCGAGCGCCGCCTCCCCTTCCTGGCAGTCCTCATCAGCTCCGCGCCGCTCCTCGGCCTGTTAGGCACCGTCGCCGGAATGCTCGCCACCTTCGCCGGCATGGCCGCCGCAGGTCACGCCGCCCCCATCGACTCGATCTCCTCCGGCATTTCCAAAGCACTCGTCACCACCCAGGCCGGCCTGGTGATCGCCATCCCCGCCGCCTTCCTTCTCGCCCTCATTAAGCGCCGCGCCGAAAGCACCCACCTCGAACTCCAGCGCCAGCTCCACGAGGAACTCGGCAAATCCTCCGCCGCCCCATGAGACGATTCCGCCACTCCACCGCCCACCAGACCGCGAGCACCGTCGATATCTCGCCGCTCATCGACGTGGTCTTCCTGCTGCTCATCTTCTTCATCGTCACCACCGTCTTCGTGAAGGAAACCGGCGTCGAAATCTCAAAACCCCGCGCCGCCAGCTCCGCCGACCTCGACAAACAAGCCATCCTCATCGCCGTCACCGCCGAAGGCCGCGTCTGGCAGGGCGGCCGCGAAATCGGCTCCGACGGCGTCCGCGCCGTCGTCGCAGCCCTCCTCGAAGAAGACCCCACCACTCCCGTCATCATCCGCGCCGACGCCCAAGCCGCCACCGAAGCCACCGTCCGCGTCATCGACGCCGCCAAACTCGCCGGCGCCCCCTCCGTCTCCCTCGCCACCGAACGATAACCCATCCATCCCTTCCTTTGCGCCCCCCGCGCCTCTGCGGTAAAATCTCCCATTCGTCATTCGTCATTCGCCCCTCGGCACTGAATTGTGAAACTCCCATCCCCTATCATCGGCATCCTCGCCGCCGCGCTCCTGCTCGGCGTCCTCGGACTCGCGCGTCTGCTAGTGGTCACCGTCCAAGTCCCGGACATCGAAATCCGCGAGATCGAAACCGTCATCTTCGAGGAACCTCCGCCGCCGCCCCCGGAAGAACCTCCGTCCGACGCCCCACCGCCACCGCCCGCCCTCACCGAGGTCAGTGAAGTTCCCGATCCCACCCGCGTTCCCATCCCCCGGGCCGACGTCCCCATGGACATCACCCTCCCCGTGGAAACCTTTTTCTCCGATGTTCCGCCCTCCCCGCTCCCGCAGCCGGAAATCGTCGAACGCCGCCCGCCCCCGCGACCCGCTCCCGCCCCGCCCGCGCCAAAACCCGCGCCCGTCCGCCCGCCGCCGCCGGCCCCTGTAAAATCCCATTACAACGAAAGCGAACTTGATGGAAAGCCGCGCCTCCTTCGCCACGGCTCCGCCAGCTTTCCGCAGGCACTCGCCCGCCAAGGCATCGCCCGCGGCACCGTCACCTTCGAAGTCGAACTCAGCTCCGCCGGAGCTGTCAGCATCCGCCGCGTCGTCTCCACCACCCACCCCGATCTCGTCGCCGCCGCCCGCCGCGTCGCCTCCAGCGCCCGTTTCACCCCGCCCACCCGCCGCGGCCAACCCGTCCGCGCCATCATGCGCTGGCCCATCACCATTCAGAAATGAACAAAGTTTTCAGTTTTCAGTTTTCAGTTTTCAGCACGAGAACCCGCATTGCGCTGGAGTGTGGAAAGCAGAGGGCCTTCAAATTAGTCGGGAGAGTTCAGGAAAGAGGGAGCCAAGTGGTTTACCGCCAAGGCGCCAAGGCCGCAAAAGACACGCGGAGGCGGTTTTTTGATTCTATTTCCGACCTCCGAACTCCGAACTCCGACCTCCGACCTTCTGGATTCTGGATTCTGGATTCTGGATTCAAGTTGATCGGGACCATGTTCGCCGCCGGGATCGCCACCGCCGCGGAACCCCTCCCGCTTTCCTCCGCCTACTGGCGCGACCCCGCTTTCCAAAAAGCCTTCAACGCCAGCTACCGCATCGAGGCCCGCATCGAACCCACCGTCTCCACCGAGGAACGAGGGCTGTTGGTGGAAATTCAGACCATGATGGAAAAGGGTCAGCGCAAACAGGCCCTCTTCAAGCTCGTCGCCAGCCCGCTCACCGCCAAATCCACCGCCCTCAAGTTCAACCTCGGCAACCTCCACTTCGAGGAAGGGAACATGGACGAAGCGATCAAGGCCTATACCGCCGCAATCGCAGAATATCCCTCCTTCCGCCGCGCCTACCGCAATCTCGCCATGGCACAGGTCCGGGAAAACGACCTCGAAGCCGCCCTCTCCCACCTCATCGAAGCCATCCGCCTCGGCGATTCCGAAGGAGCCACCTACGGCCTGTTAGGTTACTGCCGCCTCCAGCGCGGCGAGTGGGCCAGCGCCCTGCAGGCCTACCGCCTCGCCCAGATCAGCGAGCCCGACACCGCCGATTGGAAAGCCGGCATCGCCCAGTGCCTGCAAAATCTCAACGCCCGCGACGAGGCCGCCGCCCTGCTCGACGAAGTCATCCGCCAGCGCCCTCAGGAAAGCTCCTATGCCGTCCTTCAAGCTAGCATTTTCCTCGACCTCGGCCGCTCCGACGACGCCGTGAAATCCCTCGAACTCCCGCGCCGCCTTGCCCTGCTCGATCCCGACGGCCTCCTGCTCCTCGCCGATCTCCACCTCCGCCACGATCGCCGCCAAGCCGCCAGCCAAGCCCTTACCGAAGCCTTCGCCGACGAGGAAAGCCAACCCTCCATCGACCGCATCACCACCCTCGCCGCCAGCGCCATGGCCCTGCGCGACTGGCCGCTTACCAAGGACTTGTTAGACCGCGCCACCCCCGCCACCGGCGATGCCCCGCGCATCCTCCAACTCACCCGCGCCCAGGTCCAGATCCAGTCCGGCGAGGCCCCCGCGGAAGGTGCCGCCACCCTCGCCGCCCTCATCCAGGAAGATCCCACCGACGGACAAGCACTCATCGCACTCGGAAAACACCGCGCCGCCACCGGTCAGCCCGCCGATGCCGAGCTCCTTTTCGAACGCGCCACCGCCGCCGAGGCCACCGCCAGCGAAGCCTGGATCGAGCTCGCCCGCCTCCGCGTCGCCGCCAGCCGCTATCCCGCCGCCCTCACCGCCGTGGACGCCGCCCTCAAACTCGCCCCCAACGACGACCTCCAAACCTACCGCGCCTCCCTCGCCAAACTCATCGAAGCCGCCGAGTGATTACTCCGGCAGGAAATATACCCCGCCAAGAAACGCCTACTTTTCAACATCTGAAATAAAGCCTACCCTCCCGGCCATGAAGTTTCTGACCACCCTTGAACGGGATGAAGATGGGGTCTGGGTTGCAGAGTGCCCGTGGCGGCGAGCCATGAAATTCTTTGACAACAATCCACCGATCCGCCAGTTGTTTTACGGTAACTGGCCAATGCCGTTCGAGCCATACCAGCCTTCCCGATCACTCTTTATGAAAATCAGCCTGACGAAAGTTTCCATCTCGATGCTCAGCGCTGGCGCAATGCTTCCCTCCGCCTTTGCGGAAACGGTCTATCTCGAAGAAAATTTCGACTCCAGTGCCGCCCCTGATCAACTTGATTCCCGTTGGACCGCCCACAGAGGGACGCACCCGGGCAGCTGGGCGGTCCGGGAGACCGATCCTGACGGAACCACCGCAAATAGGAGCATCTGGATCGATGGAGGAAGTATCGAGCGGACCCTCGACGACTCTTCTGTACCGCTTCTGGTTGCACCTTCGAATGATGCGCCGATGGTGTTCTCCTTCGACTTCTACGATTTCGGAACGCCCACCGGCGACGACCGGCTCGGAGAGCCGTTGGTTTATGGGGAACTCCAGTCCAGCGGAGTGACTCCGCTTTTTGCCGCAGGGATCGCTTCGAAAAGCTGGTTCGGGTCGGGATCCGACCCGGCGACTTTTGATGCGACCCGCTACCAAGCCCGCATCTTTCCCACAGCCCCCGGCAGCTCTTTAAACAACTGGTTCCAATTGAAGACCCTGCGTGGTGTTGGCTGGCGGAATTTCAAATTCGTCGTCCGCCCGGACTCCTTCGATGTTTACGTGGACGATGTGCTCGATACCGGAGACATCGTGTGGAGAACCTCACCGACCGCCCCTCCCAATTTCACGAAAATAAGGATGGGAGGTGGATTCTCCCAAGCCGGCACCCCGGCACTGTTTGACAATGTGCTTCTTTCCAACGATCCGAGCCTTGCCCGGGCCCTCACCATCATCGAACATCCCAAGGGCGCCTCCAAACACTTCGGCGAGAGCGTCACCTTCAGCGGCGACGCGCTCGGGTCCGGAGAGGTGTTTTTCAAGTGGCACAAGAATGGAAACCCTCTGACCGACGATGACAGAATCAGCGGGTCCGACAGTTACCAAATGATCATTTCAGGCTTAACCCCTGACGATCGGGGGAACTACACCTTCGTCGTCACAGACGATGACAACTCCACTCCGAGCAGCGCCGCCAGCCTCTACGTTACGGAGCAAAATGAATTCATCGCCAACGGAGCTTCCTTCGATGGAGTGATTGTGGAAGGCTTGTGGTCAGTCAATGAAACAGCTGGCTGGTATGGATATCGCCACGTTTCGATGACAAGCGATCCTGGTGCCGAACGCACCGTGACCTTTCCCGTGGAGATCACGGAATCCGGCTACTACGACATTTACACCTGGTTCGTGCCGAGTGCGGCTGGCGGGAACCGCCCTACCGAAGCACCCTATCATATCTTCCATGCGGATGGAGATGAATGGGTTTTCATGAACCAGCAACTGCCCAACGGCAACAAATGGGAGCTGGTGAGGAAGGCGGTAAGATTGGAAGTGGATGGCGACAACAAGGTCGTCATCTCGAACCTCATCCAAGAGGGACGTTCGGGAGGCGGTGCCCTCATGGCCGACGCCATCCGCTGGGTGAAGGTTGATCCGCCAGTGGTGAGTGTGCCGCCGACGGTGGCGATCTCGCGCCAAGCGGGCAATGCCATGGTCTTGTCGATTTTGGGTGCTCCAACCACGACTTATTCCGTGGAAGCCTCCCCCGACCTGCTCAGGTGGGATCCGCTGGGAGATTCCGTGACCACCAATGCCGAAGGGGCGGCCAGCTTCATGGATCCCGACGGAAACGGGGGTCCCCCCCAGCGTTTCTACCGGGTATCCGAAGAAACATCGGATTGATACACTTGGCTTCAAGCGATGCAGCCACCGGCTTCTCCCGTTCACGGGGCCGCGCCCCAGGCGGGCCTCGGGTCACATAAAAAAGAGAACCTTCAGCATGTTTCTTAGCCGAGGTCATTGGGTGGTGTTGGTCATCGCATTTCTCGTTCTTCGTTCTCACGCGTCCGCTGGAGATCGGGAATTCCGTGCGCTCTGGGTGGACGGCTGGGGCACCGGCTTTTTGAACCAAGGCCAAGTGGATGGTCTTTTGCAGGAAGCGAGGACTAACAATTTCAATGCCATCGTAGTTCAAATGCGCCGACGTGGAGACGCGTTTTACATGCCGCAGGCGCCCAATGGCGATCCCCGCACCACGGCGATCGCATCCGGTTTCGATGCGTTGGCCGCTGTTATCGCCGCCGCTCACACCGGCTCGCCGCGAATTGAGGTTCACTGCTGGGTGACCACCTTTCCCGTGTGGGGCGCTGGAACCCCCTCTCAGCCCGGACATATTTTTAACCTGCATCCGGAGTATCTGATGAAAAGCTCCACCGGGGAGACCTCTCTCGCCGAGGGATATTATGTGGATCCCGGCCATCCCGATGCCATGCGCTGGACCGCTCGGGTGGCAAAAGACATCGTCACCCGCTACAATGTCGACGGCTTTCACTGGGATTACATTCGGTACCCGCAGCAGGATTCCGGCTACAATGTGACAGCCCTATCGCGCTATAACCAGGAATTCGGCCTCACCGGCCAGCCCCTCCCGAACAACACGCAGTTTTCCAACTGGCGGCGGCGTCAGGTCACCGATTTCCTTCGGTGGATCAATGCGGATCTCCAGGAGATCCGGCCGGAGTTGATCATTTCTGCGGCCGTTTTCGCAAACCGCTCCGATGCCTATACCCACCGGCTGCAGGATTGGTCCTCTTGGAACACGGCGGGAATCATCGATCTTTGCATGCCGATGAACTACACGGCAAACAATTCCATTTTCAATTCCCGGGTGAACGATTTTTTGAATCATCAGGGAAGCCGGAGGATCTACGTGGGTCCGGGTGCTTACCTGAACACCAGGGAGAACACGTTGGCGCAGTTGAACTACGTCCGGGACGCCGGCCTTCTTGGTACAACCCTTTACAGTTATCGCACACCTAACAGTGAAACGGCTGATCGCGCGGGCACCTTTGATTATATACGGACCCATTATCAACCGACTTGGAAAGACACGCCTGAATTGCCATGGAAAGCGACCACCGGCATTGCAAAGGGACTTGTGATCAACGGGAAAAACGGGGAGCTTGTCTATAACGCTCAGGTAAACATCAGTTCCGTTGGGGTACCGGACCAAAAGAGCTGCGTCCAAGGCGGATTCGCCTTTTATAACTTGCCCGGCGGAACCTGGACGATCTCGGCCAGCGCGGGAGACCTGGTGGCGAGTGAAACCGTGACCCTCGCTCCCGGACAGGTCATTCACGTCGATCTGGTGCTAAACGAGGGGACAGCGGAACCTCCCGAAATCACTCCACTCGCTGATTTCGAAGATTTGAGTCTCGACGGAGGCTCCGGAACGGTCCTGTTCCGGAACCCCTTGTTTTCAGGCACTACTAGCGCGAACTTGCAGACGACTCCCAATTCGGCACTGGTGATCGGCAATCCTCCTGCTGGCGGTGGTGATGAGCGGAGCCTGCGGGTGGCATTCGCTTTCCTGCCTGACCGCGACAATCCTTGGCTCCGCCTGACAACACACGGCATCGGCGGCTCGATCTTGCCCAATCCGATCATTCCTTTGGACCGGAGGCTGCGCTTCGACATCCATTCGAATCAGGATGTCTATGTCGCAATCGGAATCCGGGACAACGGGGCCATCGGAGCCGTTGGGAGCAATGGCGGATCCGCCGGGGGAATCGAATGGGTCGGTGGCACCACGGATAACGTCCGGGCCTCTATCACAGGAGGCGGCGTACCGCCCCTAGGGCGGCTGGTGAAAGCCGGAAGCTGGACCACACTTGATTTCAATCTCCCGGAAGAACCTGTGAAACCTTTTACCGGCAACGGTATTCTCACCGGGATCCAAGGCGTTTTGGAAGAAATTGCCATTGTGCCGGTGATTACGTCCGAAGGTTCCTACTTCACCGGACCGATTGAGATCCACCTCGATAATTTCAATCTGACAAATGAGCCGGTTCCTGTTCCATCCAGTTACGAAAGCTGGGCCGCAGCATCGTTGCCGGCCCAAGAACGGGGCAGGCTGGACGACCCTGGCGGACACGGAATCGCCAACTTTCTTCGATATGCCTTTGACATGGATCCACTGGCGCCCTCTCCCCTCGCCCTTCCTCGACTCGCGCTGACGGAGGAGGCCGCAGCGGAGAACCGCCCATCAATTACCTTTACGCGTCGCACCGATGATCCCGAACTCGACTATCTCGTGGAGACCTCAAGCGACTTGGAAGAATGGGACCCGTTTGCGGGCACGGAGCAGATTGAACCACGGGACGAAAAAACTGAAACGGTCACGGTAACGGACACATCTCCACTTGACGGTTGGATCAAGCGATTCCTCCGCCTGCGCATCCAATAGATGGTTCGTCGAGCGGGGGGGCGTCTCTTGCAACAACTGCTAGGATAACAAAAAAACCAACGAAATCCTTGACGTCCGGTGTCGAAGCCGTGTTTATGGTGATCGTGAAATACGCAATGGTTGTGATGGTAGTTGGCGCGACAATTCTGGCGGATCGTGCGAGAGGTGCATATCTCATCAGCATCGATACCGATGGGTCGGCCTCCGGCACGGCCATCACCTACAACGCGGGTTTCGCCTTCGGAGGTGATACGACGTCGGCATCCGTGAGCAGCACCCCATCCTCCGCTTTCGGGATGCCAAGCGCCAATAGCATTTTCGGTGGCAACGGAGCGACTTTTCCGGATACCTACGTCTTTACCTACAACCCTGCCTCACAGGTGGACAATCTTGCCATTCCTTCGGGCACCGACCTGGGGGGGGGAAATCTCGCGACGGGGATCTCCGGCGGCGGTCCGGGGGTTTATGCCGTTTACGCCACGTGGCCGGTCAGTGGCAATGTCAGTGGTGGAAATCCGAGCTTCACCGTCAGCACCGCCGGTGACACGTTCCAAACGGCGGCGTTCAGCCAAATTGACACCGGTAACGAATGGTTTCTGTTGGGTACGATCGATTATACCTCGGGACCGATTACCGTCACCCAGGAAGCCGGATCCAATACCTTTGTCTCCATGCGCTCGTCTGGTGTGCTCTTCGAAGCCGTCCCCGAGCCATCAGCGAGCTTTCTGTTGGGCGTGACACTATTTGGACTGGTCCTGTCCCGGCGGCGATAACGAAACCTTTCTCGAAGGGACCAAAGGACGGAATAGGCAGGTCCATCATGACGAAGACGCTGAGGCTTCCGCATTCGCTATACAGACGCGACGCAGCCCGCTGGCAATCGACTCGCTGGGGTTTTTCAAAAATGGACTCGCAGCGGCACGTGTGACCTTTCCGGTCGAAAGCCCGGCATCTTCCGCCGGGAAGGTCCGGACGTGATCGATATCCGTAAGGTTTCAGCCGACGGCGGCCATGTCCGCGTCAGCTATACTGCCGCGCGCGAGGTTTTGTGAAAAACGGGATCGTTCATTCGTCGCCCTGCGATGATGGCAGGGACGCACCTCCGGGGCGTCCGGCGCGTGGGATGCGAATGATCCGCGAATGATCCGCGAATGAATGGAGCCAG
>JBBSJY010000185.1:0-9377 GCA_038256845.1 Verrucomicrobiales bacterium | reverse complement strand
CGATGGACTCAAAGCCCACCACCGATCACGCCGATATCGAAACGGCGGACAAGTATTTCGTAAATGCTCTGGAAGCAACGCTCGCCGGGAAGAGTGTCGAAAACGCGAAAAACCAGCCGTACGGCTGCGGTGTGAAATACTAAATCAGGAGGTATTCCAGCTTGACCGGGAGACGCCGAATTGTTTGAAGGTGTCATGGTCACCCCCCTGCCACTTCCCCGGTGGTCCCTACCTTTCCTCCTCTTGGGTGTCCCGCTTCTGGCGCAGACGAGCCCCGTCCGGGTGGCGGGCGGTGATTTCGCCACCGTGACCCGGATGCGCCATGAGGCAAACGCCACCGCGCCACTGGTGGTCCCGCATCCGGGGCCGCCCGCCGATCCGGTGCGGACGAAGGTTGGCGACTATGCCGCCGAAATCCGGAAGACGCAGGACTTGCTGGAGATGGTCTCGACACTCCCGCCGGCGCGGCTGGATGAGCGGACGGAGGACGCGGTGCTGCTTTTCAACCAGGCCGCCGCGCTGGAAACAGCGAACGGAACGCTCGCCGCGGGCTTCGCGGAGGTGCGCGCCCGGCTCGGGGCGGCCGGCCACGCGGAGGTTTTCCTGGAACGTCATGACGCGGCGGTGGCCGAGCACGAGATCTCGCATCTGGCGCTGTTGGACCTGCTGGCCGTGCTCCGCGACAACTTCGGCGATCCGATCTCCCGCCACACCGCGATCGCCGATCTGAAAGAGTGGTTCATCCACCGCCCGGCGCGGGTCGAGCCGCCGCTTTCGCAGGACGATCCGACCAACCGCGAGCCGGTGGAGCGTCGCCTCGAGCTCGCCGAGATGGGGCTCGACGAAAACGGAGTCCCCCAGGACGCCGAGCCGCCGGACCTGCATCCGAACGACGCACCGAACGACGCCGACCTCGATCCCTCGCTGGAAACGCCCTTCACCGCCGAACTCCAGGCGCTGGCGGCGGAACTCGACCACTCGCCGTTGAAAATCTTCAACTTCGTCCGCGGGAACATCGCCTTCGATCCCTACGTCGGTTCGCGGCGCGGAGCGGTGGAGACGCTGCGGCTCCAGGCGGGCAACGACATGGACCAGGCCTCGCTGTTGATCGCGCTGCTGAGGATTTCCGGGGTCCCGGCACGCTACGCCAGCGGTCAGGTGAAAATGTCCGCCGAAGCCGCCACCAATTGGCTGGGGCTGGTGGATCCCGCCACCGCGGGATCGCTGCTGGCAACCGCCGGCCTGGAGGGCACCACGGTCTATGACGGCGGGGAGGTCGCCCACATCCTCGCCCGGCGCGTATGGGTGGAAGCGCACCTTCCCTTCACCGACTACCGCGGCACGGGGGCGGGCGAGGGCGAGCCGCTGTGGATCCCGCTCGATCCGGCTTTCAAGCCGTTTCAAAACAACTTCGGCATCGATCCGCTCGCTGGCTCGCCGCCCTTGGACATCGACCAGCGGGTAATGGATTACTTCCAGGACCTCGAGATCGAGACTTTCGAAACAATCTTCGGCCAGGATGTCGACGCCCGCCTGAAAGCGACCGACCCCGCGCTCACCGTTTCGGGAAACGCGCTTTCCCGGACAATCGACGCCCCGCCGCTGCCGGTCCTGCCGGCCAGCCTCCCGAACACCGCGCTGACCCGCGACGAGGTTTTCCCGACCGTGCCGGACGACCAACGCTTCCGGATCCGCTTCCTGATCCAAGGCGGCGGCTCGACTCTCGACCACACGGTATTCCTGCCGGAAATCGCGGGAAAACAGCTCACGCTCTCCTACATCGGCGCCACCGCGGCGGATCAGAACGCCATCACCGGCAACGGCGGCCTGACCGGAATCTCCGCACCGTGGACGATCAAGGTCCGGCCGCAGTTGCGGCTCGACGGCTGCGTGATCGCGACCGGCAGTGGCTCGGTAACGCTCGGCATCCTGCAGGATTCGCACTTCACCTTCACCCCGCCCGACCGCCCGCCGGAGACGATCCAGAACACCATCCACGCCGGAGTTTACCAAGGTCTCGCGATCGGCACCGGCCGCTCCGTCGCCAGGATCGCCGAGCCCGAGCTCGACTGCCCGGAGGACAACACCGGCCGGCTGCAGCATTTGCTGGGGACGCAGTACCTGGAAATGAACGACCGTTCCGACCGGCAGGTCGCGGGCTGGCTCCAGGGGGCCGTCTGGAAGGGCGTCAGCAACGCCATTCTCGGCCAGCAGGTGAAGGTTGCTTTCAGCGGCGGCACGCCACTGACCTTCGATTACGCCGGCTTGTATGTGGACGCCGACCGCGCGGGGGCCACTTTCTTCTCCGCCTACGGGGAGAACCGGAACTACATCTTCGGCCGCGCCCGCGGAGTGCAGAGTTCGCAGAACGAGAACCTGGTTTTCGAGGTCAATCTCGGCAATGAGTCCGTCTCGACCATCAAGATCCTCAGCCTCGCCGCCGCGGCCGGCATCCCCATCTACGAGATCACCCCGGCGAACGGAGGCACGTTCCTCCCCCTGCTCAACCAGCCGGCTTCGGTATATAATGCGGTTGTGGCCGAGCTGAACGCCGGCAAACACGTCACCATCCCGCGCGACCAGATCATCTACAACCGCTGGGGAGGCACCGGATACATCCATCTCGACCCGGTGAACGGCACCGGAGGTTATATCATCTCCGGCGGCATCTCCGGCGGCGCGACCACCGAGGACGACGAGGAACCCGGCTGCGACAAGGTGGACCGCATCGATGTCCTCCCGAAATCGCCCGGGAATGTCTACACGACCTGCCAGACCGGGCCGATCTTCATCAACGCCTATCTCACCAGCTACGACAGCGAGTGCGATGTGGCCGGCGCACCGACCCGGGAAATCACCATCGACCCGCAGTCGATCGGCCCGGGGACCTACACCTACAAGTTTGGCTCGCCCGGCGACTGCGGATGCGGTGTGAAGTCGGTGGACATCGTCATCAAGGAGAGCCCGGTCCAATTCAAGGATTCGAACGGCCGCGCGTCGGCAGGCGGGCTCCTTGAAATCGCCGCAACCGGCTCGGAGAAAGTCACCGGCACGGTCGTGGACGGTCCGCCGGCCACCACATGGCTCGGCAGCAATGGCGCCACCCCGCCGATGATCATGGGGCCCACTGCGACCTTCGATGTGGACATTCCGAACAACTCCACCGCGCTGCCGAACTCGCTGCTGCCGGTGCCGGCGATGACTTTCATGCTCTTTCCGTCCTCTCCCGCCAAGATCGAGGCTACGGGTTTGGCGGAGGCATGCGGCACTGCGGTTGATGTCTTCCCCTTCCCGTCCAACGAGTTTGAATTCAGCTACGGGCTCGGCGGGCCCAGCGGGGCGGCCCAGAACAACGCCGGCGCGTTCGGTAAACTTGCCGAGATCCTGGAGAAGATCGATACCGTCGAAGACACCCTGCAGGCAATCCGCGATGTCGCCCAAAGGCTGCAGAGCCCGGTCGAGCTGCCGAAGATCGATAGCTCCAAGTCTCTCACGGTGAAGGACGGCATCGGTGAGATCGCAGGCTCCAACCGCATTCTCTACAAACTTGATGCGGGATTACAGGGAGAGTTCGGCCTGATGGGCGAGATCCCGCTCATAGGTGCCTACGTGGTTGGGATCCCGCCCCAGCTCGCCAATGTCGTCATCTTCGTGCCGGTCAAAGTTGTGACCGGCCTCCGGCTGGCCGGTGTGGCCGAGTTCCGCCGCGATCTTGGTTGGGTCAACGCCATCTATCCCGAAGCGACATTGTATCTTTCCGGCACGATCGGAATCGGCGCGCGAGGCTCGATCGCTTCCGGCGTGGTATCGATGGAAGGATCGGGGACCACGACCGTCGTCGGCCGGGTCAAGGCCAACCCGACCGTCGCCGGTAAAAGGCTGACGATCGACGCCACCTTCGAAGCCGAGGCCGGCGATCTGACCCTCAGCTACAAAATCGGCGTCCTCTGGGGCGCGTGGGATGTCGGCGGAAGCTGGAAGGCTCTCGATGCGAAAAAATTTCCGTCCGACAGCGACCCGCCCCTGCAATTCAACTTCCTCGACCTGACGTTCCCGTGAAGCTCATCGCCATCATTCTCACGGCAGCAGCCCTCGCCCCCAGCGCGCGGGGCGATGAGGCCCACTGGCTCGACGCTACCTTCAGCGGCATGGGCGGCTGGATCACACTCAACGGCTTTCCGATATTGGAGACGGCGCAACCCGACTCGGGGTTCGTCAGCCAGCTCGTCACCGGCATGCTGGTCGATGGCGAAAACACCCTTGCTTGGAGCGCCGTCACGCCCGCCTCGACGATCGAGCAGGAGCTCCCCGCCACCGCGAGCATCCAGCTCTTCGCCGCCGATCCGGAATCACCCCGCCCGCAGGGGGATCCCGGCCGTCCGCTTTTCGAAACCACCCTCGAGCCGCGCCGGAAGATCGATTTCTTCCCCGCCGCCGACGAGTTTCTCACGGCTCTGGTCGGCACGCTCGAATCGGCCAGCGGCCCGGCGCGCTTCGAAATGATCGCCGAACGCCGTTTCGCACTCGGACTTTCCATCGGGGATCCTTCGCGGCATGTGGCCGCGGACCCGGTCGTCCTCCGTCACGCCCGGCTTTCGGACACCCTCGTGCTGGCCGAGCTTCACCTTGTAGATTCCATCAATCACCGCCAGGTCGTCTTCCCGAACCTGAAATTCCTCCCCGGCGGCGGCTCCGTCGATCTCGCCCGCGAAAACGCCGGCCAAGGCCGCCACCACCTCGGCTCGGGAACTTTCGACCAGCTCTGGATTTTCGGCTCCGCCGCCGAGGGAATCGAAAGCGTCGATCTCGGCATGCTTGGCATCGAGTCCTTCGCCACGTCCTACGCCGGCAGCGAAACGATCGAGCTCGAAACCCCCCACCGCTGGGCCTGGCAGGACGGCGAGGACCTGGGGGAGTTCCCGCCGGACGATCCCCGCCGCGGATCGCTGCTCGCGTTTCTCAAGGAGCTTCACACCACCGTATCCAAGCCGGACCCGGAGGAGTGGCGGCCGTTTTTCCAGACGAAGATCCGTGACCTCGCCCGCGCCACGGGCCGCGAGCCGGACGCGATGGCGGAGGATTACTTCAAATTCTTCAAAACCCTCACAACGCTGGACGAATGGGATCTCGAACCGCTCGCTCCCGGGCGACTTTTCATCGTCGGGCTCAATCAGCGGGTCCTACGGGTCCGGTATGTCGATTCCGAAGGCCCCCTGATATCAGTGCCGCTGCCGAAACCCGGCGAGGGCACCCGCGACCGCTTCTCGATTCCCCTCTACCTCTCGCTCATCGACGGCGAATGGACCATTGTTCGCTGAAGCCCTCTCCTGACATGACCGCGCGCTTTCTTTCCATCATCCTCATCCTGACCGCCGTTCCGCTTTCCGGGCAGGTCAGCACCGGGATGAACGACGCCCTCGACTGGCTGGTATCGAGCCGGAACGCCGACGGTTCGTGGGGCCAAGGCGACCAGCCGGAAATCGCCCGCGACACCACCGCGGCCGCCATCGTCATGGCGACTTACCGGCCCGAACAGGATCTCGTGCCCGCCCTCGGGTACCTGGACGGCGTTTCCACCCAGACCCTCGATGGCGTCGTGGCCCGCGGCCACCTCACCTGGCTTGCCCTCGGCGACACGGACAAGATATTCCTCCCTGTCGAGGCCTATCCCAATCTGCTTTACGACTTCGGAAACCCGCGCGACCAAAGCGGCTTCAATGCACCCGAAGGTGGCTGGGGCCTCGCCAAGGGATTCCAAACCAACACGCTGGATACCGTCCTCGCTCTGGAGCTGCTCGCCGCCACCACCTCGCCGGGCCTGCGGGTTGCCAATGAAACCGCCGCACCCGGTGCCACCCTCACCTATCGCGTCGAGCTTCCCGAGGCCGCAGTGTCGCGGGGCTTCACCGTCTCGACGGCCGGCGCGGCGCTTTCCCTGCGCTTCGCAACCGACGGCCCGCCGGACGCGTCCGCGCCCACCTACACGATCCAACCCGGCGCCACCAACAGCTTGCCTGCCGATGGCTTCGACCGGCGCCAGCTCTGGATCTCGGTCAGCACCACCGCACCTGGCACGGCGGCAGTCTTCGGACTGCGCCTTCGTTTCGATGGAGAGAATGAACTTGGCGTGCCGTTTTTCGACGGACTCGACTACCTGCTCGCCGCCCAGAATCCTGACGGCGGCTGGGGCCTGCACGTCGGTGACACCAGCAACCCCTATCTCACCGCCAGGGTCCTGGCAGCCTTCGATGCGCTCCGCGAGCACTTCAAAGCACCTGCCGCTACCACCGCCGGGGCCAATTTCCTCGCCACCCTCCCGAATCCCGACGGCGGCTTTGGCACCGGCGGCAGCGACGTCGCGACCACCGCTTTCGCCTATCATGCCCTGTCCGCCTTCGCGCCCGCCTCGCCCGCCCGCGCCGCAGCCCGGACCTATCTTCTCAGCCAGCAGGACGGCAATGGCAGTTGGAAAGACGACGCCCACGCGACGGCTGTGTCCGTGCTGGCCCTCGGTCACGAATTCCGCGACGTCGATTCTGATGGTGACGGTGTGCCCGACATCTTCGACGACTGCCCCGGGACCGTGAACCCCGATCAGTCCGACTCCGACTTGGACGGTCTCGGCGATCCGTGCGATCCGGACGCCGACAACGATGGCCTCGACAACGCCACTGAGATTGCCCTCGGCACCGACCCATTCAAATTTGACTCCGTCATCCCCGGCATCGCCGACGGCGATCTCGATCTGAGCCTCGACGGCCGCACCGGTCGCGAGGCCGTTGATGCCGGCCTCGATCCGCTCCAACCGCGTCCACAACTCGCGGCTGGCCTGAATTTCTTCACCTATCCCGTGGAAGCGCCCGCCGGCTTCTCCGCCTACGACCTGCTCGCCCAGCTTGGCGGCCCGTCGGCGGTCACCCGGGTCCAGCGATACGACCCCGGCAGCGGTCAGTATCTCGCCGCCTCCTACCTCGGCGCCAACCCTGCCGGCTCCGATTTCCCCATCGCCGGGGGTGACGGGCTCGCAGTCACGATGATCGCCGATGGCGAAATCCCGTTCCCTGGCCCCGTCTCCTACCGCCGGCCCGAACTACACGCCGGACCGAACCTCGTGCGCTTTCCCGATCTCGCGCCCGGCGCGACGATCTTCGATCTCTTCGCCCGCATCACGGAAACGATCGGCCGGGTCATCAGCATCCAGCGCATCGACCCCGCCACCGGGCGTCTCGTCACCTTCAGCTCCCGCCTTGGCTCGCCCGCCACGCCGCGCTTCCCGGTTCGCGCATCGGAGACCTATCTTGTCCACATGGATTGGGTCACTCCGCGCTTTGTCATCACCTACCCCGCGGACGGCCAGATGGTCACGGAATCGCCGATCACCGTCACTGGTGAAGTCGCGCCTGAGGTCACCTCGGTGGTCGTCAACGGCGTTATCGCGACCCTTTTCAACGGCACTTTTTCCGCGCCCGGCATCGGGCTTGTCGATGGCACGAACACCATCGACGCCCTCGCCGAGGTCTCGCCGGAAATCCGCAGCACCCGCTCGCTCACCGTCCTTCTCGGCGAGGAAGCGGACTTCACCATCGCAGTCGGAGGACCGGCCGCGAACGGCTCCGCGACGGTCACCGCCGCCCCGGCGCTCATCGCGCAGGTCGCCGGCTACCTACAGCAGATCTCAGGATCGCCTTCAGGCCTCAATTTCGCCACCACCAGCGCGGGGATCTTAGGCAACAGCGTGAACTTCAATTATGCCATCTCCGCTAGCCCGTCCCTCGCCCCCGGGACCTATGAAATCACCGTCACCTATCTGCTGCGGGACAGCGGTGGAAACACGCTCTCGCCCGTTTCCGGAAACGTCATCCCGCTGCGCATCCTCGTGACCCCCTGAACGCCATGCTTCGAACCGCCCTTTTCGCCGTCGTTTTCCTCGCGCCCTGCACCTTCGCCCAGCCGCGGGTCAGTGACCTAGCCGTGGCCGACCTCACCGCCAAGGCCTTCCGCCTCGTGTGGAACAGCGGCGCCGACTCCAGTCCGGAAATCGAAGTCTTCCTCAATGCCGCCGGCACGAATGCCGCTCCGGGCCTCACCATTACGCCCTTCTCCCTTTTCGCCGGCGACAATGCCGCTGTCAATGTCGCCGCGGCCCAGGGTGTTCAGGAAATCGAGGTCACCGGGCTCGCGCCGGACACCACCTATCATGTCCGCGCCAGGTCCGTTTCGCTGACATCACCCGCCTCGGCCCAGTCCGCGCTGTTTCCGATCCGCACGGCCGCCACCCCGCTGCTGGCCCTTTCGGGTGGGGGTTCCACCGCCTTCGCCAATCCCGTCCTCGATTTCGCCAAGCCGCCGTCTACCGACGTTTACTCGACGCTCGTTGCGATCCTCTCCGTCTCCGCGCCCGGCGGCCGGTCCGCCTCCCTCGCGCTCCCGGGCGACGCGGAATCATGGTTCATCGATCTCAACGGGCTCGTCGCGGAAGCCACCGGCACGCCGCTCCGCCTCGAATCCGGCACGCCGCTCGAAGCTTCGATCTATCTCGGCAAAACGGGTCTGCGGCGCTTCACACTTTACGCGCCTTCCTCTGACGACCTGGCCGAAGTGCGCCCGCCGGCGCTGTCCCCCCAACCTCCGGCCAACGCGAACATCCTGGCCCCCGCTCCGGGCCTGCTTCTGATGGAGTTCGCGGCGGACCCCGGAAGCTACTATGCCGTCGAAAGCTCGCCCTCGATGGCCCCGGGCACATGGGGACAGGTGCTCGGCGCCACCTTGGCGGACACCGACCGTTTCTTTTTCAGCACGTCCGATCTCCCGGACGATCGCGCGTTCTTTCGCACCCGGCTGGTGGAGGTTTTTCCACCGGCACCCTGACACTCTGGGCGTTGCGCCAGCTACCCACCGGAAGAGAGGGACCGGATTTCGTTTCGGGAATCTGGTTCATTTGCCATCCTACATGATCCATTCACGAAGCCCCTCCTCGGAGCCGCCGGTGCTTCCGTCCTCGCCTTGTCGTCGTGCGAACGCGACCGGACGAGGGTGCCGATGACAGACCCCGATTCTGTGGTAACCCCGGCGGATCCCGCCCCTTCCCCGTAGGCGGATCAACGGAAAAAGTGTTCCAGCGCCTCGATCGCGCCGGCACCGTGGCTGGCGGCGGCGAGGTAGCCGCCGGAGGCACGCACTTTGTCCCGAATCGCGCCCACGGCGTTGGCCGGGCAGGCATTCATTGCGGCGTGGATGGGATCGAGCATCTCAATGTCATTGTGGCTGTCACCGACCGCGAAGCAATTGGCGGCGGTGAGTTCATATTGCTTGGCGACCTCATCCAAGCTGCTGCCCTTCTGGAAGTCGCGGTGGCCGAAGCGGAGATAGATCGAGTT
>JBBSJY010000184.1:0-9485 GCA_038256845.1 Verrucomicrobiales bacterium | reverse complement strand
CGGAGCAAGGCGAGGCGGGCCATCAGATCCTGGTATTCGGCGATCGCTTCGGCCGTTTCACGGCGTTGCTGGTCGGCCGCGGGATCGGCGGGCGGCTCGGCGGCCGCGACGGATTCGCCCTCCGCGGCTGCCTCCGGCGGAGTGTCCGGAGCGGAACCGTCGAGGGAAGCCACCTTCGCCCGCTGTTCGGCGAGCGCGGCCTGCGCGGCCATCAGGCTGCCGCGGACCAATTGGCGGCGGGACTCGAACTCCGCATTGGTCCCTTCCATCGAAATGACCCCGTTTGCGGCCTTGAGCTTGTTGATATCGCTCTCCGTCTCGCGAAGGGCGCTGCGGGCGAGGTTGGTCTGGGCCTCCACTTCCTCGAACGCCTCCGTCGAACGGTGGATGAGGAGGTGGCGCTCGAAATAGCTTTGAATCATCTGGCTGAGAACCTGAACGGCCTTCTGGGGATCGGAGTCCCGGTAACTCAGTTGGATGACATTGCTGCCGCGCTGGGATAGGGCTTGGAACCTTTTGGCGATGGATGAGGCGGCCGCGGTCACCGTCGGAGGTTCCTCTTCCTGGTCCCCCATGAGCTTCTCCGGGCCGATCTTTTCCGCGGCGTCGAGCGCGATGTCGAAGCTCTGGAGGATCTCCAGCTCCGCGTTCATCACCGCCTCCGGCTTTCCGCCGGTCCGGGTGGAGGGAGTGTCCGGATCGCCCATGCTGCGTTCGATGACGTAGCGGACCAGAAGCTTCGCCTGGGATTCGTAGCTCGGAGAGTTCAGATTTTTATAAGCGAGGGCCCCTGCGGCGGCAAAACCGAGAAGAGACGGGATGAGGATCTTCCACTTGTGCTTGAACAGCACATAGAGGATGTCATGGAGTTTGATGCCGCTGCGAGCGGGCGCGGTACCGCTCCGTGGGTGCGGGCGGACTTGGGTGGGTGATTTCATGATGCGGGGAGTGTAACCGAAAAACTCAGTCGAGATGAGGATAAATCAGGCGGCCAGCGAGCCGGTTCAGGGGGAGGGGAAGATGCCCGAAGATCAGCGGATGACTCTCCGCCCGGGGGGGGGCGGCGGGAAGCCAGGTCCCGGTGCCGGTGGAGTAACGATGGTAGCGGAGCGGCCCGGAAACACAACCCCACGAGAGCTTGAATCGCGCCAGGCCCTCATCGCCCTTCGAAGTGCGGCCGAAATGGAGGCCATGGCAGCCGTCCTGAACCAGGTGGCGGATGGCGGTCCACATAACGAGCTGGTTCGGCCGCAGGGACCAATGGCGGGTATCGGACGCTCCGTATTTATAGATCGCCCGTCCCCCGGAGTGGAAAAAAACCGCACCGGCGACCGGGACCCCAGCCAACCGGGCGATCACCACCCGGCCGAGACCCGTAGCCATCAGATGTCGCCCGATGGAAAGGAAGAAGGAAAGGGGCTGAGGAGGAAGGCCGTGGCGACGGCGGGTCCGCGCGTGAAGCTGGTAGAAGGTTTTCAGAGCGTCGTGGCCGGTTTCCACGGTGGCCTCGAGTCCGCTGCTTTCCGCCTTGCGGATCGCGCGACGGACGGACGGCTCAAGACCGCGTGCGAGTGCCTCGACGCGGGGCCGGAGATCGAGCTCGTGGGTTTCGTAAGCTTGGAACGTTTCCGGCGCTTCAGGCAATGGGACCCCGCCGCGGATTTCGAGGTGCTTCCAGTTCCGTGACCTGGCAAATTTCCCGAGGGCATCGAGGACCTCCGCCGCGAAGGTGAAATCGGTCCAGAGCGGGCCGGCAAAATCAGAGAAGGGCAGCGACACCCCGCGGCACCCGGTGAGCGGACTGCGGACCTCCATCAGGGGGACGAGGGCCGCCTCCCGACCGTCGGCAAGGATGCGGAGATAGGCGGGGCGGTGGCCGTAGGTTTCCGCAAGGACCCGCGCCCAGGCGGAGAGGTGGAATACCGAATGATCGTCGCGGGCGGTGATCCGCGTGTCCCACGTTTCTCCGACGAGCGGATCGATCGGTTCGAGTTGGATCGACGGATGATTCGTTTTCAGTTTTCAGGTAGAGTCGAAGGTCGAAGGAGGGTCGAAACTCGGAGGTCGGAGGGGAGTCTACCGCAGAGTCGCGGAGGTCGCTAAGGGACGCAAAGTGGGGAGGAATTTGTGTTTTTGTGCTTTTTGTGGCTGGACTCGATGATTGGCTGGAGCGTCGGCCTAAGAAAAAGAGGAAGGATTTCAATCACGGAAGGCACGGAGAACACGGAAGGGGCAAGCGGGGGTCGGAGGAAGAAGTGCCGAGTGCCGAGTGATGAGTGGAAGAGGAAGAGTCGGGGTCTCTTGAAGGCGGAGGGCTTTTTTTGAGGGCTGAGGGCTGAGTGGAATATCCGATCGCCTCCGCTCTTTCCCGATTCCCGCGAACTCTGGATTCTGGATTCTGGACTCTCTCTTCCCTCCCTCAGTCTCAGGCGACCATGCTTTGGTCAATCGCTTCGGTCACGGCGTCGATGACGGTGCGGGTCTGGGCGGGGCTGAGTTCCGGATACATGGGCAGGGAGACGAATTCGCGCGCACAACGCTCCGCGATTGGGAAGGAGCCCGGCCCGAGTTGCAGATCGGAATAGGCTTCCTGCAGGTGGACCGGAACGGGATAGTGGATCGCCGAGCCGACACCCCGGCGGGTGAGGTGATCGATGAATGCCACCCGGTCGGGCACGCGGACGGCATAGATATGGTGGGAATGGACGCCTCGCGGATCCGAATGGGGAAGCAGCAGGTGGGGCACTCGGGCCAAGGCAGCGGAATAGGTCCCGGCATGTTGGAGGCGGAGTCGGTTGTTGCGATCCAGATCACGGAGTTTCACTTGCAGGACCGCCGCCTGGATGCCATCCATCCGGCAGTTCCAACCGACCACCGCGTGGTGGTATTTGCGGCTTTGGCCATGGTCCCTCAACATCCGCATCCGGGCCGCCAATTCCGCATCGCCTGTCACGACCGCCCCCGCCTCGCCGAGTGCGCCGAGATTTTTACCCGGGTAAAAACTGAAACATCCGGCGGCGCCGAGACTCCCCGCCCGGCGGCCGCGGAATTCCGCACCATGTGCCTGGGCCGCATCTTCCACCACCGGGATGCCCCGCTCCCGCGCGAATTCCAGGATCGCATCCATCTCCGCCATTTGCCCGAAGAGATGCACCGGAATGATCGCTTTCGTCCGGGAAGTGACGGCTTCCCCGAGGCCCGCGGGGTCCATCGTGTAGGTGACCGGATCGATATCGACAAACACCGGCCGGGCGCCGGTGCGGCTGATGGCCTCGGCGGTGGCGATGAAAGTCATCGGCACCGTGATCACCTCATCGCCGGGCCCGACACCCAAGGCGAGCAGGGCCAGCCAGAGGGCATCCGTCCCGCTGCCAACCCCGACGCAGTGGTCGGTTCCGCAGTAGCGGGCGAAATCCGCCTCGAAACGGGTTACGAAGGGCCCGCCCGCGAAGGCATCCGCGTCAATCACCTCGCCGATGACCCGGGAGATTTCGCTCCTGAGGGGCGCATGGTGGGCGCCGAGATCCAGATAGGGGATGTTCATTTACCCGATGGGGGGTGCAAGGGCGGTCGGCGAGGCGGATGGAGGATGGAGCAGAGCGGCGGGATTGCCCGCAACGGTCGAATCGGCGGGAACATCCCGGGTAACGACGCTTCCCGCGCCGACCATCGCATTTTCCCCGATCATAACCCCGCCGAGAATGGTCGATCCGGAACCGATGGAGGCTCCCCGTTTGACCAGGGTGTGCTGGCACCGCCAGTCCGATTCCGTTTGAAGTTCGCCCGCGGCATTCAGCGCGCGGGGCAGACGGTCATTGATGAAGGTGACTCCGTGTCCGACAAACACGCCGTCCTCGAGGGTCACTCCTTCACAGATGAAAGTGTGGCTGGAAATTTTGCAGCGGGCTCCGATTTTGGCCCCTTTCTGGATTTCGACAAAGGTCCCGATCCGGGTCCCCTCCCCGATGGTGCAGCCGTAGAGGTTGCAGAAGCCGAACAGCTTCACGCCGACGCCCAGGACGACGTCAGGGGAAATTCGAAGCGTAGGATCCATTGGGATGTTGGCGCTCGCCCGGGTGCTTGCCATCAGCGGTCACTCGCGCGGCGGGTGATCCGGCGGGAACGTCGACCGGGCCGCCGTTCGATTTCAGGGATTCTGAACAGGCTTCCAGAATCCTCACCACTTCCAATCCCCGTTCGCCGCAGGTCAGCGGAGGCGTGCCGTTCGTGATGCTATCGAGGAAATGCTGGCACATCTGGCGCAGCGGCTCCGCCTGCTCGATGCGGGGGATGTAGCTATCCCCGTAATGATAGGCATATTGGAACTCGCCGAAGTTATCATAATGCGGCGGGGTATCGACACGTGCATCGTAGATGCGGATCTTTTCCATCGGCTCGATGTCATCATAGATGATCATCTTGCGGGTTCCGACGATCGTCATCTGGCGCACCTTGCGCGGTTCCAGCCAACTGCTCTGGATGGTGGCGAACTGGCCGTCGCGAAAGTGCAATGATAGATTCGCCACATCCTCGATGCCCGGGGTGACATGGGCGTTGCCCTGGCAGTTCACCGATGAAGGGGTCCGATCCAGCAAGTGGAGGATGATCGAGAGGTCATGGGGGGCGAGATCCCATACCACATTGATGTCCTTTTGGAACAATCCGAGGTTGAGCCGCTGGGTATTGATATATCGGATCTCGCCCAGCTCCCCGGAACCGATGAGTTGACGGATCATCCGGATGGGCGCGGAATACAGGAATGTGTGGCCGACCATCAGGATCAGATTGCGTTCCGCGGCCAATGCGATCAGTTCCTCGCACTCGGCGGAACTCGCCGCCAACGGCTTTTCCACCAGCACATGCTTGCCGGCCAGAAGGGCCGCCTTGGCCAGGGGGAAATGCCGGCGGACGGGAGTGGCGACCGCAACCGCATCGAGGTCGGGGTCCCGCAGCATTTCATCAAAGTCCCGGTAACGCGGGATGTCCGGATGCGACATCCGCATCTTCTCCAGGCGCTCGTCATCCAGATCACACAGGCCAGCCAGGCGGCAGCCGGCCAACTGGCTGAAGTTGCGGGCAAGGTTGGGCCCCCAGTAGCCGAGGCCGACCACGCCAATCGAGAATCCGGAAACCATATGAAATCAGCCGAGCTTTTGGGTAATGGTACCCATCCGGTTGAGATTTTGGGTAATCGCGCCCATCCGCTTGGCAAAGGTGGCGGGAGGAGCCGGAGTAAACGCGGAAGGAGCCATCCGGATGCAATTGGGCTGAGGAGCAGGCGTGAATTTTGCGGTCTTCTTGGGCACCTTCATCCTGCGGCATCTTCCGATTTGTCTGAAGAGGACCGCCGGCGTTCCCGCCACAATCTTCAGATCGAGCCAAAGGGAAAGCTTCCGCGCATAGTCATCATCCATCGCCACCATCTCGCGGAACGTCGTCGAAGCGGTGCGGCGGATCTGCCAGAGTCCGGTCAGTCCGGGCCGCAGCGAGAAGCGGCGTTTCTGATCCGAGCCGTAGAGCTCGAATTCGTTGGGCATGCAAGGTCTCGGGCCGACGAGGCTCATTTCCCCCCGGAGGACATTGAACAGTTGGGGCAGTTCGTCCAAGCCGGACATGCGGATCAGGCAACCGCCCTTGATCAGCCGCGGATCTCCCACGAGATCCAGCTTGGTCATCGGCCCGCCCGATTTGATCAGGTGCTCGGTGTGGAGTTCGTGCGGAATGGTCGAAGCATGCGGCTGCATGCTGCGGAACTTGTAAATGGTGAAGGGCTTTCCGCCCCGTCCGATCCGGGTTTGCCGGAACAGCACCTGACCGGGGGATGCCGCTTTGATCCAACAATAGACCACCAGCGCGAAGACCAGGATCAAAGGCAGGACGATCATGATCAGGCCGATGTCCAAACTCCGCTTCCAGACGGGGACGGCGGTGACTGGATCAGTCGCGGAACCTCCGGCGCTTGCGGGAGGGCAAGCCGGGACGAGGCGGGCCGGCGGACGTTGGTCCAGCCAGTCGGTCCAAGCGAACCGTTGGGCGGATCGCCGGTGAGATTGAGAGCGGGGAGTGGTACGCCGATTGCAGCGTTTGGTTGTATGTTCCACGGGGGGGTGGGGGGGATGTCAATCCGGGGGGATTGGGGTGTAAGCAGGTGAATGTTTAATAAAGGCGGGCCAAAGTCAATCCATTGATGGTCGATCGTTTCGGAACAAGCTACCGCCCTTGGTCAGACATCCGCGCCGGAGGAGCGGATCCATGATTCAGGGAGAAGAGACGGTGCCTCGGGGTCGAAGCGGTTGTTACCCTGAACAAGTTCAGAAGTGCACCTCTTTTGCAAAGAGGGGGATACCGGGACAAGCAAAATCTGCGCATGTCACACGCATGTCACAACTGCCGGAAGTCCTGCCGATGCCGCAAGTAGCGGGCTTCGGCTGCAAGTGATTAAGAGGTCTTAATCGGCTGGGAAGGCGGCTTCGAGAGTGGATGAACTTTTCGGAAGACCGGCCTGAGTACTAGATCTGGATGCTGGGATGCTGGGATGCTGGGGTGCTCGGTTGCTTTGGGTGGGTGTGGGTGCGGGTGAGGGTGAAATGAGAGGGGGTTGCGGACTCTTTAGCAAACTTCGCGCCAACCGCCGGGGGCAAATGGGACGTCCGGCTGCGAATAAAGCCGGCGGTCCCGTTCATTCGCCAGGCAGCTCTTCGCGAGTCCGGATGGTTCCGAAGAAAGGTGAAGAGGGTGAGGAGATTGGAAGGAAATCATGGGGGGCGATGGGAGGTCGGTTCCGACTTGACCGAACGATAGCGAAATTTCCGCGGAGCGTCATTACGTGAAGGCGTAGGGTTCGAAGCGGGTCCCGGGTGGGCGGGTTAGAATGACATGCTAAGTCCTGACGAAAGGCTCCACTGCTCCCAATCGTCTGATATCGAGTAGTTCGCCGAGCTGAAGAAACTGATCCGATCGGAGAAAAGCGGACGGCTGTAGCTCAGAACGAGATTGGTCGTCTTCTCATCCCCCCGGGCGACCGCCAGCGAATCCACCGTCTCGTAGCTTGCAATGCCATAGCTGATTCCCGCGCTCAGCGAGCCCCGTAGCAACGCCCGGCTCACCGCCGCACTGAACGAGAGATCATTGATGATATAACCGGCACTGCTCGGAGAAGGGACGTTCGCATAGCGGATGGAAGCGCTCGTCGACCAAAGCTCGTTGATCCGGTAACTCATGCTGAAATCCCCGGTGAGGCTCGGACCCGAGCTACCGGAAATGCGGGAGTTCTCGACGATCTCCGCACCGATGGAAGCGCTCATGCGGATGCGCTCCGTCGCCACATAGTTGGCATTGAAGAGAAGTCCGGTAGCCGTCCTCTCGCCGGTGGTGTCCGATACCGAGCGATTGTAGCGCAACGACGGTCCCATGCTGAGGCGTTCCGTGGCGGACCAGAATGCCCCGAGCTGGGCCGAGTAGATGTCACTCCCCCTTTGCCCGGTAGAATAATCGGAAAAGGACGCTGTGAGACTGCTCCAGACGTTGGTTCTGGGCGCCACCTGATAGGAGCCGGAAAGCCCGCCATTGAAAATGGTCCCTTCCGAGTAGCCGCCCGTGATCCGGTCGCCCCCCGAGGACTGGGCCAAATTCAGAAACGCGGAAACCGAGGCGCGGGCTCCGGAAGTGGCGAAGGATACCCCGCCGTTCTGATTGAAGCCCCCTCTTGAAGAGTCCTCGAAGTAGTATTGATAGCTGGGAGCATAATAGGCGGTTAGCACGTAAGTGGCCCCGCCTTCGGGATCGGTCGTGTAGGCGATCGACGGACTTAGAGACCAGATCAGGTCGCTGCCACCTTGTCGCGACAGGGAAGAGTTCGAGGTGTAAGTGGCCGACGTCGAAAGCGAGTAAGCGAACTGCCCTTTGACGGTTCCTTCCAAGGTCGGATCAAAGAGCGCGCCCATGAGACCATCCGGAAGGATGCCATCCCGCAGCATCCGGTCGGCACCCGCCACACCCAATGAAAAGTCCTGGCTGGATGCAGTCCCGCAAGGAACGCAGCCTATCATCGCCCCGACGGCGAGGATTCTGATCGGGGGAAGCGCGGAAGGCATGGGGTCGATGTTTATCAAACGAGTTCGGATTGGCAAGCTCTCATCCCTTGCGGTCTCTCCCGGAGTCATTGGCCTGCAACCACGCAGGTGCGCATGCCAGATGGAGGGGTTGCCCTTGCGGTGCGCGATCAATCCGCAAGTTTCTGACTGGCGCTCAACGGCTGGGTGAAAACCCGCGGGGGGATCATGGGCACGGATTGCCGTCGAGGCGTCCGGTTCGTGGAATGGCCGCTGGTCACGCGGGTGCAGGTCATCATTTGCCGGTAGAGGGCTCCGGGAGTCTTGGCGATGATTTCCAAATCCAGTGAAGGCGACAGCCGTTTCAGGTATTCCTCGTCCATCCTCAACATCTCCCGGAAGGTCGTATCTCGGCACCGTGCCACCTGCCAAAGACCCGTCAGGCCGGGTTGCAGGCCGAAGCGCCGAAGCTGGTCCGGATCATACAAATCCAATTCGTCGGGCAGACAGGGCCGGGGACCGATCAGGCTCATGTCACCGCGCAGCACGTTCACCAACTGCGGCAGTTCATCGAGACCGGACATCCGCAACATGCAGCCTCCCCGGATCAGTCGGGGGTCGCCGATCAGATCCAGTTTTGTCATCGGTTTGCCTGATCGGATCAGACGCCGCACATGCGCCCGATGCAGGCCGGTGGGGGCATCCGGCTTCATGCTGCGAAATTTATAGATGGTGAATGGCTTGCCGCCGCGGCCGATGCGGGTCTGCCGGAACAGCACGTTTCCGGGAGAAACCGATTTGATCCAGCCATAGATGGCAATTCCGAGGATCAAGACCAAGGGAAGGAAGAGCAGGATCCAAAACAGGTCCGAAAACCGTTTCCAAGCGGGAATCGGAATGACGGGGATCTCGCCGGAAGGACTCCCCTCCCCTTCAGCGTCTCGGAACCTCCGCCTCCAGGGGAAATCGGTTTCGCTATCCCGCGCCCCACGCGCCGGACGAGGCGGAATCGAAGGAGTTCGTGGGACTTCGCCGAAGAGGGGGCTACGGGAGCGCCTGCGGGTGATGGCCATTGCTTTTCGAATGGTTGAATGATTGGAACGGACGGGCGGATCACCTGGGGAGACTGCGATGCCTCCATGCGCCGCCCGCAACGGACTCAGCCAATGGCGCTACCGTGCCAAAACCGGAAACCGCCGGCCGTAAGCCGATGGGTCGGGAGTTTCCAAAGGGCACTCCGCCGGAATCGGAATCGGGCCGCATTAGGGCCCGGACTCCGAAGCCGATTCGGACAGCAAGGATGCATCGTGAAAAGTAGGGGGAACATCATGCGGGCCGCTCTTGCATGCTGCGTACCAGCCGCCGATCGGTTTCGTGAGGCTCCCCATTCCCTTTGTTCAGCAGGATTTGAGCCTAACAGCCTGTGGCCGTCCG
>JBBSJY010000183.1:0-9487 GCA_038256845.1 Verrucomicrobiales bacterium | reverse complement strand
TGCGTGTATCCTTCGTGGTGAACCATACGCACCGCAGTTTTACGCAGCGTCTCCTGTTGTTTCGGGCTAAGTGTTCTCGCATCTGATTCTTTCACAGGCCTTCGTTAGCACATCCAGGGAAAGTCGGCTATTTAATTGTCGAATTAATATTGGGCAAATAATCCAACCAAGTCTATTGGCATGGCATGAACGTGATATTCACGGGCGCACCGAAATTCTTGCCGAGGCCTTGTTCTTGGGGTATCGAGAGGGAGAGGTTGAGTATGCGCAGCGCATTGGGTTGATCCGCCATGAGGGGAAGTGGAAATTGGCATTATGATCGTGATGCCCCCGGGCGATCACCGTTTGAATGGGCTGGATTTGCCGGGCGGCGGATTGTCCAACGGTGTCTAACATTGTGACGAAATTTCCCGGCTCATTTGCTCATTCCGAGCGTCTGCCGCGATGCTGACGGCCTGTGCGAACCTAAATCAAAATCACCCTCGCAGTTGCGGCAAATTGAAATACACCCCATTTCCGCGCGTTTGCGCTGTAAGCGGGGTCCATAGCGCCACCTGAAGATTCTGGCCGGCGTATTTCTTAGGCGTCATAGTTTGGCAACGTAAGCGCTCCATCGATGTGCACTATCCGAGAATTGTCGTCCGAAGCATACTTTTGATCCTGTATGCAATCGACATCATCCGAATATGAGTGAAAGCCTGTCCCTTGATTTGTGCCCATCGGCAGGGCGGTCCCGGCGCGCTGAAGCGCCATGGCGCAAATCCCGGCGTGGAGGATCAGCGCTTGAAACGTGCCTTGTATTCCCGGTGGAGGTTCGCATGGCGGCTCTCCAGGTCAGCCAGTTCCAAGGTTTCCAGCTCTTCGCAGGGGCTCACCGCTTGACCGAGGAATTCCTGCAAAGATTGGATTTTACCCAGCCACAACCCTTGGGATAGTCCTTGGGATAGTCCTTGGGAAAGTCCTTGGGCGATTAGTTTTTCTGCGACGGACATGGTGCTTTTCTCAAGTTCCGGGTTCGTTGAGAGACTAGTGTAGATCGCCTGCGCGTCAAGATCGCTGTCGGAATGGAGCGCGTAGAGCAGCATCTTGCCTAGCAGGCTGTCAGGAAGTTCACGGGCGGAATATCCGGCGAGCCATCGGAAGAAGCGCAGCAGCTCCTTCTGCCGGGCGAGCTTCATGAGCTGGAGGACGACTTGCATTCGCGTGTCCTCCTCGCCGGTCGCCGGATCGAAGCGGGTGAGGTCGAGCAGAGCGTGGTGGAACTTCGGCAGGAACGGAAGGAGCGCCGGGGCGATCTCCTCAGGCAGTTGAAAGAGATCCTCGAAAACGGTGGAGACGTTCCATGTGGCCGGGCCTTGGTGGAGCACCATGGGCAGGACGGGCGGCAGCGGAAAGCCGTTGGACTTGTGATGTTGGGTGAGGATTTCCGCGACATAGCCAAGCAGCCGCAGCGGCATGGCGGGGTCGGGGCTGCTTTGGTGCTCGAATAGTAGATACAGCAGCGTCTCCCGCTCGCCGATGCGGACGGAAAACAGCAGGTCGGAATGCACCTGCTGGAGACTTGAATGGATGGCCGATTCGAACCGGTGGGAGCGGCAAAAACAGATGATGTAGAACATCGGAGCAGTTGGGGGTTTCTGATTGGTGGAATACGGCGGTCCTTACGCTTTCGCGGCCCGCCCCCTCCTTGGCTGTTGCCGGCCACGGGCGAATCAGGGAAATTCGGCGCCGTGATGAAACGCGCCCTTTGCATCGTCCTGGATTCCGTCGGCTGCGGCGGTGCGCCGGATGCGGCGGCCTACGGCGATGCGGGCGCGGACACGCTGGGGCATCTGTTCGCGCGAATTCCGGATCTGCGGCTGCCGGCTTTGGACTCGCTCGGACTTGGCGAGGTGATGGGAAGATCATCGGGCGCGACGCGGGCGGGGGCAGGCTGGGCGAAGCTGACGGAATCCTCGGCGGGAAAGGACACCACGACCGGCCACTGGGAGCTGATGGGCTGCGAAATGGCCCGGCCGTTCGCGACCTTCGAGGCTTTTCCGGCGAATTTGGTGGCGGAACTCGAACGGCGGGGCGGCGTGGCATTTCTCGGAAATTTCCCCGCTTCCGGGACGGAGATCCTCAAGCAGCTCGGCGGCGAGCATCTCCGCACCCGCGATCCGATCCTCTACACCAGCGCCGACAGCGTCCTGCAAATCGCGGCCCACGAGGAACGTTTCGGCCTGGAGCGCCTGTGGGAACTTTGCCGTACAGCGCGGGCACTGCTCGACGAGCGCGGGATCCGCGTCGGCCGGGTGATCGCGCGCCCATTTCTCGGGGATTCTCCTGAAAACTTCCAACGCACCGGCAACCGCCACGATTACTCGATGATGCCTGGCGAGACGGTGCTCAACCGCCTCCAAAAGGCGGGGGTGAAGACGATCGGGGTCGGCAAGATCCGCGACATCTTCGCCGGCTCGGGGATCGCCGAATCTTACCCGACAAAGTCCAATGCCGAGGGCATGGCGACGATCCGCCGCTTGTGGAGCGCGCCGCCCCCCGGACCGCACTTCATTTTCGCGAACCTCGTGGATTTCGATTCGCTCTACGGCCACCGCCGCGATCCGGAGGGCTATGCGGATTGCCTGCGAGAATTCGACGCGTGTCTGGCGGAGTTCCTCCCGGAGGTGAAAGCGGAGGATCTGCTCATCATCACCGCGGACCACGGCAACGATCCCTATCACCCGGGAACCGACCACACGCGCGAGCAGGTCCCCGCGCTGACGCTTCACAATCCCGTGAAAATGAAGCCCGGAAACTTCGGCCGGGTGGCGCGTTGGATCGAAACCTACTTCGATACCGGCACCCGCTGACCCGCGGGACATTTCCCGGCGAAACCCTTGCCAAGCGGGAGTCCCGCGGGTTACCTCCCGCCCCTATGGCAACCTATCGCGTGCTCGTTTCCGACCCCATTTCGGAGAAAGGTGTGGATGCCCTCCGCTCCGCTCCCGAAATCGAAGTCGATGTGAACACCGGCCTCAAGCCGGACGAACTTCTGAAGATCATCGGCGATTACCACGGCCTCGTGGTCCGCTCCCAGACGAAGGTCACGCCCGAAGTTTTCGCCGCCGCGAAAAATCTCAAGGCCATCGGACGCGCCGGCGTCGGCGTGGACAACATCGACCGCTCCGCCGCCACGGACCATGGCGTGGTGGTGATGAACACGCCCAGCGGCAACACCATTTCCACCGCCGAGCACGCCTTCGCCTTGATGCTTTCCCTCGCCCGCAACATCGGCCAGGCCCACGCCTCGATGATCGCCGGAAAGTGGGATCGCAAGTCCTTTGAAGGAGTTGAAATGTTCGGAAAACGCCTCGCCATCCTCGGCATGGGCCGCATCGGCACCGAATTCGCCAAACGAGCCCAGGCATTCGGCATGACCGTCGTCGCCTTCGACCCCTTCCTCACGTCCGCCCGCGCCCAATCGCTGAAGGTCGAGCTGGCCCAAACCCCCGATGAGGCCCTTACCGGTGCCGACGTGGTCACGCTGCACGTCCCGCTCACCCCTGAAACGAATCACATTCTGAACGACGCGCGCCTGCGGAAAATGAACCCCGGAGCGCTCGTCATCAACTGCGCCCGCGGCGGATTGGTCGATGAGGCCGTCGCCATGGCCCTGATTGATTCCGGCCACCTCGGCGGCATCGCCCTCGATGTCTATGAAAGCGAACCGCCTGCCGCCGATTTCCCGCTTTTCAGCGCGAAAAAGTGCGTTTTCACCCCCCACCTCGGCGCTTCCACCGCCGAGGCGCAGGAAAATGTCGGCATCGAGGTCGCCCACCAGGTCCGCAATTTCCTCACGACCGGAGAAATCGTCAACGCGGTCAATATGCCGAATCTCGACAGCCGCACGCTGGAAAAAGTCGGCCCGTATCTCGATCTCGCCGCATCGCTCGGCAAGCTGCTATCCGAGATCGCGCCCGACCAATGCGATGCCATCCGCGTCTCCTATCTCGGTCCCGTTTCCGAGCTCGATACCGAGCTGATCACCCGCCGCGTGCTCACCGGTTACCTCGCCAGAGCCCACGACGAGTCCCAGGTGAATCTGATCAACGCCCCCGCCATCGCCAAGGCGCACGGCCTGAAAGTCACCGAGTCCACCGTTGCTCTCGCCACGAACACCACCGAGCTCATCGAAGTCTCCGCGGTGAAAGGCGACGAGGTCTGCACGGTCGCCGGCACCTTCTTCGGCAAATCGGCCCGCATCGTTCACATCGCCGGCCATAACGTGGAAACCAACCCCACCGGCCGCTTCCTTTTCGTCGAGAACGACGACCGGCCCGGCATTGTGGGCACCATCGGCACCTCGCTGGGCGACGCCTCCGTCAACATCGCCAACATGGCGCTCAGCCGCAATCGCGAGCAAAAGCGGGCCGTCACCGTCATTGAAGTGGATACCGAACCGCCCGCCAGCCTGCTCGCCAAACTGCGCTCGACACCCGGGATCGTCCGTGTGCTCAGCTTCGAGCTGTAAAAAGCCTCCCCGGCCGAAGAAATCCGTTGCCAAGCCTGACCCGACTTTCCTAATCTCCTCCCAGCATGAAAAAACTCCTCGTCATCGCTACCACCTTTGCCGCCCTGAGCGGTTTTGTTGCCGCCGATATCCAAGCGCCTCCCGGCTCCACTTACACCTCGAGCCGCAAGTTGGGCCGCGCCATCAGTAACATTCTCTACGGCTTTGTCGAAATCCCGGAGCAAATCGTCCGCAAGACAGACACCCATGGCCGCAAGGCGGGATACACCTACGGAGCGGTCGATGGCACCAACCGCGCGTTGCGCCGCCTCGGCTACGGTTTCTACGAACTCTTCACCTTCACCTGCCCGACCTATCGCGGCACCTTCAAGCCTCCCTACGAGCGTTGCGGTGAGGACAACCGGATCGAGATGAACGTCGCCGACGGTCTTTCGGAATTCCCGCCCGAACTCGGATTCGAATCCTACTTCTCGCATTCCCGCTCCCAGCAATACTGAGGCAAGCGGAAACGCCCGTCCCTTCCGATCCAAAATCCGCCGGCGGTTCCTCCGCCGGCGGATTTTTGTTTGGGCACGGGAAATTCCCATCCGATCTCTCCCGCCGATCAGCCCTTCTTCCTGTCCTCCCACTTTTTCCAAGGGATTTTCTCGCGAAAAGTGGAGGCCGGCAGATCGTCGTCAAATTCCGAGCGCTGGCCGATCCCGCGCAGCAGATTGCTGATCTCCTTCGCTTCCTGAAGGAGACCGATCATCCGCTCTGCGGAAATCCCCGTTTCCTTCAAGGCCGCCTTCACCGCCGCATCGCGCCGTTGGAGCACCGTTGCCGAGAGCATCGCGATCGCGTGCTCGGCTGCCTGGATCCCCTCGCCGCTCGCACCATCCAACGTGGCTCCGCTCCTGCCGAGCGCCAGCCGGTCAGCCTCCGGCAAGGTGCCGAGAAATGCGTTCACCGCGGAGGTCGAGGACGGATCCGGCGCATTCCCAAGGATGTTTTCCAACAGCGGGATTCCCTCCAACCATTGCTTCGCCTCGTGCAACGTCTCGAATTGCTCGGCAAGCAAATGCTGCGCGGGGGCGGAGGACAGCGCGAGATGGCAGAGAAACGCCACAATCCGGTGAAGCGGCGTGGGCACCACTTCTTGCGGCGCCTCCGCGGATCGCTCGCGAGGACCGGTCCGCTTCGGCCGCTTCACCTCCCTGGCGATCGCCTCCCGCAGCGCCGAGGCCGACATCTGCAAATGATTCGCCACCACATTGATCTGCTGGTCCCGCGAAGCATGATCGCCGACCAGGGAAAGGAGTCCCGCACACTCGTTCGCAAGCGCCGCCCGGCTGGCGGCGGCATCCAGGGCGCCATCCGCCTTCGCCCGCTCCAGTTTGAAATCGAAAAACTCCTTCGCGTTTCCCAGCAATTCCCGGAACGCTTCGACCCCGCGCGACTTGAGAAAAGTATCGGGGTCGTCCCCCGCCGGCAATTCAGCCACCCGAACCACCAGCCCCTCCGGCACTGCTTCGCGGAACGCCCGCTCCGCCGCCGCCACTCCGGCGTGATCGCCATCGTAGCAGAGTAGCAAACTGCCCGTGTAGCGCCTCAGCAGCCGCGCGTGTTGCTGGGTCAATGCCGTCCCCAGCGGCGCGATCGCATGATCGATCCCCAGCTCATGGCACGAAATCGCATCGATTTGCCCCTCGCAGAGCAACGCCGCCTTTTCCCGCAGGATCGGCTTCTTCGCCCGATCCAGCCCGTAAAGCACGCCGGATTTCTTGAAGATCGCCGTTTCGGGCGAGTTGACGTATTTCCCGCTGTGCTTGTCCTCCCGGAGCTGACGCCCGCTGAATGCGATCACATCCCCGATCTCGTTGCGGATCGGAAACATCAGCCGGTCGCGGAATCTCACATAAATCCCATCCGCCGGCCGGTCCTCGTTTCTCAAAGATGCGAGACCCGACCCCACCAGTTCCCTTCCGCTGTATTTTCGCGCCCGCGCCCACTCCAGGAACCGTTTCGGCTGGTCCGGCATCCAGCCGACCGTCCAACCCGCCGCCATCTCCCGCCCGAATCCCCGCGACTTCAAATAAGCCCGCGCATGCTCCGCTTCGGGCTCTTTCAGCAACAGCTCGTGGAAAAAATCCGCCGCTTCCCGGTGCAAGTCCATCAGCCGCCCGCGGAGCCTCCGGTTCTGGTCCGCCGCAGGATCGTTCGCCTCCTCCGCCAGATGGATGCCCGCCCTCCCCGCCAGTTTCCGCACCGCCTCCGTGAATGGCAGGTTTTCGTAGTCCCGCACAAACGCGATCGCGTCCCCACCCGCCCCGCAACCGAAGCAATGGAAGCGCTGACTCACCGGATTCACATAGAACGACGGCGTCTTCTCGTTGTGAAACGGGCAGTTCGCGCGAAACTGCGCGCCCGCCCGCTTGAGCGGCACATAGCTGCCGATCAATTCCTCAATGGACGTCGCCGCGAGGACCTGTTCGATACTTTCCTTGGGAATGGTGGCCACCGTCTTGCTGTCACGGCGACTATGCAGCGGCAGGCCGCAAGGCGAAGCGAGAAAGTCCTGAAATACCGGCGCGCTCCGTTGATTTCCTTGCCAACCCTGCCGGACGGGCTTACTCCTGCCGCTCGGTCGGTTATCCGTCCTTCCCGGAATCAAGCGCGCTTAGCTCAGTGGTAGAGCACATCCTTCACACGGATGGGGTCGCAGGTTCGAAACCTGCAGCGCGCACCAAATAACACAGGAGAGAAATCTCCGGTTTTTTGTTGGAATCGAAGAAGTTATGAACGCGCCAAGGCATTAATCGCGGAGTAGTGGACGCGCCTCAGATGCACCAAAATGCGGGCTTTTGCCGTATCTATTGCACGGTCTGTTGCACGGGCATTATTTGTCTGCTTCCCCGCCCGCGGCCGCGGGCGATAGACATCGGGAGCTCTTCAAGATAGACTCCCCGCCGATGGACTGGCGCTCAAAGATCATTCTGAGGAAGCTTGAGGAGGGCCTGACGAACAAGGAGGCGGCGGCGGAGGCCGGGATGACGAGGCAGGCCATGCTCTACCGGATGAACCTCTCTCCGGAGTTCAAGGAGGCCGTTGCCACTGCCCGCGCTGTCGGCGAGAAGGAGCGCACCTACCGGCTGTGGCTGAGACACCCGTTCCGGGGTCTGCGTCCGCCGACAGGAAAGGGGCACGGCGGGAAGCCGAGGTTTTCGTACGGGCGGCGGTAGCTCGCACCCACCCTTGGCGAGGTGGATTCTCCGGCCCCTTGGCGGCGGGCCGGCGGATGCGGTGAGTCAGGATGCCAGCGACAAATCCCGGGTGTGTCCGTCCACCGAGAACGCGGAGCATTTGGTTGCGGCCACGAAGCTCCTGAGCCACGCACCGGCCGCCCGCTCTAGTGCCGGCCTGCCACGGAGGAAGGACCGGACGACAGGAGGGTGGGAAGCGAGGTCGGTCACAATGATGAACACGGCGTAGGCGTTCGAACCGAGTTCCGCGAAGTATCGGTCCCGGCGGTCCTTGAGGTCCATCTCCATCGCCGTCAGGTCGTCCCTCCGCCTGTCCGTTGCCCTTTCCGGGAGATTCGGCCAGCCGATCACCTGGCGGACGATCTCGGAGGCTTGGTCGGGAGACACGTTCACGGCGCGGACCGCGGCGAGTGCCGAGCTGAACTGGCTGACGAGTCCGCCCATGTTCCCGAATGGCTGCGAGATCTTCAGCCGGCTGATTCCCTCGGCCGTGTGGGAAGCACGGATCTTGGCAACCTGCTCCGCAAAGATCATCCCGTTCGAGCACACCCCGCGCATGAAGCCCACATCGAGCCGCACCGCCCGGCTGGCGTTGTAGCTGTTGACGATGCGGACGAAGGGCGTGAAGGCTTCCGGGGCGCCGTTTCCGGCGAAATGGATGGCACACGCGCCATGGAAGAGATCCATCGCCACCCAGGCTCCGGCTTTCCGGTCCGTGTGCGGCACGGAATTCCCACTCCTCAGGGGCGGTATCGGGGAAGGCTTTCTGGCAGAACTCGCGGCAGAGTTTCAGCGCGTCGCTGTTGGTGAACAGCCGGTAGGCGTGGCTGACGATGCCGACGATCTCGGCGGTGCCCCGGTCCACCAGCGCGTAGCGTCGGCTGGATGGAATCTGACGGACCACTCCATTGCGGGTGATGGAAGCGAAGAGCGGGGCCTTCTCGACATCGAACAGCCACGCCTCGGGGGGAAGGGGTTCTTTCATGAGATCAGAGGAGTATCACCGGCCACTCTGTCTGCGGAAGCCAAAAGGGGCGCGACGGGTCCATTTCCAACTCCCCGTTTTTTGATGGCCAGAACCAGAGCATCGCCGCTCCTGTCGCAACCGCAGCGTCAATGATCCGGCCCAAAAACCAAGGCGCCATCTGGCATTGGCTAGAATCCCACTCCCCGGAACCAGTCGAAAAAGAAAGGCGGCTCGGCTCACCTCTCGTCGTAGGCCCCCCGGTTGTCGCCGTCAGCACATTTTGTGATTTCCGAAACTCTGAAACCTTAATGTTAGTAAAGATTCGAGATCCTTCTGACGGGTGGTTCCGAGTTCGTCGAGATACACGTCGATCATGGCTCGGAATGTCGCGAAATCCTTGAAGTGTTTGTTCTTGAGTGATTTTTTCTTGAGGTGCTTCCACAAGCGCTCGATGAGATTGAGGTTGGGCGAATACGAAGGAAGGAACAGCAACTCGACGTCTTGCATCGCCGCATGTTCTGTCACACGTTTGCATCGTTGGTAGCGTGCATTATCCATCACCAGCGTCAGGGCCTGACCGGGGTGGCCAAGCCGGATCGAATCAATGAGTTCGCAGACACTCTTTGAATTGATGTTCCCGGTGCTTCTCACCGTGATCACCTCCTTGCTATGGCTGTCAAGCGCACCTAGCACACTATATCTTTGGCGACCGCATCCGGATTTGACGAAGATCCGGCCGAAGCTCCAAATCATTCCCAAAAAGCT
>JBBSJY010000182.1:0-9495 GCA_038256845.1 Verrucomicrobiales bacterium | reverse complement strand
GCGGATCAACCATGCCATTCCGGGCGCGGAGTTAGACTGGCGGAACGGAACCGGCAAATGGCCTGCGTATTACGAGGACAGCCTACCGGGAGTGCATGACATCGGGCCGGGCTCTCCGACGGGTTTGCTTTCCGGAAAGGGTTTGAAATTTCCCGCGCGCTATCAGAAGGCGCTGTTCGCGTTCGATTGGACGTTCGCAACGATCCATATGATTCATCTCGCTCCGGCGGGTCCCGGATAGAAACGAAAGGGGAGTAATTGTTACGATTCTGGGACGATGGCTTTGGCCCGACTTGGGGAAAAGTCGGACGTGCCGCTGATGCTGGCCGCACTGGACCGGGTGGACTGGAAAGCGCTGGACACTCCGCAAAAGCTCAACTGGCTGCGTGCCACCGGCCTGGTTTTTGCCCGCCACGGAGAACCCGGTGAGTCGGCGCGGGCAAAGGTGCTGGCGAAGGTGCTGGCGAAAGTGGACCCGGCCTATCCGACGGATGAATATGAAATCAACGCGGAGCTTCGCGGATGCTGTGTTATCTCCAGGCGCCGGATGTGGTCGGGCGGACGCTGGCGCTTTTCGAGGTCTATCAGGAACCGGAGATCCCGGAATGGATGGAACTCGTATCGCGCAACGATCGATACGGAGCCAGTCTCAAGCGGATGATGGCGAACCATCCGCCGACTGAGCAGATCCATTTTGTTTATTGCCTGGATCAATCCGTTCGATCTGTCCCAAATCACGGAAGTGCCCCGGCCGGATATCAAGGAGATGTCTCTCTCGCCGGTATCGCCGATGCCGGGCGGACTGATCAACCGTCTCAATCCCGACGAGCTGAAGGATCTGCTGGCCTACCTGATGAAAAAGAAATGAGTCCGCTCAGGCTTTGGCTTTCTTTGCCGGGCGCTTCGGACGGGTAAGGAAAAAGAGCACGATTCCGAGCAGCGAGACGACAAACGCCCCGCCGGCGAAGACGGACAGGGCGATGTCCCGCGCCGTTTTGTTAGGAATGAATCCGAGCTTGTGGAGATTCGTGAAAATGGATGCTTCGAACTGCTTCCGGTTGTCGGTGTGGCGCGTGACGCTGCCGGTCACGGTGGAGACATAGACCCGCGTTCCCCTGCCATCTTTGAGATCGAAACGGTAAACTGGCAGAATGCGGAAGATGTTGATGTATTCGTCGTCGAACTCCTTCAGGTGGCCGGTTTGCTCGAGATCGTTCGTTCCAAGATAGGCGGCGGCGATTTCCGCGGCATGGACGCTCTCGGCGGGAACGACGACGCCATCCGAAGCGTCGATGTAAACGGGTTCCGGCCTGTCCTTGACAAAGGTCTGATAAAACGGCCGCCCGGAGACGTTCAGCAGGTTCATCGAAACGACGGGTGAAGAGGGGTATTTGGCGAGGATTTCCGCCGGGGTGACGCGGATCCGCAGCGGATCGATGGAGCCGCCGGCGGGGCGCGCGGGTGGAGGGGCGGACTGGGTGCGGGTCATCCACACGTGGAGCAGCCCACTGCCCGAGGACGTCAGGATCGTGATGCTGAAGATCAGGCCTAGCCAGCGGTGTGTGCGGCGAATTGTCGTCGGTTTCATAAGTTCTGATAGGAAGGCTACCATTTCCACTCGAGGCCCGCATAGACGCTTCTGCCGTCGCCGGGCAGGAATTGACGCTGATCGGTGCCATTGGCGTTTTCGATGACACCGGTGGTGGCGGCGTAGTGTTCATCCGTGAGATTGCGGGCTTCGACAAACCAGGAAATGCCGGTTTCCACCTGGCGGCCGAATTTGAATCCGAGCAGGGCGTGCGCATCTGCGGAGAAGGTGTTGCGGTGATCGATATAGGATTTGTCGGGCGCCCATTCAAAGGTCGGCCCGGCGTAATAGCCGCAGTGGTTCTCCCAGGTGAGCTCACCGCGGATCAAATGTGGCGGCAGGCCGGCGATGCGGTTGTCGCCGTAAGTCGGGTCGTCATCGAAGCGGAACCGCCCGTAGGTCCAGGCACCACGCAGGACCAGGCGGTGGTCGGGGCTGTCTTCCCATCCGCTGCCTGACAGATCGATCTTTCCCGCCATCTCGATGCCCGCGTGGAGGGTGTCGTTCGCATTGGTGGTGGTGCCGGCGAGCGTGTCGGGATCGGCCAGCGTGAGCAGCTCGTTTTCGAGTTCCGCATAGTAAACGGAGGCGTCCCAGCGGGCGGGGCCGCGGCTGCCGCGGGTGCCGATCTCGAAGGTCAATGCCTGCTGGGCATCCCGGGCGGTGTTGGCGGTGATCGTTTCGCTGAAGGAGGGTGGTTCGTAGCTGCCCGAGACGTTGGCATAGGCCTGCATGCCCTGGCCATCCCAGCGGATGCCAAGCTTCGGGGAGATATCGGTGAAAGTTTCGTCGTAGCTGAGCCGTGCGGTGGCTGGCGGTGGATTGTAGAACGGAGGACGGGGGGCGGGATGGTTGAAACGGCGGGAATTCTTCCTAACATTGTGAGAAGCGGCGAGGCCGAGAACTCCGGTGAAGCCGCCGCCGATCGTATGTTGGTTTTCGATAAACCCCTCGATGTTCGTGGCGGTTTGTTCATCAAGCGATCGACGTTGGCCACGCGAGCCGAGAAAATTTTCAAAAACCGCGGCATCCGTTTGCCCGCGGGTGAAGAGAATGCCGCCGCGGAGCGTGTTGGGACGTCCGAAAATATCGTCGCGCCGGGTACCGGTGATTCCTAACAACAGATCGTTCGAGACCTGGTCGAGGACTCCGGCGAAAGGGGTGATCGGATGATCAAGGTCCTTGTAGGTCCATGCGGCGGTGAAATCCCAGACTGCTTCACCGTGGGAAATGCTTGTCTTGCTCGCGATGCGGTAAAGGTGGAAATCGCGCTTGTTGTCGTAACGCAAGGCTCCGAAATTCGATCGATCGGCCCGATGGGGGGCATCTTCGAGTTCGGCTTTGGTGAGACTGCCGGGCAGTTCGGAATCAGAGTGGACTGCCGTGAGATAAGCGCGGGTTTCGAGATGCCCGTTGATGCGCCAGCCGATGTTGGCAAACAGGCGCTGGTTGCTTTGTTCCGAATGCTCGCGGAAGCCCTCCTGATCGTTCCGCGATAGGCTGAAATAGAGATCATGCGGATCCTCGCTGATACCTCCCGCGAGGCGGGCGCGCAGGTAGTCGAAGGAGCCGGCCTCGATCCTGGCGGAGAATCCCGGGCTGCTCAGGCCGGTGTGCGAAACATAATCGATCGCCCCGCCCAGCGTGGAGGATCCATAGGCGAGCGCGTTCGCCCCCCGCCAGACCCGGATGTAACTGGCCGACATCGGATCCAGTGCTTGGAAATCGAAACCGCCGTCCGCCAGATTGAGCGGTATGCCATCCTGGAGGACGCGGATTCCACGGCCATGAAACGTCCTCTGCAGGCCGGAACCGCGGATTGAAAGGCGGGCCTCGTCCGAGCCGAAGCGTGGCTGCGCGACGACCCCGGCGGAAAGGGCGAAGGTGTCGGCCACGGTGCTCGCGCGACCTCGGAGATAGCGGTCGGAGTCGATGACTTCAGTCCCCCCGGCGGTCTCCGCGAGCTGGTCGCGGCTCTCGGTGATGGACGGAACGGTGAGAGAAGGACTGTCGGAAGTGGCCCGGACCACCAGCTCGGTCAGGCTGTCGGATTGCCCGGATGCGGGCAGGCTCGCGATCAACGCCGCCGTGCCGAGGGAAAATTGGGAAATGGATTTCACGCGAAGATAAATCTGTTAGATATGGGACAATTGCGGGAGGCGGCCGCGGAAAGCGGGGTCGCCCCATTGCCCGGGTCCCGCGCGAGAAATGGGTCGCGGGATCGGAGAGCGGGCGGGACGTTGCGGCCGGGGCCGGAGCGGGGAATCAGGCCGAGGCGCGCGGCGGAGGGACCGGGGGCGAGGCGTGGATTTGCAGCCAGGGAGAAAGCGGGGCCACGAAAGAAGGGGCGGGGAGTGCGCGACTCCCCGGCGGCCGCAACGTCGTCAGGGACGCGGGGAGCATGTCCTGAAGCAGCTTGGAGGCGAGTGCGGAACCTGCCGGCGGAAGGGGCTCCGGATTGCCGCTTTGATTCAATTCCTCCGCCGAAGCGATTCTGTTGCAGAGGTCACAAGGTTTCTCCCCGCTGAAGGTGTCCTTGGCCGCCTGGATGATGCCGCGGTCCTGCGAGTAGCTCGCCAGCATGGTAACCCAGGCGTAGCCTTGGATGAGCGAATGGGGACCTCCTGCCAAATGAAGGCAGCCAAGGATCACGAACAGATGCTGGATAATCTTCCTCAGGGGGCGGAGAGTTGTGGTGACATCCTGCGGAGGGCAAGCGAAATGGAAGGGCGGCGGATGTTTCGCTCCGGCTCGTAGCATCAAAATCCCGGCGGAGGTGCGAGCCTACACGGAAGCCGCAAGGGCCAGCGCCTCGCGGGTGAGGCGGGTGATCTCCTGCCACTTCCCGGCATTGACAAGCGCCTTGTCCACCATCCACGAACCACCGATGGCTGCGACCACCGGAACTTTGAGGTAGTCTGACAGATTGGATGGCGAAACCCCTCCGGTCGGGATGAATTTCACGCCGGTGTGGCCGTAGGGGCCGGCGAAGGCGCGGAGCATCGATGGGCCGCCCGCATTTCCCGCGGGGAAAAACTTGAGGAGCGTGCAATCGAGCGAGAGGGCCTGCTCGATCTCGCCCGGCGTCATGACTCCGGGAGAAAACCGCAGTCCGCATCGATTCGCAGCGGCAATCACAACGGGGTTCAGGCCCGGAGCCAGACCGAAAACGGCCCCGGCGTCGCGGGCGCGTTTCACCTGGGATTCATCAAGCAATGTTCCGGCACCGAGAAGGATTTCCGGAAATCCCGTTGCGATCCGTCTGATGGATTCCTCCGCGGCGGACGTGCGGAATGTGATTTCCATGATGTCGAGACCGCCCTCCAGGAGAGCCTCCGCGAGCGGTTCGGCGGACTCCGCGTGGTCGAGCACGACGACGGGAACGATGCGTTTGGCGGTGATGCGGTCGATCATGAGTTTGGGAGAGAAAGTCAGGGATGTCGCCCGCTGTCGAGAATTCAGCGGGGGCGAATTCCCCGCGAAGGTCCGCAGGCGGCGCGGTGCGTCCATGGTGACCGGAGGCTCCCTGAGTCGCATCTAGCGAAACTGCATTTGATCGGGCTCATAGCGATAGCCGGCGTTCGCCAGTTTCGCGATGAGGGCGGCTTCGTCGAGATGATGTGTTTTGACAAGATCTTCGAGCGACTCGCAGCGGTTGCGGAGTTCTGTGTTGGCCAGGCCCACCAGAAGGTGGGGGTCCATGCGGAGGTAGTTGGAAAGATCCACGGCGCGACTTTGGCGGGCGGGTGAAGGACGGTCGAGCCGAACGTCGGATGACTCGGGCGGAGGATTTGCCATCCCGCCCCATCCCGTGATCCGGGCGCAGCGCCTGGAGGGCGGACTGAGGCCGGCTTGGGTGCGCCTTCCGGTTTTCATTGCAACGGGCGGCACGGTAGGCGCTTCTTGGGCCGGTATGGTCAACGCGGAATTCTTCCAAAGCCTCGGCATCATCCTCATCGCGGCGGCGGTGCTGGTGATGCTGGGGCGGCTGGTCAGGATGCCGGCGATCGTGGTGTATCTGCTGGCCGGAGTGTTGGTCGGTCCGACCTTCGGCTGGGTCGAGATGAACCGGGCGCTGGAGCTGATTTCTGAAACGGGCATCGCGCTGCTGTTGTTCCTGGTGGGGCTGGAACTGAGTTTTTCCAAGATCCGGGACGTGGGCAAAGTGGCGGTCGCGGCGGGAATCGGGCAGGTGGTGTTCACGGCGGCGGGCGGCTATTTGTTGTGCTGGGGGCTGGGATTCCCGATGATGGACGCGCTGTTCCTCGCCACCGCGCTGACTTTCAGCAGCACCGTGGTGGTGGTGAAATTGCTCGATGAGAAGGGCGAGCTCGACAGCCTCTACGGCCGCATCGCCGTCGGGATATTCCTCGTGCAGGACCTGGTGGTGATACTCATCCTGACCTTTCTGGCGGGGATGTCCGGCGGCGAGGACATGAATGCGGGGAAAATCGCGATGGGGCTGGGCAAGGCCTTTGGCGGGATGGCACTCCTGCTTGGATTGTCGCTGCTCGCCTCGCGTTATCTTTTGCCGCGCCCGTTCAAATGGGCGGCCCGTTCACCGGACGTGCTGCTGATCTGGGCGCTGTCGTGGTGCTTCCTGCTGGTGCTGGCGGCGCATGCCTTCGGCCTGTCGCTGGAGGTCGGCGCGTTTCTCGCCGGACTGAGTTTGGCACAGCTCCCTTACAACGACGATCTGCGGAGGCGGGTCCACCCGCTGATGAACCTCTTCATCGCGGTCTTTTTCGTTTCGCTGGGCGTGCGTATGGATTCCAGCGGGGCGACCGAAAACTGGTGGCCGACGCTTGTGCTGTCCCTTTTCGTGCTGATCGGCAATCCGTTGATCTTCATCATGATCATCACGCGGATGGGCTATAGCAGGCGGACCTCGTTCCTCACCAGTGTGACGGTGGCGCAGATCAGCGAGTTTTCATTTATCTTCGCCGGCATGGGTATGAGCCGCGGGCTGATCGGTGCGGAGATTCTGTCGATCACCGCGCTGGTGGGTGTGGCGACGATCGCGATTTCTTCTTATATGATACTCTACAATCATCAGCTTTTTGCCTTCTGCGAGCGGATCGGACTGCTCCGATGGAAGTATTTCCAGACCGCGGATACCGCGGAGGAGGCCGACCAGGCAGGCCGTGAAGAGGCCTTGTCGAACCATGTCATCGTGGTGGGGATGAATACGCTGGGCAGGATGCTCGTCGGGCGTTTGCACGAGCGGGGCGAGACGGTGCTGGCGGTGGATACGGATCCGGTGAAACTGGAGGATCTGCCGGGACACACGCTGTTAGGAAGCGTGGAATACCTGTCCGTCCTGGAAGAGGCCGGGCTGGGGCGGGCGAAGCTGCTGGTTTCCGCACTGCGGATCGAGGATGCCAACGATCTGCTGGCATACCGTTGCCAGAGCGCCCAAGTGCCGTGCGCGATCCATGTGGTGGACCTCTCGGTGGTGGACAACCTGCTGGATCTTGGCGCCGGCTACCTGATGATTCCGAAGGTTGATGGAGTGAAGGCCCAGGTGAAAATGTTGCGCGAAATGGGGGTGCTCAAGCCATGAACCTCTTCGCGATGCTGTTGCTCACAGCGGCGGCCGCCTACGGGCTTTCGCGCTGGCTGCGGCTCCCCTCGCTGCCGGTGCTGATCGGCGCGGGCATGGCGTTGAACCTCGCAGGCCTGTTGCCGGACGACTTCCGGATGGGCAGCGCGTCTGAAGAGGAAGACGCCGGGGCGGCGATGCGGATTCTGGAGTTCGGTCTGGTGTTTCTTGTTTTCGCTTCCGGCGTTGAACTCAATCCGCGGCGATTCGCGCGGCGGGTGGGGGCGGTGGCCTGGGTGGGGGCGGTCCAGTTCGGCGCGTCCGCGGTGATCGGCTATTTCACCTCCCGGTGGGTCGGATTCGGCTACACGGAGTCCGCCTACATCGGCTTCGGTTTGGCGGCAAGTTCGACGCTGGTGGTGCTCCGGCAGTTGCGAATGCGGCAGGCGATGTTCGAACCGTTCGGCCGGGTGGTGACCGGGGTGCTGCTGTTGCAGGACGCGCTGCTGATCGCGGTGATCGTGGTGCTCTCGCGTCTGGACGAACGGCTTGCGGGGATCGGTCTCGGGCTGGGTCTGGCGGCCATGTTGGGGGCGGGGGCATGGCTCGGCCAGCGGCGGGTGGTTCCCTGGCTGGTCCACCGGATGAAGCCGGACGAGGAAAGCCTGCTGCTGTGGCTGGTGGCGGTGTTGTTCGGATTCGTGGGAATCGCGTTCTGGCTGGGACTGCCCCCGATCGTGGGTGCTTTTGCAGGCGGCTTCGTGTTTTCCGCATTCCCGCTCAACGGATTGGTGCGGGGCCAGCTTTCCTCGCTGTCGGAGTTTTTCCAGGCGCTTTTCTTTGTCGCGCTGGGAGCGCTGGTCGGGGTGCCCGAATGGGCGCAGTGGTGGACGGCGCTGCAGTTCTCAGCGATCGTGGTGCTGGTCACGCCGCCGTTGGTCGCGGCGATGGCGGAATGGCGCGGACTCAATACGCGGGCGTCGATCGAGAGCGGTTTGTTGCTCGCCCAGACGAGTGAGTTCTCGCTGCTGTTAGGGGTGAGCGGTTTGGCGCTCGGGCACCTTTCGCCACAGGGCTTCGAGGTGCTGGCGATGACGACCCTGATCACGATGACGCTGACGCCGTTCATCGGGCAGGAGCCGGTGGCGAGCCTGCTTTTGAAGCTGCACCCGTTCCGGCGCCGGCAGCCTTTCGAGAAACCGCCGGAAGGACACGTGCTGGTGCTCGGTTTCGGCTCGGCCGGGATGTGGACGTTGAAGCCGTTGCGGGCACAGGGTGAGAACGTGCTGGTGGTGGATGACGATGCGGTCGTCTGCCGGGAGCTGGCCCGGTTGGGCGTGCCGGTGATGCGGGGCGATGGAGCGGAGGAGGAGGTGCTGGAGCGGGCCGGTGCGTCCAAAGCGAAGCTGGTGATCGCCTCGATGCGGCGGGTGGGCGACGCGGTGAAGGTGCTGGAACACGTTCGCGGCGTGCCGGTGCTGGCGCGGGTTTTCGAAGATCACGAAGCGGAGAAAATCCGCGCCGCCGGGGGGATTCCGGTGCTGACCTCCGACGCGGCGGCGGAGACCTTCCTCGCATGGGTGGGAGCGAACGACCGGCTGGGGAAAAATTCGGGAGTGCCGACAACCTCTGCGGAGGAACGTGAGGAAATGCCCGGGACGATTTCCTGACCGCCGATCGCAGGTCAGCGCGAGGCTCCGGGAGAGGCCGGGCGTGGAAGGGATGCGCAGCCTCTCCTTTTGAAGGGAATGGATTTGGGTGCGATGGGTGTGCCGTAGAAGCTTGCTCGTCCTTGGAAATCCACCCCGGTCATGCCCCAAAAGAAGATCGCCGCCAGGAAATTGCCGAAGAAGGAGGTCGGGAAAAAGGAGCCCGCGAGGAAGGCTGCGGCGCTCGACCGATATCGGGAGAAGCGGGATTTCAAACGGACCCCCGAGCCCGGGGCGAAGGTGGCGGGGCGGGCGGGCCGGTCCTTCGTGATTCAGGAGCATCACGCCCGCTCCCATCACTTCGATTTCCGCCTGGAGATCGACGGCGTACTGGCGAGCTGGGCGGTGCCGAAGGGCATTCCCACGGATCTGGTCGCCAAGCGGCTGGCGGTGCACGTGGAGGACCACCCGCTGGAGTATGGCAAGTTCGAGGGAACGATCCCGAAGGGGAATTATGGTGCGGGCACGGTGACCATCTGGGACAGGGGCGAGTGGCAGCCGATGGAGAGGGATTGGAGGAAAACCTTTGCCAAGGGGACGCTTAAATTCCACCTCAGGGGCGGTCGGCTCGACGGACCCTATCTGCTCGCCCGGATGAAGGAGGAGCCGAACTGGATGCTGAAGATGCTCGATCCCGCAACCCACCCGCTGCCGGC
>JBBSJY010000181.1:0-9534 GCA_038256845.1 Verrucomicrobiales bacterium | reverse complement strand
GATATGGAAGTAGGGCGCGGAGGATGATTCATCGGCTGCCGGAGCGAGCCAGGTGAGAAGGCCGTGAAGAACGGCGAAGGAAGTGACGCGGAGCAATGCTTTCATAGGGATCTGGGGTGGTTGACTCCGCCATCTCATCCCCGATCGATGAAACGCCGATCAAGCTTGTGTGAAACTTCCGCGAAGATCCCGCGGGGTGAAGTCGCACCGACCGATGAGTCCGCTAAGCGCGGAATCTCACCATCTGCCACGGCCAGTGGTGTAACCGGCTGATCGCCCGCTCCGTTTTCCGCAAAGCGGAAACTCTGTAAGCCCGGCAATCGCCGCGCGCCCTATCTACAGCTCGACCGTTTTGCCCGTGCGGAAGCTTTCGTCGGCGGCGAGGACAATGCGCATGGAGGATAGGGCGTCCTCCATGTGATCGGTGAGGTCGAGGTCCTCGCGGATCGCCTTGAGAAAGAATTCCTGCTCGCGGAGGCAGAGGCCGTCGTGGTCGGGCTCGTCGTCGAGGCGGACCGATTCGTCGGCGCGGGAGAAGGTGCCGTCCGGTCCGCGGTCCGCGTGGTGGACGAGCAGCGACTGCGTCTTCGAGTGGGCGTCCACGTTCGCGCTCTGGCCGGCGGCGGAGGCCGTTTCCGCGACGATCGAGACACAGCCCTTCGGACCGATCACGTCCTTCACGAAGAAGGCCGTCTCGCTCATCATCGGGCCCCAGCCGGCTTCATACCAACCCACCGAGCCGTCTTCGAAGGTGACCTGGAGGTGGCCGTAATTGATTTTCCCGGCGGGCAGTTCGTCGCTGAGTTGCGCGCCGATTCCGGAGACGCGGATCGGCTTCGAGCGGGTCATCTGGCACATCACATCCACATAGTGGACGCCGCAATCGACGATGGGGGAAATGGACGACAGCAGGTTCTTGTGGGTTTCCCAATTGGGGCCGGACGATTGCTGGTTGAGATTCATCCGCATGACCAGCGGCTTGCCGAGCGTGTGGGAGATATCGATGAATTTGATCCAGCTCGGGTGGTGGCGGAGGATGTAGCCGATGACCAGCTTGCGGCCGGTTTCGCGGGCCTTGGCGACCATCCGCTCCGCTTCCTGCAGCGTCACCGCGAGCGGTTTCTCGACGAAAACATGGCAGCCGGCATCGAAGGCGGCGGCGGCGAATTCGGCGTGGGTGTCGGGAAACGTGGAGATGGAAACGGCGTCCGGTTTGGTCGCGGCCAGGGCCTCGTGGACATCGGAAAACTCCGCGTGCCCGCCGCCCAGCTCCGCGTTGAGAGCCGCCCGCGATCCGGGCGAGCGCGTGACGATCCCGCAGATTTCGAAGCCGGGGATCTGGTGATAGGCGAGGGCGTGGGAGCGGCCCATGTGGCCTGCGCCAACACAGAGGATGCGGATGTTTTCGGACATGTGGGGACTGGGTTTCGCGTGAACGCCCCTTCCTTAGCCACCCGCCGCCCCTCCTCCAAGCGGTAAACTCGATGGGTTGGTGTGATAGGGCGCCTCCTCCTCGGCGACCTTCGAACCGAGCCCCGCTCCATCGTCCGCTCCCGAATCTCCCAGCAGTGCGGGGATCTCCGCCGCCAGCCAGAGGCGGGCGGAAACGGTCTTCAACGCGCAGGCCCAGATGGTGACGACGTGCCAGCCCAGGTGATGGAGTTCGACTTGCACGCGGCTGTCCCGGGCGCGGTTTCCCTCGATTTTCGCGGTCCACCACTCGCGGCGGCTGGCGGGCAGGCGGAAATCGGCGCAGTCCTCGTGGCCGTGCCAGAAACACCCGTGGACGAAAATCACGGTTCCGAATTTCGGCAGCACGAGGTCCGGACGGCCCGGCAGTTTTTTGTTGCCGGGGCCATTCACCGTGAAGCGGTAGCCCATCCGGTGGAGCATCGATCTGAGCGCGAGTTCCGGTTTGGTATCGCGCCCGCGGATCCGCGACATGATCTCGGAGCGTTTCTCGGAAGTGAAGACATCAACCACGGCTGCCCGCAACCAACACCCGAAGCTCGCGGGCGCCACCGCAAAACCTCGGACACGACGCCGCGGACTTTCTGTTGAGGACCGCAAGAGGATCGCGGTCCGCTTCCCGCAGAGACCACGGATTCAGACCGGCTGCTTGTCGAGTTCGAACGCGTCGTGGACGGCTCGGGCGGCGTCCTCGATGTGAACCTCGTCGACGGTGACCGCGATCTTGATCTCGGAGGTGGAGATCATGCCGATGTTGATTTCGGCATCGCCGAGCGCCTTGAACATCGTGGCCGCCACGCCGGAGTGGGACCGCATGCCGATGCCGACTGCGGAAAGCTTCGCGATACCGGCCTCCGTCTCGATCTTCGAGTCCGGCGCCAGTTCCGCCAGAAGCGGCTTGAGCGCGGCCTGGGCTTTTCCGAGATCGTTCGAATGCATCGTAAACGAGTGCCGGGCGTAACCATCGTGGGCGATGTTCGAGACGATCATGTCGAGATTGATCTCGGCCTCCGCGAGCGCTCCCAGAATCCGGCCGGACATGCCGGGCTCGTCCGGAATGCCGGTGATGGTGACCCGGGCCTGCGAACGTTCGATCGAAATCCCGCGGATGACGACGTTTTCCATGTTGGCGTGTTCTTCTAGCACGAGGGTTCCGGGGTTGTCGTTGAGTGAGGAGCGGACTTCGAAAATCACTCCGAATTTTTTCGCGAATTCGACCGAGCGCGACTGCATGACCTTGGAGCCGGACGATGCCATTTCCAACATTTCATCGTAGGAAATCTCCGGCAGCTTGCGGGCATTTCCCACAATCCGCGGATCGCAAGTGTAAACGCCATCCACATCGGTGAGGATCTGGCAGACATCCGCCTTGAGCGCTGCGGCGACGGCGATGGCGGTGAGGTCGGAGCCGCCGCGGCCGAGCGTGTGGATCATGCCGTCCGGGGTGACGCCCTGGAAGCCGGCGACGACGAGGGATTTCCCCTCATCGAGGAACTTCCGCATGAGCGAGGGATCGATGTTGAGGATCCTGCCGCGGGTGTGGGAGCCGGTGGTATGGATGCCGGCCTGGCGTCCGGTGATCGAGGCGGCATCGACGCCGATGTCCTGGAGGGCCATGCTGACAAGGGCGATCGATTGCTGTTCGCCGGTGGCGAGAAGGACATCGAGCTCGCGCTCGGACGGGTTTTCCGTCAGGTCGCGGGCCATTTTGATGAGGCCGTCGGTGACGCCGGACATGGCGGAAACGACGGCGATGACCTGGTTGCCGTCCTCCTTGGTTTGCTTCATCCGGGCGGCGACGTTGCGGATCCGGTCGAGGGTGCCGACGGAAGTTCCGCCGTATTTCTGAACGATGAGGGCCATGGGTGCGCGCGGGCGGAGTGAAGGGGATCGGCGGAGAATTGGCAAGAGATGGCTGTAGGGTCGCCGTCGGCCCTTCGCGAGAAAATCATCATCCGGCGGTAGCCAGCTCCCCGCGAGGCGGCTAGAACGCCCGCGGATGTCCGCGAAAGCCACTTGGAAAGTCAGCGCCGCCGTGATGGCGAGCCGGGTGCTCGGCCTTGTGCGCGACGTGGTGTTCGCGGCGCTTTTCCCACGGCACCTCATGGACGTGTTTTTCATGGCCTTCAAGGTGCCGAACCTGCTGCGGGACCTGTTCGCGGAAGGGGCGCTCTCCCAGGCGTTCGTGACGACCTTCTCAAAAAAGGTGAAATCCGACGGTCCGGAATCCGCGTGGGCCTTGGCGAACAAGATGATGACGCTGGCCGCGGTTTTCATGAGCGGCGTGACGGTTGCCGGGATTCTGGCGGCGCCTTGGATCGTCGAACTGCTGACCTCGCTGGCACGCAGCGGGCTGACGCCGCGCGTGTATGACCCGGACGAGGTGGCGCTGATGGTCACGATGGTGCGGATCATGTATCCGTTCATCCTGCTGGTTTCGCTGGCGGCGCTGGTGATGGGGATGCTCAACGCGCGGGACATTTTCGGAGTGCCGGCGCTGGCTTCGTGCTTTTTCAATCTGGGCTCGATCATCGGCGGCGTGGGGTTCGGATACTGGCTGGACCCGGGCTGGGGACCGCGCAGCCTGCTGGGGCTGGCGATCGGGGTGGTGATCGGCGGGCTCGCTCAGCTCGTCTGCCAGTTTCCGGCGCTCGCGAAGGTGGGCTACCGGTTCGCGGCGGATTTCCGGTGGAAGGATCCCGGCGTGCGGCAGATCCTGCGGCTGATGGGGCCGGCGGTGATCGCGGCCTCGGTGGTGCAGGTGAACGTGGTGGTGAACGCGATGTTCGCCTACGGCTTGCAGGAGGGCTCGGTGAGCTGGCTGACCTTTGCCTTCCGGCTGATGCAACTGCCGATTGGCGTGTTCGGCGTGGCGGTGGCGACTGTCACTCTGCCGGCGCTTTCACGGGCGGCGATCGGCGGGATTTCCGAAGATTTCCGGCCGACGCTGGCGAAGGGCCTGCGGCTGGTGACCTTTCTGGTGCTGCCTTCCTCGCTCGGTCTCATGTTGCTGGCGGAGCCGATCATCAGCGTGATCTATGAGCGCGGCCAATTCACCTCCCTGGACCGGGTGCAAACGGCGGCGGCCCTGCGCGCGTACGGCGTGGGCCTTCTTTTTTACTCGGGACTGAAGATCCTGCAGCCGTCGTTCTATGCCATCGAAAAGCGATGGTTTCCCATGATGGTCAGCATTTTCGCACTGGTGATGAATCTTGCGCTGAACTATACATTTGTGTTCATCCTCGGCTGGGACCACGCGGCGCTGGCAATGACGACGAGTATCACCGCGTTTGTGAATTTCATGATCCTATATCTCGCGATGCGGAAATTCGCCGGAGATCCGGGATCGCTGGATCTGTTGAAATTGCTGGCGCAACTGGCGATCGCAGGCGGAGTGTTGGCCGCGGTCTGTATCGCGGCGAACCACTATCTCTTTCCCGATCCCGGGGCGCTGGCACTCCACTACCGCGCGGGCGCGCTGGCACTCACGGTCGGAGTCGCGGCCGTCGCCTACTTCGCCGTCGCCCGCCTGCTGAGGGTGCCGGAGGCGGAGGAATCGCTCGGCCTCGTGACCCGCAGGTTACGCCGTTAGAGACTCGAATCCGCAGAACAACTTCGATCCGGCGGGTGGCGCGACCGGCAGCGGATCGCCGCCGGACAAGTGCCTCTCGCAGGCGGAGTGGAATTCCTCCGGAGTTTTCACCCGGCGGATGTCATACTCGAAATCAGCAAAGCCATGGCTGATGTATGCGAGCGTTTTCTTCATCCGCTGGACATGGGCATTCGGGAGGAACTTCGGCGTTTCCATCGCGATTTCCTCATAAAGCTCCCGAATGTAGTCCAGCAGATCCAACCGGCTTGGCATGATTCCAGGGGCCTTTCCGAAATGCGATTTGAGTTGTGAGAAGATCCAAGGATTGCGGATCGCTCCGCGGCCGACCATCAGCCCCGCGGCGCCGGTTTGGGCCAGATAAGCGATTCCGGTTTCCACATCGACCACGTTTCCGTTCGCGATCACCGGGCAGGACATCACTTCCACCGCCGCCCTCACCCGGTCCGGATGCACCGGAGTTTGATAGCGTTCCGCCACCGTGCGGCCGTGAATGGTCAACCCGTCGATGGCATGTTTCCGGAAGATCTCCAATAGGGCGGGAAACTCATCGCACTCCGCATAACCGACGCGCGTTTTGACAGTGAATTTCCCCGGGATGGCCTCCCTCAGGCGCCCGATCATCTCATCGACGGCGGCCGGCTGGCGCAAGAGACCTCCTCCCGCATCCTTCCGACAGACGATCGGTGCCGGACAGCCGAGATTCAGATCGATCCCCGCGATCGGGTGACGGGCCAATTCGCGTGCGGTGCGGGTGAGCTCCGGCACATCCCGGCCGATCATCTGCGCGAACACCGGCCGATCCGTTTCATTCTCCGTGATCGATCGTAGGATGTAACGGTTCAGGCACGAATCCGCATGGACACGGAAATACTCGGTGACGAACCAGTCGGGCGCGCCCCTGCGGGCGATCACACGCAGGAACGGCAGGTCGGTCACGTCCTGCATCGGCGCCAATACCAGCGCAGGCCGGCTCTCGGGAAGAAGGTCACGCATGAGATGATTTACGGAATGATTCTCGCAGGCCGGCCGCACGCGGGGAAATTTGATTGACAAAAACGACCCTCCCGCAACCGTCAGGAAGTTTCAGAATCAACACAAGGAGGTATAGGTGGATAGTGATTTATTGCATACGGAAAAGATACTCGCCGACCGCAAGACGTTCTTTTTGGATCTCAAGCAAAACTCCCGGGGCATGGTGGTGAAGATTACCGAGGATGTCGCCGGGAACCGCGACACCATCATGGTCCCGGCGGAAATTCTCGGAGATTTCATCGCCGCGCTCAGCGACATCAAGGCCACCGCCGACGAGCAGGAGTGACCGGTGGCCCGGCGCGCGCCGGCTCCCGCTTTTTGAATGGTCTTGCGGATCGCCCGATGCACGGGGAGTCTCGTCGTGCCCCTTTCCCATGTCATCGCCGCCATCAGTCAACGTCGCCCGCCTCACCTACCTGTTAGTGTGTGAGGCCGCGGGCGTGGCCATCGCGCTTAGCACGAAGAACACGCCGGCGGAGATTTCCATCGGCACCGGCCTGGCGATGGGCCTTGTGGTGGCCGGCTTCTTCATTTGGGTGGAGTGGCTGATCAAAGGTTTCACCCTCCGCGGTTTTTCGACCGCGACCTTCGGCCTGGGCGTCGGTCTGTTTTGCGCCTGGCTGCTGACGCGGGTGGAGATTTCCACGCTGGTGGAAATGGCGTTTCGCGAACGGATCGAGAATGCCTCGGATGCCGCCGATCTTGTCAATACGCTGAGCCTGGCCATCGACGTGGGGCTTTTCGCCAGCCTCGGATTTCTCGGTGCGGTTCTGGCCCTGCGCAGCAACCGGGATGACTTCGCCTTCATCATCCCCTACGTCCGCTTCCGCCAGGACGCGGCATCGGGACAGCCGGTCGTGCTCGATCCGGAGGCCGTGATGGACGGCCGCGTCCCCGCCATCTTCCGCGCCGGGTTTCTCAACGGCCGGCTGATCGTTCCGCGTTTCGTCCTGGAAACCCTGCAAGCGGTCGCCGCGTCCGGAAATGAGGCGGAGCGCCAGCGCGGCCGCCGCGGGCTGGATTGGCTCGACCAGATGCAGAAGGCGACCGACATCCAGATTTCCCTCCACGATGCCGGAATCCCGAGCGAAGGACAGTCGCTCGACAGCCGCCTGATCGAAACCGCCCGCCTGCTGGGCGCGCGCCTGATGACGCTCAACGAGAACCTCGGCAAGGTCGCCAAACTCCAAGGCATCGACGTCCTCAACATCCTCGAGCTTGACGAGGCCCTCAAGCCCACCGTCGCGGTCGGCGAGCGGCTCCGCGTCCCGCTCGTCCGCCCGGGCAAGGACGAGCACCAGGCGGTCGGCTACCTCGCCGACGGCACGATGATCGTCGTCAATCACGCGATCTCGAAAGTGGGCCAAACCGCCGATGTGATCGTCGTCAGCACCCTCCAGACCTCCTCCGGCACGCTGGTCTTCGGCGAGCTCTACGGGTTTTCCTGATAGAAATACACCTCCGCGGCCGGGTCGCGCAGGCTGTCCACGAACCGCTCCCATTCACGGCGCTCTTCGGCCGAAGCGGCCTCGGGCAGCGACTCGGGCGAAACATTGGCCACCAGAAACTTGAGTGGAGTCTCCGCGCCGGTGGCCGCGCGGATCCTCCCGTGGAGCGCGGTCATTCGCGGCGGCGAGAGCGCCCATCCTTCCGCCAGCAGCACCACGCCGGCCGGTGCCAGCGCCAGCGCCCGGCCGGATTCCTCTTCCTCCCCCGGATCGAGCACGGCGGTCGATTTCCACGCCGCCGGGTGGACCCGCAGGTTCCGGAGAAGAAACGGCCGCAACGATTCCGGCGTCAGTCCGCTGCCCCCGACATCCAGCACCAGCACGCCATCGAGCGGTTTTTCATCGACATCCTGCCGCTCGCCCCGCGCAAGTTCACGCCACAGCGCCCGGTGGTGTTTTCCTTGGAAATCGAGTTCCGCGAGCGCCCGCCGCTCCGCCCGCCAGGCCAAAAGCCACCACAGCCCACGCGGCAGGAATCCCCAGAAAATCACCGCCATCAACAAAAACTGCCACCACGCTGCCGGGCCCGCGCCGAGGGCACCCGTGTCGCCGGGAACCAGTCGCGTCGCTTCAATCACCGCCGCATCCGGGACCGCTCCCGGCCACCACGCGGACCAGGGCAGCGACAGCCAGCGCACCCCGGTTTCCAGCGCCACACGCATCGCACCCTCCGTCGTCGTTTCCCAGTAGAAGCCAACGTTGCGCACCAGCACCAGCCCGAGCAGGCAGCTGAGTATCCCCAGGTTGAAGGCCAGACCCGCCGCCTGGCTGATCCGCGCCAGCCGCCAGCCGAGCACCGCCCGGGGTTTCGCGCCGCCATCGGCCAATCCCCGCCACCACGCGGATTCCGATTCCCCCGCCATTTTTCTCGCAATCCGACCCACCGCCATTTGCACGCCGGTGAAACCTTGCGCCGCCCGCCGGCTGAACACCCACCCGATCACCGCCACCAGCAACAGCAGCCATTGCCCGCCGATGAGCACCGCGAGAAACAACATCACATTCACCCCACCAAGGTCCCGGTCCCACATCCCCAGCATCGCGGAAAGACCCGCCAGCCAGGCGATCAGTCCGAAGCACGCCGCCACCAGGCCCAGCGCCGAATCGAAACGCCGCCCCGAGGGACCCCGTCGCTGACCGTCCAGCCACGTCCGCAACCCCACCCGCCGTGCCTGCGCGCCTTCGAGACCCCGCGCCGCCTCCGCCACGCGTCCACGGATTTCAATTCCCGTCGCCGGCCTTCCCGCGAGCGCCTGCTCGAAGTCCACCACATCCTCCAGGTTCCAAGCTTTGGCGCGCTCCCTCACACCGACTACTTCATCCGCTTTCCCGCGACCTGACAACCCGCGAGACGCCGCTCATTGTGGGTCTCCATCGGAATGCCGGGAGGTGTAGGGGCCCGCCTATTCACCGATGACGCTTTTGATCACATCAAAAACCCCCAAAGCGCGCGAGATCACCTGGTCTTGGAAATCAGGAGGAAACAGCAGTCCGAATGGCAGGACCACGGCGGCCAACGAGAGAAGCCTGCCAAACGGTCGGCCCCGCTTCCTCTCCAATACCGTCAGGAGGCCGTGCAACGTGAAATACAAGGTGGGCAGGCCGAAGCCGGAGCCGACAGGGAGCGTGATCGCCAGTTCATGCAGCACCCCGGAACCGATGAAGATCGCCATGACCCCGGCACCGGGCCCTGCAAGCGCTTCCACCGGCCGGCCGACAAGCCGCTGCATCATCTGGGAGTAGCCCACATTCCACCGCCGACTCCAGAAGTCGCCGATGCCTTGGGTTTCCAAAACATTGGAAAATACAGTCCTCACCGGAAAGCCGGCGGCCCGCAAGGCTCCCTTGAGCACCCGCAAGGCACCGAAATGAAAACCGAGGCTCATCGGCGCGAACATGATGAGGATCTGG
>JBBSJY010000180.1:0-9547 GCA_038256845.1 Verrucomicrobiales bacterium | reverse complement strand
TGGGAAATAATAAATTGCATGAACGATATCAATCCGTATTCAGCTCCACAAACAGACGCATCCACGAATCTTGCCAACACAAGGTGAAACTTCCCTGAGCCAGCGAACCGTTCGCGCCAGGCGTCTGCGCCAAGCGTGAAGATGAGTATCAGCCGGCCAGTCCGCCAGCGGATGCGCCAGACCGTTGCGGTTCGATACAGCGATGCGCCCGTGGATTGATCATCGCAGGTGCGGGGCCGGGACCTGGTCTAAATACAGAACTCCGCAGCGCTGCTGGCGGGCATCCTTTCACCACCAAGGAGAGGCGGACTCCGATCCGCCTTGCCCATGGGGCGACCATGAAGAGAGGTTCACCGCCGACAACGGATTTTCTCACGGACCCGGGCGATACTGCCGCGCGTCATGATTTGTGAAATGGCGAAGCCGCAAAGGCAGGGACCGATCTCCGAGCGGTCCGGCGCGTGGCGCGGGAATGAAAAAGCGAATGTGCGGCGCGCTGGCTCCATTCATTCGCGGATCATTCGCATCCCACGCGCCGGACGCCCCGGAGGTGCGTCCCTGCCATCCTCGCAGGGCGACGAATGAACGATCCCGTTTTTCACAAAACCCCGCGCGCGGCAGTATATTCCCCTTTCCTTTTCGGAATTGCGGCGGGACGCCGCAACCACCTTCAGGACAGCGCCAGCGGTCCGCCTTCGCAGAAGTCGGCTTTGCCGAAGGTCCCGATGGGGTGGCCGAAGGCGTGGGCGACGGAAAGCCAGAGGCGGTTGTGGGTGACGTTGTCGAACTGGAAGGCTTGTCCGGTTTTGAAACCGAGGCCGCCGCCGACGAAGACGAAGGGGATGTTATCGAGGGTGTGGCTGTTGCCTTTGCCGAGCTCGTTGGTCCAGACGATGGTGGTGTTGTCGAGCATCGTGCCGTCGCCGCCGGGCTCGGGGATGGCATCGAGGCTTTTGGCGAGATAGGCCAATTGCTCGCAGAGCCAGGTGTTGATCTTCACCAGCTTTTCCTGCGCTTCCTTGTTGTCGTCGGGCTCGTGGGAAAGGTGGTGGTGGTCGTCATCGACGCCGAGCCAACGCATGCGGGCCTGGCCGACGCTGTTGGTATATTGCAGCGAGGCGACCCGCGCCATGCCGTTGGCGAAGGCATTCACCAGCAGATCCGTCTGCATCTTGCTGATCTTGGGGATGCCATCGTTGTCAAGAGCAACGCCGGCTTCGAGCGCGGGCGGCGGGAAAACCAAGTTGGTGGTGTCGGCGCTCTGAAGATCCGTTTCCATATCGCGGACGAAACTGGCGTGCTTGTCTAACAGCTCGCGTTCGGCCGGATCGACATGGCGGGCGATGGTATGGAGGTCCTCGCGGACGTCATCAAGGATGCTGCCGAGATTCTCGCGATCCTTCATCTGGCCGTAGAGGCGCTGGAAAAGCGCGTAGGGATCGCTGTTAGGAGTGAGCGGCTGATTGCTGCCGGCGTAGTTTTTCCGCGTCCAAGGATCGGCGCGGTTGGGGACGGCGACGCCGATTTCGAGCGAGCCGAAGCGGGTGGAGGTTTCCGGCCGGCTTTGGAGGAAGTTTTTGATTTCCTGGTCGATCGATAGATTGCGGGCCCAGCCTGCGGGCTTGTCGCTGCCGCCCTGGATGTTTCCCGGCAAAAGCTCGTCGGCGGTGAGCAGGCAGGAAATACCGCGCATGTGGCCGTCCCCATCGCCGCGGACTTTGTTCGATATGCCTTTGAGCGTCATCATGCGGTCGCGGAAAGGTGCGAGCGGTTCAAGGATGCGCTTCAGCTTGAAATCGGAACCCACCTCATCCGGCCAGAAATCGGGCTGGATGGTTCCATTCGGCGTGAACATGAAAATGATCCGCTGCGGGTTTTTGCCATTGGCGGCGGTGCCGCCGAACGACGGGAGCACGGGCAGGAAGGGCAGCGCGGCGGCGGACAGCCCGAGCTGGCGGAGGAAATGGCGGCGGGTGGTGTTGTTCATCGGCTTGCGGTGGCGTTGGGATCGATGCCGTCGAGGGCGGCGAGGACGTTGATTTCGAGAAACAGATTGCGGATGTGATGGTCCGAGGCGGCGAAGCTTTCATCGAGGCGCGTCACGGCATCGTGGCCGAAGGCGGCGGGCGTTTGCTTGATGACGCTTTGGAAAAGCTGGCGCACGAAGCCGCGGCGCGCCACCGGCGATTCCGACGCATGATCGGCAACGTCGCGCGGGCCGCGGAGGCGCAGCAGATCGCCCTCAAGCGTGTTGTAATCGGATTCCGGGTCGATCGGTTTCTCGTTTTCGCGCAGACGGAAGCGGCCGACGGCGTCGAAGTTTTCCAAGGAAAAGCCGAGCGGGTTGATCGTTTCGTGGCAGGTCATGCACGACTTGTCGCGGGTCATCTCGGTCACCTTTTCGCGCATGGACATGGAAGGATCGAACTTGTGGTCGTCGAAGGCAATGGCTTCGGGAGGCGCCTTGAGGGAGCCGCCGAGGATGTGGCGGGTGAGGAAGACGCCGCGGTGGATGGGAGAGGTGGCGTCGTGGTGGGCCAGCCGCGCGAGGACGAAAGGATGGGTGATGACGCCGGCGCGTTGGGCGGGATCGAGCTTGACCGGCTGGAAGCCGTCGCCTTCCGGAGCGGGCAGGCCGTAAAACTTCGCGAGGCGGTCGTTGACGAACAGGTAGTCGGCACCGAGCAGCTCGCGGAGGTCGGAACGCTCGCCGGCGACGACCCGGTCGATGAAGAGCTCGAGCGAGCGGCGGAGGTCCGCAACCAGATCCACGTCGAAGCCGGGGAACTTGCCGTGGTCCTTCTGCAGATCGGCCTCTGCGTCGAGTTTCAGCCAGCCGCGGAAGAAATGATTGAGTTTCGTCATCGCGCGCGGGTCCGCCAGCATCCGGCGGGCTTGTTCCTTGACCTGATCCGGTGTCCTGAGGTTTCCGGCCTTGGCGGCTTCCAGCAGCGGCTGGTCCGGAAGCGAGTCCCAGAGACCGAGCGCGAGCCTGCCGGCCACGGTGAACGAGTCATTCTCCGACCCGAGATCCGGATAGAGGAAACGGGGGGATTTCACGATGAGAATCACGGCCCGTTTCACCGCGTCTTCAGGAGCGACGCCGCCTTCGAAGGGGCGATCGACGTAGCGCTGGCGCAGTTCGTCGCTGAGCGGCCGGCGGAAGGCCCGCTCGGCGAGGGTGCCGAGAAAACCTTTGAGCCGTTCGACGCGCTCGGGATCGGATTCCTTGCTGCCGCTGAGCATGTCGAGGCGGGCGACGACCTGATTTGCCAGCTCGATCGCGGCGGCGGTGGTGGCTTCGTGCCATTCGCGTGAAACCGAGGTGCCGCGCTCGTAGCCTTCGCTGGCGTCGTCGGGTGGGAACGTCGTGCTGACCACCGCCACGTGGGTGGCACCCGCGGGCGAGAGATAGGGAGCGGCCAAGACCGTCCATTCGCCCTGCGGTGGCTTCCACTCCAGCCGGACCATGCCGCGGGGCTCCTGGTATTTGAAATAATCGAGGCGGATCGGATAGCTGCGTCCGCCGAGCAAGAACATGCGGGCGGACTCCTCGCGGATCTCTTCCCCGGAGCTGACCCAAGCCTCAATGAGTGCGGGCTGGCGTTTCGCGGAGCTGTCGTCGCGCTGGTTGCTGTCCCCTTCCTGAGCTTCTCCGTTGAGGTAAAAGCGCGCGCCGTTGGGAGTGCTGAGACGGAATTCATACCAGCCGGATACAGCCACATTGAGCGAGCCGTCCCATGCGATGGAAAACTGGTCGGCGGTGATGCCCTCCCCGGGCGAGTAAACGCCGAAGTCGAAATCCAGTGCGGTGTCCTCGCGTTCGAACGACTTCTGCTGTTTCTTGTTCATCCCGCGGGATTGGAAATATTGGCCGGTCAACCCACTGCCTTCGCCATGTGGCTTCGTTTCACCAAAGCTGCCGATCAGATCCGCCAGCGATTCGCGGAACTGGCGGTTGGTGAGCCGGGCGAATGCCTTCTCCGGGACGGCCGTGCGCCGCGCCCGGGCGTCCGCTCCGTAGAACTCGCCCATCATGTAGGCGGCGACTTTTTCGGCATCCGCGCCGGTCACCAGTTCGGGCTCGTCTTCCGGCATCCGCCGGTCGATGTAGCGGGTCAGCGATGCGATGGAGCGCCCGCCGTCCATGGCGTCGACATCGTGCTCGGCGGAGCCTTCGCCGCTTTCCCCGTGGCAATCCGCGCAATGCCGGTGGTAAATGGCTTCGCCCGATCGCTCCACCTCCGCCGCCGATGCGGTGCCAGCCAGTCCCAGACCCAACAGGGCGGAACGGAGAAATGAGTAAGTAAAGGGGTGCGCGGACATGGTGGAGAATTGCCTGCGGCGAATACGCCGGGCCATCATCCATTATTTCGCGGGATATCGAACCTGCAAGCGCTCGGTCAGGAATCCGCCGGAGTAAATCCCATGATGATGTCAAAGCGGGCGGCGAGCTCGCCGGTCGCCAGATCGGGAATCGGTGCGAAATCGACGATCAGCGACTCGCGCTGCTTCGGGTCCTTCACACCGCGGAGAACGAAATCGCCCTCGTTTTGCTTTTCGCCGCGGATGTAGAGCTGGGTGGTCCATTTCTCGCGGCCCTTCATTTTCACGGCGAAATGGATGTGCGGCGTGCGCCCGGGGTAGGGGACCGGCTTGAGCGTGCGAAAATAGTATTCGCCGGTGGAACCGGTGAGGAATCGGCCGAAGCCTTGGAAGTTCCGGTCGCGTTTGTCGGCGCTGTCGCTGCCCTTGTGGAGGTAAACGCCGTGGTGATCGACCTGCCAGATCTCGACCATGGCGTTGCGGACCGGCTGGGCTTTGGCATTGAGGATGCGGCCGCTGAGGTGGGTGATCTCGCCGAGGGCCGGGGTGATGGAATCATTGACGACGATCAGGTCGTTGTCGGTGTCCAGCGGCAGATCGACCGGGTAAAACGGGCCTTCGGTCTGACGCGGCGTGAGATCGAGGGCCTCTGCGAATGCGCCGGGAATCCAGAGCCCGGCGGCTCCGAGAGCGAAATTGCGGGCAAACCGGCGGCGGGAGGAAACGGCAGGCAGAAACATCCCAAGTAAACCGCCGCTCCCGGCGGCGGTTGTGAACTTTTTTACACCCATCCCGATAGCGGCCGTCTGCCACCGTCGCCCTCCGTGCTTGAAGCTTCCCTAACCCACGCGGGGCATCGGAGGGTGGCGTGCACCAAGAAGCGGCGGGCTCCGAACCGCCGATGCGCATGAAGTGCCAATGAGTCAGCGGGAAGCTCCTTCCTTTGGCTTCCCAAGCCCGCGACGAATCGGGATATACCCCCGCCTTGAACCTCCGCCCACCCGTTCCAACCACACCCTCCAGGAGTGTTGGCGTCTCGCCCACATCCCCCCGCCCGCCCCATCGAACTATCCCCGCTTCCGTCCGTCCCGTTCCCCCGACAGCCCAGAAGATTGAGCCGCCCCGCGACCGGACCAGCCCGTGAAAAATCTCCCGGGGAGAGTTTCCTTGCCACCCCCCACGTCCCCTTCCTCAACTTCGCTAGTAAGCCTTTCAAGAAAGGGGGGTAGGCGTCACGCCTGCCTCTTCTCTTATATCCCAAAAACATTCCATCTTCCGTGCCAACCGACCCCATTTACTCACCCGGATTCCGGGCATCCTCACGACGATGAAAGTCCAACGACCATCTCAGAAGCTCGCCGCAATCAACGAATTCGATCTCGAAACCGGTGATTTATCACTGCATTTCGCGGGTGGTTGATCGGCGATTTGTGTTTGAGGAGCGGGAATGCGATGCGTTCCGGATGTTCATGCGGGTGTACGAGAATTTTTCCGGTTGCCGGGAAAATGGGGAAAAATGGGAAAAATGGGGTCAGGGTGCAAATCTTGACAGACATCGGCTCTTCCGTGGTCGGGATCAGTCCGTGAAATCGAGCATTGGCCGGGTGTGCGGATGATCCATCGCGGAGCGGGACCCGTATTGCATCCAGCGGAAAGCGACGATCCAGCTCAGCCAGAAGACCGGCCAGGCAAAGATCAAACCCACGCAAAAGGCCAGGAGCCCCGCGATCAGGATGCCTATGGATAGCAGCACGAGAAGGAACAGGTTTCCACGGTTGTTGGTGGTGAGGGTGGAGCTGTATTTCAACGAATCGATGACGCCGAGATCGCGATCCACGATGGCATACATGAATTGCCCGTAGCGCAGCATGAGGTAGATGCCCGGAACGATGAGCAGCAGCAGGCCGACTACGACCATCAGCCAAAACAGGATCGAGGCTCCGATGGCCCTGAGCAGCATCTGCCCGCCGCCGAACAACATGCCGATGTTGAAGGGCTTTCCATCAATGATGTTGAGTCCGATGCGGGTGGCTCCGAGGGTGAGGAAGATGCCGACCACCTGCGAAAGGATGGATTCCACCGGGCTGTGGCCGCTGATGTGGATCCCGTATTGGAATCCACTTTGGAACGTGAACTCGTCCGGCGGGGGAGCGGGATTGGCAGGAGGACCCCATCCGAGAGCGGTATCGATCAGGCTGAAGAGGATGGACGCGCCGATACTGACGGCGATGTAAACGACGCCGACCAAAAGGATCATGCCGAAATGCCGGACCGTGAGATCAAAGCCCCGTTTGACGCAGGCGGTGGCGATGATCGGCTCGCTGCCAGGCGGGATTTCCACCAGCGGACCTTCGGGCTGGGAGGGCGGCACCCAGGCGCTGGACGGCGCAGCGTAGGGATTGCCAGGATCGGTGGTTGGGGCTGGAGGGGAAATCGCGGCCGGGCTCCCCGTGGCGAGTTCCCTCACCTGATGGGCCGGCAGCCAGTCCTTCATCGACGGGTTCCAGACCAGATCCGTGGCGGGATCCAAGCCGCCACTTTGGATCAGGGCCTTGAGAGCCGCGAGAGTGACGGGGCCCTGTTGGCTGCCGCCACGCGCGTAGTACCACTGGTTCATCGGCCGAATTGTTAGCGGGTTTGTTTCGTCGCGGCAAACATTTCATCCGGACGCTGGGAAACGGGCTTGATCGGCCTCTGGGCCGCGTCAAGGATTTGGCATGATTCCGGCCGAAGCGCGCTCCCTCCACGACCTCGGGTTCTCCGAGATGGAAGCGCTGTTGGAGGCCGGCGGAGTGCGGCGGCATCATGCGAAGGCGTTGTGGCGGGCTCTCCATCGGGAGGGCGAAGCGGATCCCGGGAGCCGCGATTTCCTGCCGCCTCTCCAGCGGTGGGTGAGGGAGTCGGTGGGTGAGGGCAAGGCGTTTTACCTCGATGTGCCGGAAGCGGTGGATGAGATCCGCAGCAGCGACGGATTGACGCGGAAGTTTCTGCTGCGGCTGCGCGACGGGCAGGTGATCGAGACGGTCCTCATGGGGTACGAAGGACGCCACACGGTATGCGTGAGCACCCAGGCGGGCTGCGCGATGGGCTGTGTTTTCTGTGCGACGGGGCAGATGGGATTCGTCCGCCACCTGCGCCCGGGCGAGATCGTCGCGCAGGTGCTCCACGCGCGGCGGGTTCTCAAGGCCATCCACCCGGAAAGGCGCCTGCGGAACATGGTGCTGATGGGGATGGGGGAACCACTCCACAATTATGACGCGGTGATGAAGGCGCTGGATGCCATATCTTCGGAACGCGGGATCAACATCGGGCCCACGAGAATCGCGGTGAGTACGGTGGGCGTAGTACCTTCCATCCTGCGGATGGCGGCGGAAGGCCGGCCCTACCGGCTGGCGGTCAGTCTTCACGGATCGACCGGAGAAGAACGCTCCGCGCTGGTGCCGGCAAGCCGGAAATGGCCGCTGGAGATGTTGATCGACGCATGCCGGAAATACGGATCGGTCACCGGCAAGCGGATCTTTTTCGAATGGACGTTGATCGCCGGGAAAAACGATTCCGCCGAGACAGCGGAGCGACTCACAAGGTTGCTGGAGGGAATGGATGCCCATGTGAACCTGATCCCGCTGAATCCGACCGGTGGCTTCGCGGGAGCGGAGAGCGGCGCCGGACACGAATTCCAGAGAATCCTGCGCTCGGCCGGATTTCCCTGCACATTCCGCCAGCGCCGCGGCATCGACGTCGCCGCCGGCTGCGGCATGTTGAAAGCGGAGAAACAACGGCGCATCGCCTGAATCCTGTCGTGAAAACCATCATTTCATTCATTGCCTTCGCCGGGATGCTGGCGCTGGCCTCCTGTGGGCCGGGTCCTTCGCGAGTGCGCTCGCTGGTCCCGGAAACCTTGTCGGATTTCATTCCGAAGCGGCCCGTGAAGGGTGAGCTTTTCGGATACTACCAACCGCGCGGCCGCTCGAAATGGAAGGACAACTGGACTGAGAACCTGGACCTAACAGGCGTGTCATGGAACAACGCGAGGACCGCGACGCTGATCTCGCCAAGCCATGTGGTGATGGCCGCCCATTTCATCCGGCCCTCCGACGTGCCGGTGATGTTCCACGACCGTGACGGACAGCCGCATGAGCGCTTCATCGCCGAGGTGAGGGATCTGCGCACCGTCGGGGACGTGGCCGTGGCAAGACTGAACCGACCGCTGCCGCCGGGAGTGAAGCGCTACCGTTTCGCATCCCCGGCGATGGCTGCGGTGGGGCGGCCGGTCCTGATCACCGACCAGACCCGGACCGTTTCCATTCACCGGATCGGCGAAGTGTTCGGCCGGAACATCCGCTTGGAATACCAGCCGGAACTTGACCCGATCTACCGGCGAAACCTGATCACGGGCGACAGCGGCAATCCCTCGTTTCTCTGGGACGGAGGCGAGAGTTGGTTGCTGGAAACCCACACCACCGGCGGCCCTGGATCCGGGCCGTTTTACGGAGATCCCGAAATCCAAGCCGCCATCCGGGCTGCGATGGCGGAACTGGGGGACTGAGGGCGAGATCGCACGTCCTGTCCTGGCGGTCACAATTTTGTCAATCGCGACGACCACCCCGGGTTTGGTGATCTCCCGGATTCGCACCTGAAAGGCGTGCCAGAGACGCCGGACCTGCATCGGACGTCTGCTCCTTTTGCGAACCACTTGCGGGGTCGGATCCTCCGATTGACCCAGTTTCCCGGGTATTCGTCGCGATCACTCCTCGACCCGGGGCTACAAGCTCCGATCCCTGCCGGGATCAAGAATGGATGATCCCACCATGGAATCCCTACCTAGAGGCATTGAGCCTAGATTGAGGATGCCATCTGAGATCCACACAATTCCCGAGGCCGGCGGACGCGCCCTTGGGGAAGTTTCACGGTGAAGACCGTTTGTTCCTCGCCGGACTCGACGCCGATGGATCCTCCGTGGGCCGTGGCAACTTCCCGTGCGATATACAACCCAAGTCCGATGCTGCCGGGTTGCGCGGACGATCCGGCCGGGTGATAGCGGGTCAATGGTTCGAAAATCGTCCGGATGGCATTGCGGGGAATGCACGGGCCCTGATTGTGGACGGAGAGGGTGATTTCCGCTCCGTCCGTGCTGACGGACAGACGAACGGGTGTGTCCGGCGAGCCGTGCTGGACGGCGTTTCGCACCAGATTCGAGATCATTTGCCTCATCCGGACGGCA
>JBBSJY010000179.1:0-9601 GCA_038256845.1 Verrucomicrobiales bacterium | reverse complement strand
GAGTTCATCGGGTCTGGCGCATATACTTGCCCTTGTTTTGTTGAGTGCCTTCCGAAAGCCTTGGCCCTCCGCCTCGGTATCCGTTGGGGCGAATAGTCGCCCGGCCGAAGCCTTTTATGAAAACCTGCCATCTGCTCGCCCTCATTCTCGCCACCGCTTCGGTGGTCCATTTGAAAGCCCAGGAAGACAACTACCCGGTCCCACCCGAAGCAAAGCGGCAGGAAGGCGTTCCGCAGGGGAAAGTCGTCACTGGCGAGTTCGGCCGATCTGAAATCTTTCCAGGCACCGTCCGCGAATATGCCGTTTACATCCCGGCGCAATATGATCCAAGCGGTGACGATGCCGCGCTGATGGTCTTTCAGGACGGCAACGGGTTCCGCAATGACAACAGTGGCAGCCGCGCCCACATCGTTTTCGACAACTTGATCCATGCCGGAGAAATGCCGGTCACGGTAGGGCTATTCGTCCAGCCGGGAGTCGTCCCGGCTCCCACCGATCAAGCCGAAGACCGCTACAACCGCAGCTTCGAGTACGATGGCATGGGCGATGCCTACGCCCGCTTTCTCATTGAGGAAATGATTCCCTTCGTTGAAAAGGAACACGGCGTGAAAATTTCGGAAGATCCTAACCATCGTGGGATTTGCGGCGCATCCTCAGGGGCTGTCGCCGCCTTTACCGTCGCCTGGGAGCGGCCTGATGCTTTCCGCCGGGTGTATTCGATGATCGGCACCTACGTCGGCCTCCGGGGCGGAGACGATTACCCGGAGCTGATCCGCCGGACCGAGCCGAAACCGCTCCGCGTCTTCCTCCAGGACGGCGAGAACGATCTCAATATCTACGCCGGCGATTGGTGGATGGCGAACCAGGCGATGCAGCGCGCGCTCGAGTGGGCCGGCTACGAGGTGAATCACGTTTGGGGCGAAGGCGGTCACGACCACAAGCACGGTGCCGCCATCTTCCCGGAGGCGATGCGCTGGCTCTGGAAAACCGAAACCGTTTCGACCCACCTTGATGAGTCGCAATCCCGTGCCGCCGAATATCTTCTGGGCGGTGAGAACTGGGAGGTCGTTTCCACCGGCCATCAGTGGGCGGAGGGCATGGCGATCACCGGCGATGGCAGCTTGTTTTTCACCGATGTCCCGGCTGGTAAGCTCTACAAGGTAACGCCCGAGGGTGAGCAGTCATTGGTGGACGGCGATACAGGGAACACCAACGGCATCGCGCTCGGGCCGGACGGGAAAATCTACGGCGCGGCTTCCGGAGCCAAGGAGATCCGTGCCTGGGACCCGGCGACGGGACAGCGAGAAACCATCGCCTCCGGCACCGCGTCGAATGACATAGTGGTTCGCCATGACGGCCACATTTATTACACCGATCCCGCCAGCGGAACCATCTGGCACCTCGCTCCCGGCACCCGCGAGCGGACCGCCGCCGATGCGAAATTTCCGGACTGCAATGGCATCGGCCTCTCCGCCGACCAGAGCCTGTTGTTAGTCACCCAATTCGGCGGACGCTTTATCGTGTCCTATCAAATCGGCGAGGGCGGCGCCCTCTCTCACAAACAACCGTATTTCTATGCCCAGCTCCCGGTGAATGGTCCGAGTGGGCAGCTCGACGGCATGTGCTCCACCACTGGCGGGGAACTTCTTGTCGCCACCGGCGCCGGCATCCAGATCTTCGACCAGCCGGGTCGCGTCCAGTTGGTCCTGCCGCGGCCTGAAGTCACCGACGGCCGCACCAACTATGCCGCATTCGGTGGCCCCGACCGGAAAACCCTCTACGTCGCCACCAGCGGTACGATCTACAAGCGCAAGGTGCAGCTTCAGGGAGCGGATCCGGGCAAACCTAACAAGCCGCCGAAACCGCGGCTTTGAAAAAACTTCAAAAGGAAGTCCGGAAGGCGATCAGATCGCGGGTCGCATCGAAGCTTGCGGCGCGCGCGCATTCGCGTCCAAGCGGAAGCCGGAAAAGCCCCTTTACCGTCCGGCAGCCGTCCGTTGGCTTTCCGCAAGGGCCTCGAAAACGGCTGGCGGGACGTAGCGGCGGACCGTTTCCGCCCAGCCATCCGGGCCGGTGAGGCTCTTGATCATGCTGGAGGAAAGCTCCGCGATGTCACGCGGCGGCATCAGGAAAACCGTGGTGATCTGCGGGGCCATGTCGGCATTGATATGACGCATCACGCGCTCGTACTCATAGTCGCTCGGCGAGCGGATGCCGCGGAGGATGTAGGCGGCGTCCGCCTTTTTCGCGTAATCGACAAGGTAGCGGTTGTTGAAATGGGCGATCTCAAGCCGGTCCAGCCCGGCGGTGGAGGCGCGGAGCATTTCCAGCCGGTGCTCCACGGTGAACGAGTAACTTTTCACCGGATTGCTGCCGATGGCGACGATCAGGCGGTCAAACATTTCGAGGCCGCGCTCGATCATCCAGAGGTGGCCGTTGGTGGGGGGGTCGAAAGATCCGGCGTAAACCGCGGTGCGCATGGCTGGGATGTACCCGGTTGATAGCCTAATCGGAATCGCAAAAATGGCCGCCCCGAAAGCGCGATCAGCGGACCTCGATGATCGCCTTGATCGCGCCGGTGTCGGGGTCGGTGAAGCGGGCGAACTGGTCCGGCACCTCGTCGAAAGTGATGCGGTGCGTGATCCATTTGCCGGTATCGATCCTTCCATCTCGGATCAGACCGATGATGTGGGCGAAATCTTCCGGAAGGGCGTTTCTCGAAGCCAGCAACGTGAGTTCGCGGCGGTGGAAGACCGGCGCGTGGGGGAAGCTGATTTCGGAGGTGGTGATGCCGACGTAAACGACGCGGCCGGTGAAAGAGGCGCATTCGAAGCAGGTGGACATCGAAGCGGGGCTGCCGGTGGCGTCGATGATCACGTCGGCGAGTTGGCCGCCGGTTACCTTTTCCAAGGCGGCGACCTGTGATCCGTCGGCGAGGACTCCGTGGCCGATGCCAAGCTGGTCGCGGCAGAAATCAAGGCGGCTCTGGAGCCGGTCCATCACGATGACCGTGACACCCTCGATGAGCCGGAGGAACTCCAGGCAGGCGAGGCCGATCGGTCCCGCGCCAATGACGAGCACGGCTTCTCCGGGCTGAGGATTTCCGCGCTGCACGGCGTGGCGGCCGATGGCGAGAGTCTCGACGAGTGCAAGCTGGTCGTAGGTGAGGTCGTTGCCGGGGTGGAGCTTGCGGGCGGGGACAAGAAATGTTCCTTGGCGAAGGCCGCCGTCATTGTGGACGCCGACGACTTGCACTCCGGGGCAGCAATTTCCGGATCCCTTGCGTGAGGTGGGGCTGTCCGGATCGTTGACGTAAGGCTCGAGCGAGCATTTGTCGCCGGGTTGCACGTTTTCCACGCCTTCGCCGATGGCTACCACCTCGAGGCCGAGTTCGTGGCCGGGAGTGCGCGGATAGGCGAAAAAGGGAAATTTTCCGAGATAGCAGGATAGATCGGTGCCGCAGATGCCCATGCGGTGGGTGCGGACCAGGGCTTCGCCCGGGCCGGGCGCGGTGGCATCGGGAATTTCAATGAAATGGATGGTCTCCGGCGCGGTGAATTCGATGGCTTTCATCACTATGTCTCAGTTGTTTTCCGGGAGGCCTTCGGGATGACCTAGGTTTCTGACGGGTTCGAAAATCGCGAGAACTTTCCCTAACAGCTCGTGATCGGTCGGCTTGTCCAGCCACTCGGCCCATTTCCGGATATTGTCCGGATTGGCGGAACCCGCGACGCAAGTTGGGATGTCTTCGTGGCTGCAGGCGAATTGGAGGGCAAGCTGGGCGATGTCCACGCCGTGCGCACGGCAAAGTTCAGTGGCTTGGCGGGCGGCGGCTTTCACTTCATCGGGTTCCTTCAGCCAGTCCGGCGGGCCGGTCTCTGTCAGGAGCCGCGCAGAGAACGGTCCGGCGCCGATCGCGCCGATTTCCTTGGCCTTCAGGCGTGGCAGCAGGTCGGTTTCGAGCGTGGTGTTCTGGAGCGTGTAGCGATTGTAGGCAAGGACGCAGTCGATGTGATCTTCGACGTGATCGAGCACCGTGTTAAATGTCTTCATCGGATAACAGGAAAAGCCGATGGCGCGAGCCTTTCCCTGTTCCTTGAGCTTGAGCAGGGCGGGCAAGGTTTCCTCCCAGATCTGTGGCAGCGGGACGAATTCCACATCATGCATGAGCAAAACGTCGAGGTGGTCCGTTTTCAGCCGTTGCAATGAGATATGGACGGACTCCTCGACCCGCTTGGCGGAGAAATCGAAATGGATGTCGGAGTAGCGGCCCAGCTTGGTGCCGAGCAGATAGGAATCGCGCGGGACGCCCTGCAAGCCGAGACCTAACAGGATTTCCGACATTCCGCGGCCGTAGAAGGGCGAGGTGTCGATGAAGTTGATGCCGAGATCGAGCGCGGTGCGGGTCGAGCGCATTGCGTCGTCGAGCGAGATCGAGCGGAATTCCGCGCCGAGCGAGGAAGCGCCGAAGGAAAGGATGGGCAGGTCGATGCCGGTGTTGCCGAGCGGGCGGGTTTTCATGCGAAGGCCTGGCGGATGGAGGTGATCGTTTGGGCCGCCGCGGCATCAGCATCGGGGCGGGGGAAAACTTCCGCGGAAATGTATCCGCCGTAGCCGGTTTCCTGCAACGCGCGGGCGATGGGTGATGGATCCGTATGGCCGAAACCCATTGCGTGGCGGTTTGAATCGGCCCAATGCACATGACCGAGTTTGCCGCCCATTTCGCGGATGCCGTCGGCGATGTCGCGTTCTTCGATGGCCATGTGGAACAAATCCGCGAGCAGGACGACGTTCTCTATATCTTCCGCATGAAGGAAATCAGTGGCTGTTGCCGCGTGGTTGAAGAGATTCGTTTCGTAGCGGTTGAGCGGTTCGTAGATGAATGGCACGCCATGGCGCGCCGCTTCGCTGCCGGCCGTGCGGAGCGCTTCTGCGAGCCACTCGAGCGCCTGATCCCTGGAAATGTCGCCTCCGTGTTTTCCCTGCATGGAGCCGAGAATCGCGGGCGCTCCGAGCTGTCCTCCGAAGTCGATCATCCGGGTGATGAAAACCAGTGAGGCCGCGCGTTTCGCGGGATCGGGATCGGTAAGGGACAGGCCGTGCTGGAGCATCCCGGCGCCGGTGCCCACCGCGGCGATTGTGAGGCCGTGTTGTTCCTGCAACGCCTTGATTTCATCGACCGGCACGGTTTCAGGGCCTGGCAGAAAAAGCTCCACGGCATCGAATCCATGCTCGGCCGCCTTACGGAATCCGGTTGGGAGATCGTCGTGGAAAACGAATGGCCCGGCCGCCGCTTCGGCGACTCGGGAGAGAGTGATGGCGCTGCGCATTAGACCGATTGGAGGATGAGGTTGCCGTAGGCGGTGGTGTCGCCGGTGCGGATGAGGCCGATGGCCCCGGGAACGAGTTTCTTGAAATCGTTGTGGGGAAGCCGCTCGATGGTCGCATCGGCAAAGGCGCCCATCGCTCGATCAAATTGATCTATCAGGTCGGACGGATTGCTTGTGACGAATTCTTCAGCCTGCCAGATGCGGCCGACTTTGAAGGTCGGCTGGAGCGCGTTGAGAACATCGGCAACGGTGGGAAGGCCGCGGACGAGGCTGATATCCACCGTTTCGATTTCCGGCCAGAAAGGGAACGCCCAGTCCGCGATCACCAGCGTGTTGGTGTGGCGGACCCGGGCGATCAGCCCGAGGACGTGGGGGTTTAGAATTCCTGATTGGAGCATGATGATGTTAGAGTTGCCCAAGTCCGTAAATGCGGCGGGCGTTGGTGGCGAGGATGGCATCCTGCTCGTCCGGGGAAAGCCCCGAAACCAGATCGCGGACAATCTCCGCCCATGCCGCGTAGGATTCCATGCGAAGCAGGCAGACGGGCCAGTCGCTGCCGAACATCACGCGCCGGCTGCCGAAGATTGCCAGCGTTTCCTCGAAATAGGCGCGGAGGGTGGGGAGGTCCACCGGCTGATCGGCGGGAAATTCGGTGGCGATGCCGGAGAACTTCACGCCGGTGACTTGTTCGCGCTTTGCCAGTTCGCGCATGTGTTTCCTCCATTCCGGCTCGACGCGGCCGCTGCGGATGGCGGGTTTCGCGATGTGATCCAGGATCATTTCGAGCTCCGGCTGGCGGTCCGCGAGCCGGATCGCGGCGGGAAGCTGGTGCTGATAGATAAGCAAATCGTAGCGCAGCCCATGATGCGGAAGGAGGGCAAGTCCGCGATGAAAGTCATCCCGGAAGAAATAATCGTCAGGCTCGTCCTGCAACACATGGCGGACGCCGACGAAGCGACGGTTTGCGGCGAGGCGAGTGAGATGTTGATCCACATCATCATCGATTAGCGGAACCCAGCCGACCACTCCGAGCATGCAGCGGGTTTGTCCGGCGAGTTCGAGCAGGAAATCCGATTCGGCGAGGGTTTGCCGGGCTTGGATGGCGACCGATCCTGTAATCCCGGCCGCTGAGGTGGCAGCTTCCAGCTCGGGGATGAGCTGGTCCGTTGCCAGTGGCGAGCCGGTGGGAATCCAAGGATATTCCGCCGGGGTAAATCGCCAAAGATGATGGTGCGAATCAATCATCTCAGATAAGTTTTTCCGTTCGCATCAGCTCGCCGAGAAGGGGCGGGTTTTTTCCGAACTTCGTCCGATAATCCTCGTAAGTTGGCAGAAGCCTCACCCGCATTTTCGCGTCGTGATTGAGCGCGATCGCCGAGAGCTTGTGATCGAGAAACGGATTTCGGAAGCGGTCGAGCGTGATCCGGGCGAATTCCGCGGGATCGTCGGCGCGACCGTCCAGCACCGGCACGATTTCATCGAAAAGGAGCCGCTCGATCCATGGCCCCACCTCGGGATGTTCGTGGCATTCCCGGACCGTTTCGATTCCCAGCGGCAGCGCGCGGCTGACCATTGCTGAGTGCAGGCCGTTGAGGATTCTAACTTTACGGAGGTAATAGGGCGATATGTCCGCTGCGGTGACCACTGCCTGATGCTTGAAAGCGAATGAACCGCGGGTTTCCACCGCCCACAAGGCGAATGGTTCCGCGCTCAACAGGAGCGGATCCAGATCTAACAGAGGATGTTCCTTGGGCGGGCCCGGCACGATCCGGTCCACCAGATTGTTCACCCACTGGCAGCCCTCACGCAGCCATTCGCTGGCCGCCGCATCGGTGTTCCACCGCGCCGCCTGTTCCATCACCAGGTCGCGCAGGCGCTCACCGTTCCGTTCGATCAATTCACAGGGCACGATGGCCAACGGCTCCTGCCCGGCCGAATGCCGTGCCAGCAGCGCGGAAAGCAGCTTGGCGGGAAACGAGCGTGGCGTTGCTTCATTTGAAATATCCCGTTCATCCATGGCGAAGCCGGCTTCGGTGGTGTTGGAAACGATCATCCGCAGCGCCGGATCGGCGGCGGTCGCGAGGATATCATCCCACTGGGTGCCGGCATGGAGGGCACGGGAGATCGAGTCCACGACCTCCGTTTCGTCCACCACCTTGCCGTCCTGAAATCCCTGCACCGCCACATGATACTTTCCGCCCGCGCGGTTCAGCGCCTCCGCCCGCTCGATTCCGGTCGATTGGACAACCACCACCGGACCGACCGCGGTCGCCGGGTCGCGGTTGAGTTGCGCGGCGAACAAATCAACGAAGGCCCTCAGGAAATTGCCCGCTCCAAATTGAAGTATCATCAGAAAGTATCCTTGGTTATCATTTTACAAGGTCACGCCTTGTTTCCAGATCGTGATTTCGCGAAAGCCGTTCACTTCGTTGCGAGCCGGTTTGCCCGAGGCGCAATCGAGGATCAGCGAAATCAGTTCGTCGGTGATCGCTTCCGGCTGGACATCTTCATCTAACAACCGGCCGGCATCGAAGTCGATCCAGTTCGGCTTCCGCTCCGCCAGCGGTGTGTTAGATGCGATTTTCAGCGTCGGTGCGGGCACGCCGAGCGGGGTGCCGCGGCCGGTGGTGAAGAGCACGCAGTGGGCGCCTGCCGCCGTCAGCGCGGTGGAGGATACGCCGTCGTTTCCCGGCGCCTGCAACAGGCAGATGCCGCCAAGGCTCTGCGGTGCGGAATCGCCGTAGCCGGCGACATGTTTCACCGGAGCCTTGCCGCCTTTTTGGATGCAGCCGAGCGATTTTTCCTCCAGCGTCGAAATCCCGCCGTCCTTGTTTCCCGGCGAGGGATTCTCGTAGATCGGCTCGTTGTGACGGCGGAAGTAGTCCTTGAAATCGTTTACCATCGACATGGCGCGGTCGAAATTTTCCTCGGTGTCACAGCGGCTGAAGAGCGGGGCCTCCGCGCCGAACATTTCGGGCACTTCGGTCAGCACGACCGTGCCGCCCCAAGAGCTCAGCCGGTCGGCCACACGTCCGACCAGCGGATTTGCGGTAATCCCGCTGAAGCCGTCGCTGCCGCCACATTTCATTCCCAGCACCAACTCGGAGGCGGGGATCGGTTCGCGTTTCATTCTGGAGGCGATCGTCACCAGCTCCTCCACCGCGGCGAGGCCGTGTTCGATCTCGTCGCCGACTTCTTGCGCGTTGAAGAAACGGACCCGCTCGGGATCGAGCGTGCCGGCTTGGGCGAGAAACGATTTCAGCGAATTGTTCTCGCAGCCGAGACCGAGGATCAGGACGCCGGCCGCATTCGGGTGGCGGACCAGAGCGGCGAGAATTTTTCGGGTGTGTTCGAGGTCGTCGCCGAGCTGCGAGCAGCCGTAGGGATGGGTGAAGGCATGGATGCCGTCGATCGGCCCGCCGGGCTGGACGAAGCGGCGGGACGCCATTTCCGCAATCCGCTGGCTCGGCACGTTCACGCAGGCGACCGTGTTGATGATCCAGATTTCGTTGCGGGTGGCGGCCCTGCCGTCGGGCCGCCGGTAGCCCAGGAACGTCGGGATGTCGCCGGCTGGCGGCAGTTCGGGTGCGGCGGGTTCAAAAATCAGTCCGGTATCCGCGGCGAGACCGGTCTCCATGTTGTGGCTGTGGACATGCTCGCCAGCGGCGATGGTTCGGGTGGCCCTGCCGATGGGAAAGCCGTATTTCGTGACGGTCGCACCCAGGGAAATCTCAGCGAGCGCCACCTTGTGTCCGGTTGGGATCGCATCGAGCTCCAAGCCGTCAAATCTTGTCCCTGCCTCGATCACAGAGGGGACGATGCCGACGTTGTCGGAGGGATGGATGCGAATGAGGGTTTTCATGTGACACTGGCTTCCGGCGGGTCCGTCACGCGCTCGGCGGTGCCAAATTGGCCTCGGCCTCCCGGAGAGACGAGCCTGTTTTATCGCGGGATTCGCAAAACCTCCCTCAGTCGGTCCCCCGGGATCGGGCGTTTCGCCTTTGACGGACAGCAGGGGATCAACAATCGGCGGGAATCACTCGAAGAGCAGGATCGCGCCGGTCCAGTTGCCTCGCGGCAGGCGGAGCGTTTCTCCCTTTTTCAGTGGTCGGTTGTAAACGTGGACCCGCGTCTTGCCGGGGTCGTCGTAGTGGAAACTCCGGCCGGACGGGGTCCAGCCACCGAGGTCGATTTCGCTCTGGTCGGTGGCGGTGGCGATGGTCAGATCGATATCGATCTTGGCGGTAACGTCCATGAACGGCTTCGCACCG
>JBBSJY010000178.1:0-9655 GCA_038256845.1 Verrucomicrobiales bacterium | reverse complement strand
TTGCGTCCCACGCCGGTTGACCCTAACTATCCCGCCCCCGCGCCGAAAGGCGCATGGTTCCAATCGCGGGATGGAGCAGCCAGGTAGCTCGTCAGGCTCATAACCTGAAGGTCGTAGGTTCAAATCCTACTCCCGCAACCACTCTCAAAGCCTTAATCCACAATGGATTAGGGCTTTTTGATTTTGGGGGTCGAGGGTCGGTGTAGGCAGTAAGTGTAGCCACTTTGCTGCATTGGGGTCCCGAAAGGGGGGGGGCGTGATACTAGATTGCGGATGCGGTTCCAATTCCGTATTCGCTGGCGCATGCTGTAAGCGGGAGAGAATCAAGCAGCCGGGGCGGCGTTCTTGATCCGGTCTTCGAGCTCACGGGCGAAGTCGGCGGCTTCGTTTTCTTCAATCAGCTTTACCAGACGCGAGGAATTCAGGATATCCTTGGCATCCGCGTAATCCTTGCGCTGATCGCCGGAGGGGACTCCGAGCAGGAGGTGGATCTTCGGCTTCTCAGCGGAGTCCGAGAGGAAGCGTGTGAGACTATCCCAACGGTAGGCCTTGTTGCGGATCGACTCGCCCTGCTTGAGGTCGAACGAGAGCGGTTGATACACGTTCCAGACGCCGTTTTTCCATGCCTGCGGAAAGACGTGGGATGCCAACGGGGCCGTGACCTCGTGCGGCGTCATGCGGGGCTTAACCACCGATGACTCAAACGCAGAGCGGAATACCTCGCGGTAGATCACGCCATCGTCCCGACGGGCTTCTTCCACGGAATCGTAGTGTCTGGCGACAGCTTCATGGCAAAGGGTCTCCAGTTCGCTCGCAGGAGATTCCGTGAGACCACCACCAGAGAGGCTCCACTGAAGTGCTGCGTCGTCTTGGGGAATGACCTTGAGAGCGAGATCCCTGGCAATTTCCGGTTGGTCGGACAACGGAAGGTTCTGCGGATCGGCAAGATCCTTTGCCAGCTTTTGGAACTGCGTGTCGATCCTGGCAATCAACTGCCGATGGTCCTGAGGCTCGAATCCATGGAAAAAGTGACTGAGCCGGCTGAATTTCTGCGATGCTTTGAAGGCGAGGAACCGGCTTTGTGGTGCCCACAGCAATACACCTACGTTCGCGAACTCGCCGGAAAGCGGCTCATGGACGTAGCGCAGGAAGCAGAAACTGTAGCGTTCGAGGCTCATTATCGGCTGGAATCGGTAAGGAAGGGAGAAAAGTCGTCCGCGGCGACGGCGAACTTCTTAAGATAGGCCTCAAGGCGCGGCAAGTCCAGATCTGGATCGGCCATGCCGGAGCCGATTTCGGATGAAAGTCGCCCGGTGGGGTTGCCGAGCCACCATTCTTCGAAGGAATCCCAGAGGTTCTGCCCCAAGACTTTTCCATCTCCAAGGGCTGGCAGGTGGGGATAGAGGCTGTGACGGTTGAGGTTTTGGTGGATGAGGGTTTTCCGCCACGGGCGGTCCTCGTGTTCTTCCAACCGCAGGAAAGCGAATGCCTTGTCGAAATCCAGGCGCCTCGCTCGCTCGCCGACGAAACACTGGAAACCGCATACGCCTTCGACGCCATGGTTCAGAACTCGGACCGAGAACCGGACAACCCGAACATGCTCTGGCGGGGCGATGTTCACAGCCTTGCCCAAGACAGAAGAGGCCCGGGTCGTAGGAAGCAGGACAGGGCGGAGCATTGGACCAGATCGTAGGCGGATTCAATCTCTCGACAAGCCTGTCTGCGTCTTCGGGGCGTTGCGGGGTGTCCCCGCTGGAACGGGTAAATTAGCCGAGCTGCGCCCCCTTCCGACGGGTCAAGATATATTATGGATTTTTTCGAAATCTTTTCGACTGATCAAGTTTAGAACCACGTGTTTTTTGGGAATGAACTTCCCATCCTCTTTCGAGTGGAACGATTTTGGTGGGGGTGCAAAGATCCGCATTCGCACTTGTATTCGGAAAGATTACCGAAATTGCTATTTGGTAGTCTTCACCAAGACTACGAATGATTCTTCGGCCACCCAGAAACGGCGGATTACCGACGAAAGCATCGAATCCTCCGCGAGCAAACACTTCGGGGAATTCCACCGGCCAGTGGAACAAGAGCCGGCCGCGCAAGCTTTTGCGGGCGGAGCGAGCAAGTTCAGACTTGAGATTTGAAGTCTCAATTCCGGCGTCGGTATCACGCTGTAAAAGGAGTTGGACTTGCTCAGCTTCTTCAACCCGTTGCTCGTCATAAGCGTTGCCATTCAGGCCTCGAAGTTCAAATGCAATGAGGCAGTCAGCGACAGCTTTTACTTTGGCGATAGCGGCCTCGGCTTCCTCATGCAGACGGTTTTTAGTTTCGATCTGGGTGTGATCGTTAGATGGCAAGTCTTCGAGCGCGCGGCGCTTGGCGGCGGCATCGTCAACGTGACGGAACAGATTAGCGGTTGCGAAAGACTCTTGAAGGATTTCGCCGGATTGGACGCGCAGAGAGAAGTTTTCGATCTGCGCAACCGAGCTAACCCGACTTTCGCTATTCGGCAGGATTTTGGGTTCCCGTCGTTGTGGCTGCGCTGTTTTTCTCAAAAGGTCTCCACCACAGCGGCTGTTCCCCGGATCTCGGGCGGTGGTTGGGCGGGGAGGACGAAGCCGAGTTGGTCGAGGAGGAGTTGGTGGAGTTTCTCGGGCTTGGTGTGGCGTCTCATGTGAAGGGCGCGGCCGTCGGTGACCGGGATGCTGACATCGAGCATCTGGATCTCCCCGAGCCGGGCCAGTACGCTGCGGGCGCTCAGGCCGGTGGCGGCTTTCTTGTTATACTTTTCCAGGGTGACGTGCAGGCAGCAGGCGAGGAAACTGATCAGGATATGGGCTTCGACGCGGCCGTCGAGCTGGTGGTGGATGGGCCGCAGGCCGAGATCGCCCTTGAGGGTGCGGAAGCTTTCCTCAACGCGGGCGAGGTTCATGTAGTTGCGCCAGAGAGCGGCGGGGTCTTCGCCGGTGAGGTTGCTGCGCGGGAGATACTGGCCCTCGTGGCGGCGGGTGGCACGCAGCTTGGCCTTGTCGATTTGAAAGCGGAAGGTGTCGGGAGTGACGGGTTGGTGAACGGCGGGAAGTGTCAGGGCGACGAGGCGGTAGGCGTTGCGTCCGGCTTTCTGTTTGGCGCCGCCGATGGCGAGGAGCAATTCGTCCCGACCAAGGGCGGGGCGGGCTTGGAGCTCCTTGAGGCGCTTCCAGTAGGCTTTTAGCTTCTTGCGGCGCATGGCGCTTTCCTTGGCGCGGCGGGGGAGGCTGCGGGCGAGCAGATAGAGTTCGTTCTCATGGGGCAGGAGTTTGACCTGGACGTCGTCCTTGACGTCCTGCCAGTCCTTTTCGGCGAGTTGTTTCTCAAGTTTGGTGAGGCGGCCTTTGGGGGTGCCGACGAGATATTTGACGGTCGGGTCGGCGGCGCGCATTTCTCCTAACACCTCTTCGGTCGGGATGCCGCGGTCCATGATCCAGGTGCGGCCTTCCTTGCCATATTGGGCGGTGATTTTGTTAATGGTTTCCCGCAGGGTGGTCTTGTCGGAGGTGTTGCCGCGCATGACTTCGTAACCGATGGGCAAGCCATCGGGGGTGATGATGAGGGCGATGACGATCTGCAGGCAGTCGGGGCGTTTGTCGCGGCTGTATCCGAAGGCTTTGAGGTTGCTGGATTCGGCGACCGGGCCGTTGGCATCGACCTCGAAGTAGGTGCTTGTGAGATCGTAGAGAAGGATGTCATAGGTTGCGCCGAAGAGGCCGGCCCAGCGCTCTTTGAGATGGGTGAAGAGGGCTGGTTCATGCTCCGTCAGCCGGTCATGACAGCGATAGAGGGTGTCCTTGGCGGCGAGGCGGAAGTTGTCATCCAACAGGTCGGCCATGGCGCTGCGGTCGAACCAGGAAGTGTGAAGATGCCATTCGCTGCCGGGTGCCAGAAGCCGATAGACGGTGAGGGTTTTGAGGACCTTGAGCCAGGGTGTGCCCTTGCGCGAGTCGGGTAACAGGGGCTGCCAGAAGCCATCTAACTGGAGACGCTCCCAGAGTTCGAGGGCGAGCCAGCAGCCGCCCCATTGGCGGGGGCGGGAAAGTTCGATGCCGTCCAGGCGGAGCTGGATGGCGGGGTGCCCGAGGTTGGGGGCGGGAGTGCGGTCGTCGGGGAACAGGCTGATCTGCCGGGATTGGTTGTTGTCGACCGCTTCGATGGCACGGGTCCAGCTGGCGGTTTCGCTGTCATTGATCTCGCCGAGGTAGAGGAGGGTTTTCTGGACGGTCCGGCAGCCGGATACGCGGCGGTTCTCGACGACGCTCCAATAGCGGTGCTCCTTGCCGTCCTTGAATCGTTTGTTGCTGCGCAGAAACATGAATCTGCGTGAAGTATGCCCGGATCGGCGAAGTGTGTCCATGGGGCGGGTCTCCACCGCAGGCGTTTTTCGGAACTCGCTCCTATAAAATCAAGGGTTTCAGCGCACTGAAGGGGCTAAAATAGCCGATTTTCGAGACGAATAGCGAAAGTCGGGTTAACTCAACGGGCAGCGGCTGCCCGCTCCGGACGGATCGCATCGCGGAGAACTTCATCGAAAGCTCCGCCCAGCTCACGGGCGCGGTGGCGATGGCCGTGATGTCGTCAAGCAGCGCGACGGCCCCGCATGCGTTCAGTCGCGCAAAGCCAGGGCCACCCGCACCAGTGATCTCGGTGAGCAAGGGTTTTTCGATGCCTTGGAATCCACCTGGCCGACCGATCAGGCCGTCACGCAGTTCCAGCGCTGGCAGGTCGGCGATCCGGATGCGGTGGAATGCCTTCTCACCCGTTTCCCGCCTGAGAGCCCGCTCGCGGCTGGCTTGGGTTTGTCTCCCAGCTTCGATTCGGATTTTGGAGTGATGTTTTTGGCTGTGGGCAATCGTATTCCAATCATGCTACACGTCCATCTCGCTTCCTTGTTTGATCGTGTTTCCATCGGTTGGAGATACCTCAGGAGGAACAACTTCGCTTCCGGAATGAATCATCGAACCTCTTGTTGGCCCACCTGCATGCTGTCGGGTCTTTTCTTGGCTCTCACCCTTGCGGACAGGGGAAACTCACAAACTCCGACGCCAGCCGCGCCCACGGAGAAGACCGAGGTGCGGGACTTGTCGAAGCCACCGATCCGAAGCCTGGGGGTGAGCATTTCCTCGAACTATCCGAGTTGGAACGAACAGCAGCAGCGCGTGGAGGGACCGGCTGTGGCAATTCACTTCAGCGGGCCGGCGGCGCCGCTGGATCAGGTGGGCAAGACGGTCCAGGCGGGAGCGATCCGGATCACGCCGGAGGTGGCGGGAGAGTGGAAATGGCAGCAGGCGGACCGGCTCACCTTTTTCCCCGCCGCCGGCTGGTTGCCGCCGGGTCGGTATCGCTTTGTGGCGGGGCAGGGGTTGTTGGCGGAGGATTGCGAGGTGGGGGCCCATGCCTCCTTCCATCGCGCTTGGGAGGCACCTTCCTTGACGGCGCGGTTTCAGGATCGCAATTACTACATCGACCCCGCCACGCCCACGCTGCAACAACTGGTCACCACGGTGGACTTCTCCCAGCCGGTTTCCCCGGAGGAGGCGCGCCTTCATTTTTCGGTCACGAGTGTGACCGGGATCGAGATCTTCCAGCCCGGGAGCGAGGCCCAGGTGCTGGCGGATCCGAAGAATCCGCTGCGGTTCCATCTTCGTTCGCCCTTGATGAAGCCGGGGGAGAAGGAAGATTTGGTTCTGTTCAGTTTCAAGGCGGGACTTAAGGCGGTGACCGGGGGTGATTCCACCGGGAAGCCCTTGAAAACGAAACTCACCGCCTACAGCAAGGACTCCGCTTTCTTCGTCGAATCCGTCGGCAACATGCTGCGGAGGGATTCCGATGGCGATCCCGAGCAGTCGCTCTTCGTCGAGCTCAGCATCCCTGCCCAGACCGCTTTGGTCGCCACGGCGGTGGAGGCATGGAAACTCCCGCCGGAGCTTAAAGACAAGGACCAGCACATCATTCCGTGGACCAAGGAGAATGTTACGGACGAGATCCTGGCGCAGTTGCAGAAGCTACCGTTGGAACGGATCACCACCCCGGATTCACCGCCCATGGAAGTGCTCATCGCGTTCCGGGTCCCGTCGCAGCCGGGAGGCAAGGTCTTTATCAAAGTGCCCAAGGACACGGCCGGTCCAGGCGGATTTATCACGCCGGAGGATTTCGGTGATGTCACAACGCTTCCGGAGATACCGAAGGAGGCTGCGTTGATGGGCAATGGCGGACTCATGGCACTGAACGGGGAACGCAAGATCAACGTCCAGTCGCGCGGCCTCGACCACCTCCGCTACACGGTGGCGAGGGTCCAGACGGGCCAGATCAATCACTTGGTGAGCCAGACCCACGGCAGCTTCGAGTCGCCCCGTTTCCGTGGCGGTTTTGGATTTGAAAACATCTCGAACTACCAGCAGTCCGTGCAGCCGATTGTGAAGAGCGGCGAATACAGCGTGAACTACTCGTCCTTCGACTTTTCCCCTTTGATCCAGGCGGCTCAGCCGGGCGCGACTCCCGAACACGGTTTGTTTCATCTGACGTTAGAGGGAGTACGGCCCCGGATGCCCGAAGACGGAGACGTGCCGGCGGCATCGCCGGATAAGGATTGGATTCCGCTTCCTACCAGCCGCAACCGTGGAAATAACTATAGCTACCGCAATGAATCCGGCAGCAGCTATCCGCTCGGCGACCAGACGCGGGACCAACGGTTCATTCTGGTAACCGACCTCGGGCTCATCATGAAGGAGGCAGCCGATGGCAGCCGGTACATTTATGTGCAGTCCTTCAGCGCCCGCGGACCGGTGGCCGGCGTGAAGATCACGGTGCTGTCCAGGAACGGCACCGTGCTGAAGAACGCCACCACCAACGAAACCGGAAGAGCCGAAATCCCCTCGTTGCGCGGCTTGCAGCGGGAGCAGGAACCGGTGGCTATGGTGGCGAGGAAGGGCGACGACCTCGCGTTCATTCCCTGGGCCAAAAGCGAACGGCACTTGGACACCTCGCGGTTCGATGTCGGTGGAGTCGCCTACAGCGAGAATTCCGCACTGGAAGCCTCACTCTTCACGGAGCGCGGGATCTATCGTCCCGGGGAATCGCTCAACGTCGGCGGCATCGTCCGCCAGCGCGACTGGTCGGGCGATCTGGCCGGCCTGCCCCTGGAGTTGGTGGTATTCAACGCGAAGGAAGATGTCGCCGGCCGCTACCCGCTGAACCTGGAGGCGGAAGGGGTTTTTTCGCAAACCATCCCGACGGCGGAGACCGCACCCACCGGGCCGTGGAGAGTGCAACTGGAGCGTCCGAAACCGGCCGATGCGGGACCGCAGCAGGGCTCGGTTTACCTCGGAGGAGTTATTGTCAGGGTGGAGGAATTCCAGCCCGACCGGCAGAAGATCAAGGCGAAGTTCCAACCGGACGCGGGCGACGGATGGCGTTCGCCGGATGGCTTGGAAGTGGCGGTGCAACTCGACACCCTTTTCGCCATTCCCGCCGCCGAACGGCGTGTCGCGGGCAAGCTGTTCCTCTCACCCGCGACTCCTAGCTTCCCCAAGTGGCCGGGCTGGCAATTCGGCATGCCGGAATCGAATCGATTCGACACCCAGGAGATTCCCTTGCCCGATGGCACGACCGATGAAAACGGTCAGGCGACACTGCCGTTGAACCTGGAAGCCCACACCGCTCCGATGCTGCGGGCGCGGGTGGAGTTGGAGGGATTCGAGGCCGATGGTGGACGCGGAGTGCGCACCGAGTTGAGCACGCTGGTTTCCCGGCAATCGTATCTTATCGGGCACAAGGCGGACCGGAATCTGGGTTATCTCGACGGGCGCGATCCGGTATCGGTCGGCATCATGGCGATCGGGCCGGACAGCAAGCCGGTGGCGGCGGCGGATCTGACGCGCGTGCTGGTGCAGATCAAGCACGTGTCGGTTCTAACAAAGCAAAGGAACGGCAGCCTGGCCTACGAATCGCAGTCGCGCGACGAGACCCTGGAAACCGTTGCGGTGTCGCTCCCCGCGCAGGAAGAGAAACTGGCTCTGCCTTTGGACAAGCCAGGCCGGTTCCGCTACGAATTCCGCAACGCAGCGGGGCAGACGCTTTGCGCGATCCCGTTCTTCGTGGCGGGCAAGGGCGATGCCGCCAAGGATCTGGAACGCAGCGGTGAGTTGGGAATCAAATTCGCCGACAAGGAATGGCTGCCGGGCGAGGAGCTTGAATTCTCCCTGACGACGCCGTTCGCCGGGGCCGGCTTGATCACGGTGGAGCGCGACACGGTTTTGAAACAGATGTGGTTCCAGTGCGATACCAAGTCCTCCGTGCAGAAAATCCGGCTACCGGAAAATTTCGAAGGTGGGGCCTACCTGCATGTCGTGATGGCACGCTCCTTGGATTCGCCCGACGTGTTTCTGAATCCGCTGGCGAGCGGTATCATGCCTATCCCCTCCGCACGTGGAAATCGGGAGATGGCCGTCACCCTGGACTCGCCGGATCGCGTGCGGCCCGGCCAGCGGCTCGCGATCGGCTACACCGCGCCCAAAGAAGGTCGGATGCTCATTTGGGCGGTGGACGAGGGCATCCATTTGGTGAGCAGCTACAAGGCACCGGATCCCTTGGGCGATCTTCTTCCCTCGGCCAGGCTGGAGGTGGAAACCTATCAGTTGATGGACGTCCTGCTGCCCGAATTCTCCCTGCTGCGAAAGGCGCTGGCGATCGGTGGCGACGGCGAGGGTGAAGGCGCGGACATTCCCACGCTGAAACTTGGGCTCAATCCCTTCAAGCGCCGCCGGGATGCGCCGGTGATCTATTGGAGTGGCTTCGTGCCCTGTGGGCCGGATCGCAAGGAGGTCTTCTATCAGGTTCCGGAATACTTCGCCGGCCGGCTCAAGATCATGGCGGTGGCGGTGGCTCCGGACTCGGTCGGTGTGGGGCAGGCTGAAACGATCGTGAAAGGAGATTTCGTGCTGACCTCCACCACCCCGCTTTTCGTCGTTCCAGGCGATGAATTCACGGCTTCCGTGACGGTGGCCAACCAGTTGGAGGGAGATGCCGTTACGGATCAGGTGAACGTCCAGGTCGAAACCCAAGGTGGTGTCGAGATCATCGGGGCCGCGCCGGAAGCGCAGACCATCCCGGTCGGCAAGGAGGTCACGGTGAGTTACCGCTGCCGCGCCACCGATTTGTTGGGAAATGCCGAACTGAAGTTCACCGCCTCCAGTGGGCCCAGCCGACAGGTTTCGAGCAGTTCCTTCAGCGTGCGGCCCGGTGTGGCCCGGGCGGCGAAGGTCCAGAGCGGTTGGTTCCGCAACGGGTCGCAAGACCTCGCGGTGAGACATCCCATGTTTCAGGAGTTCTCCGAGCGGGAAGCGATCATCTCCACCACGCCGCTCGGTCTGGCCCACGGCCTCTCGGCGTATTTGAAAGAATTTCCCCACGCTTGCACCGAGCAGATCGTCAGCCGGGCGTATCCCTGGCTGGTGCTGAAAGATGACGCCAATTTCGGTATCGATGAGGCGGAGGCCGCACGCGTGATCGCCGATACGATGAACCAGCTTTCGCGCCGTCAGGGTCGCAACGGCGGGTTCGGATACTGGGGGACTGATGAGCAGGATGGCTTCGACTACCTCACGGTGTATGTCGGCCATTTCCT
>JBBSJY010000177.1:0-9758 GCA_038256845.1 Verrucomicrobiales bacterium | reverse complement strand
CGCGCTTGTGCTTGTGCCCCGTTCCCCGCGCTCCGACAGTCGCCCGCGATGAACTTCGACTTCGACACGCCCATACCCCGCCGCGGCACCGGATGCATCAAATACGACCGCCGGCCGGACCTCGATCCCTTCTGGGTCGCGGACATGGATTTCGCATCGGCACCCGCCATCCTCGACGCGTTGCACCGCCGGATCGATCACGGGGTGTTCGGCTATGCCCAAGCCCACCAAGGACTGAACGACGCGGTCATCGACTACCTTCGGGTCCGCCGTGGCTGCGAGGTGCCGGTCGAGCAGATCGTCCATCTCGGCGGCCTCGTCCCCGCCCTCTCGCTTGCCACCCGTGCCTTCTGCAAGGCCGGCGAGGCGGTCATGACCTGCACCCCCGTCTATCCGCCTTTTCTCGGAGTCCACCACGATGGCTCCGCGAAGCTCATCACGGCCGATCACGTCCGGATCGACGGACGTTGGACCTTCGATTGGGAAGCCATGGAGAATGCGGTGACGCCGGAAACGAAAGTCTTTCTGCTGTGCAATCCGCAGAATCCGCTAGGTGCCGTCTTCACCCGAGTTGAGGTTGAAAAGTTGGCGGCTTTTTGTGAAGCGCACGACTTGGTTCTGGTTTCGGACGAGATTCACTGCGATCTGATATTCGATGAAACAAAGACTCCCCACCAGTCCGCGCTTCATCTTCCACCCGGGCTTGCGAAACGAAGCATCACCCTGCTGTCCCCTAGCAAGACATGGAATATCGCAGGGCTGGGTTATGCCTATGCCGTGATTCCCGATGACACGCTGCGCCGTCGCTTCGGTGCGGCGAGGGGCCACACTCTCGCGGAGATCAACGCGCTTTCCTATTATGCGGCGGAAGCCGCCTACCGGGAGGGTGAACCGTGGCGGCAGGCCTTGATCTCCCGACTGAAACGTAACCGCGACCTCTTGGTCGAATTCATCAACAACCGGTGCCCCGGCCTCTCCGTTTCGCCCGGCGATGCGACCTATCTTGCGTGGATCGACGCACGGGAAATGAAGGTCGAGAATCCCGCGAATCATTTCGAAAAGAATGCCGGGCTGTTCTTATCCGACGGAGCCTCCTTCGGCTGGCCCGGTTGGATTCGCTTCAACTTCGGCTGTCCCGAATCCCGGATGCTGGAGGGGCTGGAGAAAATCGCCGCCGCTCAGTAGCAAGCTCTCACTCCACGCGCTCGGGCTTTTTCCCCCGCAGGTAATCCTTCGTGCTCATCCTCCGCGACCCTTCGGGCTGGACCTCGGACAACTTCAACGCGCCCGATCCGCAGCCCACGATCAAGTCGTTGCCAACTACAAACAAACCCGTGCCCCACTCGTTTTCCAACTCCACGACCGGCGGAAAAATTTTCATGCGCTTCCATTTTCCGCTCTCCAGGATGTTTGTGAACGTCCCCGGCCACGGGTCGTATGCCCGGATCCGGCGCTCCAGCCGCGCGGCGCTGTTAGACCAGTCCAGCCTGCCGTCGTCACGTTCCAGCTTCGGCGCGTAGCACGAGAGGGCGGTATCCTGGCGAATGCGATCCGCAGTTCCGTCAGCGATCCTTTCCAATGTCTCCGCCAGGACCTCCGGCGCCAGCAGTGCCAGCCGGTCGTGCAGGTGCCCGCCCGTTTCATCGGGAGCGATCGATATGCGTTTCATTAAAATGATATCTCCGGCATCCAGTTCGCGGACGACATGCATGGCGGTGATTCCCGTTTCCTCATCTCCCGCATCGATGGCCGCCTGGATGCACGATGCCCCGCGATAGAGGGGCAGCAGCGAGGCATGCAGGTTGACGGTGGCCACGCTTGCGATCGCGCGGGCCGCCTTTCCGAGAATCTGCCCGTATGCCATCACTACCATCACCTCCGGTTCGAATGCCGCCAACTCCCCGGTGATCGAGCCGATTTTCTCAGGCTGGAATACCGGAATGCCCGCCGCCATCGCCTCCACCTTGATTTGAGGAGGGGTCAGTGTCTGGTGGCGGCCGACAGGCCTGTCGGGCTGGGTCACCAGGGCCAGCGGAGGCGGGCCATGCCTTAGCAACTGCCGGAACGAAGGCAGCGCGATGTCCCCGGTGGCGACAAAAATCAGACGCATTGATGGCGCTTTGTTAGATCGAAAGTTTCGATATGATCGAGTAGCCGGGAAGGCTGATGATCCGTCCGATGATATCACTGAGAACCTTTACCGGCGGCTGGGTCGCATCGATGTTGGTCACGACATCGGTCGGGTAGTGGGCAATGATCGGCTTCGTCTCGGCCTCGTAAGTCGCGATCCGCTGGTCGATGACCCGGTCGCTGGCATCGTCCATCCGGTTCTCCTTGAGGGCGCGCTTGCGCATGCGCTTGGCAAGTTCGTTGCGGTCGGGGCAAGAGAGGTGGAAGACCTGCTGGACATCCAGATAGCGGTCGAGAATCTCCGCCTGGCGGACGTTTCGGGGAATGCCGTCGAGGACGAGGTAGTCGATGTCCGGCTTGTAGTAATGGGTGTCCTTCCAATTGTCGATCTGCGCCTTCCAAAGGTCGATGGTCAATTCGTCGGGCACCAGTTCGCCGCGGCTGGAGTATTCCACGAACTGGCGGCCGAGAGCCGTGCGGGTGTCGAGCGATCGGAAGACGTCGCCGCAGGCGCAGTGGAAAAACCTCGGGATGTTGCCCAGGATTTTCCCTTGGGTCCCCTTGCCGGAGCCGGGGGCACCCAGGATGATGAATGCGGGTTTCTTCGGTTCTTTCGCAGGTTCGGCCATGTCGGGGGGCGAAGCTAGGAGTCGCCCGCGATCGCATCAAGCATGATCACTCCCGCGGGAAGGCGAGAAATACGAGCACCGGCACCAGCAGGGCGACATCTGCCAGCACCCGCAGCGAGTCCATCGAGAGGTTTGCCCGGCACCGGTTCAGCACGTAAAGGAGGGCAGACCCTGTGAGAATCGCGTAAAAGAACGGACGGGTCGACATCTGCCGGTCCATCAGTGCGAACAGCAGCGCGGCTCCACCCAGCAAAACCAGCGGCAGAATCAGTGCCAGCTCGTCCGCGGCCTTGGTTTCCAGATCCGGCGAACGGTCCGCATGCTCCCACAGATCGATGGCGGAAATGTTGATGATGCACAGTGCGCCAAAGCAAACCAACTCCCGCACCCGGAACAGTTCCCCGATGCCGAATCCCGTATAGAGAAGGGCCAGCATCGCGGTCCCGTAAGCGAAGGCCATCCCGGCCAGGATGTTTTTGGAGTAGGAGATCCCGTTGGCGTGCTTGTCGGAAAAAAGCGAAATAATGAAATAGGCCGCCACCACGTAACCGCCCCATTTCGCATAATCAATGATCACGAACGGCAGTGATGTGAAGACCAGGACAGGCGTCGCCACACCGGCAATCACCGCGCCGATGGCAAACTTCTTCCTGTGTTTCCGATGAAATTCATGGCGGGCGCTGAGAGTCCCTTCGCCACCTCCCGCAAGCATTCCGTCTAGCAGACGGTCCGCCACGTAGATCAGCCACACGACCAGACCGAGGGCGACGTATGCCTGCCACGGGAGGAACATCACCCGCCACGTCTCCGCGAAAACATAGAGCCAAGCCATGGCAACCAGCGGAGCGTCCAGGCTCAACAAGTTGGGATATAGCCAAAGCGGCTTGCGGCGCTCCAAAGTCACGACGCGCGGACCTTTCCCGAGCCCGGCGGGCATGGCAAGCGCGCATTGGAGCCGGAGATCATGCCATCACCTCACGGGAAACCTTGGACGCCGCGTCCGTTCCGACCAAGCGCGCCACCAGCGCCAACCCGAAATCAAAGGCCGTCCCCGCACCCCGTGAAGTGATGAGATTTCCGTCTTCCACCACGCGCTCGTCCGGCAGCACCCCCAATTCCTTCTCCGTTGAAAAATGCGCCGTGAAGCGCCTTCCCTCCAGCAGCCCGGCATCCTTCAGCACGAGCGGCGCGGCACAGATCGCGGCGACCGGATTCCCTGCGTTCTCAAAACGTCTCGCCAACGCGGCGGCGCGGCCGTCCCTGCGCAGCATCGTGACGCCCGGCCCTCCGGGGATGAAAAGCAGATCGAACTCCTCCGCCTCCAATTCTGCCAGAGCCGCATCCGAAACCAGCGTGATCCCGTTGCGCCCTTTCACCGTGCCGCCATTCAGCGAAGCGATCACCACCTCGATTTCCGCCCGGCGCAGAAGGTCCACGGGGGTTACGGTTTCCATTTCCTCAAATCCGTCTGTCAGCAGACAAAGCACTCGCTTCTTCATGCTGGCAACTCTCTCCCCGCTCCGCGCTCAACGCAAGCCGACGGCTTGCCTCACCCGGCCGAGGACTTTCGCAGCTTCCTCGCGAGCGCGGGCGGCACCGCTTTCCAGCACCGAGTCCACATATCCCGGATCCGCCATGATCTCCTCGCGGCGAGCACGCATCGGCGCAAAAAACTCCCAATAGGAATCGGCCAGCCGCCTCTTGAAGTCACCGTAGCCGATTCCTCCGCGCTGATGCTCCGCGACCATCGCCTGATAATCGCCGCCAGTGGCAAAAAGCTTGTACAGCTCAAGAATTGTCGAGCCGTCCACCGGCTTCGGGGTCTCGACCGGCGTGGAATCCGTCTGGATCTTCATCACCAACTTCTTCAGCGGCTTCTCCTCGCCGAAGATCGGCAGCGTGTTGTTGTAGCTTTTGCTCATTTTCCGCCCGTCGAGGCCCACGACCAACGCGCTGTGTTCCCGGATGATCGGCTCTGGCAAAACCACCGTCCCATCGCCGTAGGTTTCGTTCAGCTTCACGGCCAGATCCCGCGTCACCTCCAGATGCTGCTTCTGATCCTTTCCCACCGGCACCTGATTCGAGTCGTAAAGCAAAATATCCGCCGCCATCAGCACCGGATAGGCGAAAAGCGCGTGGTTCGGCGCGATACCCTGAGCCGTTTTATCCTTGTACGAATGGCACTTCGACAGCAGGCTCATCGGGCAAACCGTCGATAAAATCCAAGCCAGCTCGTTTACCTCCGGCACGGCGCTTTGCCGGAAAAAAACCGCCCGCTCTGGATTCAATCCGCAGGCGAGGAAATCAGTCGCCATCTCGCGCGCATTCGCGCGCAATGCCGCCGGATCCTGGGACGAAGTCATCGCGTGATAGTCGGCGATGAAATAAAACGCCTCGCCCTCGTCCTGCAACCTCACCGCCGGTTCCATCGCGCCGAAGTAATTGCCGACGTGGAGTTTTCCGCTCGGTTGCAGGCCGGTGAGGATGCGCATGGCGCGGAGCATGGATTCCGCCACTCCGCACGGTCAAGTCCGCGACGCCGGGACTGGACGGTGCGGGACATTCGCGCTTTCAGGGTTTCGGCCGGCTCCCGAGGCGATATTCCGTCGGGCTGCCTCCCATCGTCCTGCGGAACACCCGGTTGAAAAACGAAACTTGGGAAAAGCCGCAGTCCAGCGCGATCTCCAGCACGCTGCGCCGCGTCTCCGCCAACGCACGGCAGGCAGCCTGCAAGCGCAGTTCGATGAGAAAGTCACTCAAACTCCGGCCCGTGTGACGCTTGAACTGCCGGGCAAAGGTCGGTCGGCTGAGGGAGGCGATTTTCAGCACCTCCTCCAGCCGGACCTCCTCGCGGAAATGCCCCACCAGATGCCTCAGCACCCGGCTCATCGATTCCTGATAGGTGCCGTCGCCAGGTGCCACGAACGAGCCGCTTGCCAGCGGAATCACTTCGTTCTCCGGTGCATCCGCCAGCCGTCCCAACAGTTCCAACATCAGCACGAAACGGAGCAATCCGCCGGCCCGACTGATCACTTCCATTCGTGAAACCGCGGCATCCCGGGCCATCCCCGTGATGCGGAGCCCGCTCGCAGCACGCCCGAACAAGCTTCCCAGCGCCCGCGTCTCCGGCAGTTCCCAAAGCGGATGATGCCCCGGAAAATGCCATTGCATCGAGAGCCCCCGGGTCCCGCCCGCCGCATGCCAGTGGTGTGGCAGCATGCCCCCCAGCAGCACCAGATCACCGTCGCCGAACGGTCCGATGTGGTCTCCTACAAAACGATCGCCCCGACCCTTCTCGAAAAGCGTCAATTCCATCTCCGGATGATAGTGCCAATGTCCGCCTTCCCCAGGCAGCGCCAGTCGTCTCCCGTCCGCGAGCAGGTTCTCCACTTCGCCCACCGACCTAGACCAGCGGATCATTCGGAAAGACTGCCCCGCCGGCATCTCAATCGTTTCCCGCAGCATCTCCATCGGCACTTTCATCCTCCGGAGCGGGCTCCGATCGCAAGGTTATTGAGACAATCATGCCAAAGATTGAGACCCGACGCGTAGCCATCACTCCCCGCCCGTGTTGAAATCCACCACTATGGAAAACCCCGTCACCTACCGCTTCTCCTTCGGTCCCTGGAACATCAGCGAGGGAACCGACCCCTTCGGCCCGGAAGTCCGCCCCGCCTTTCCCCACGAAGACAAGTTCGCCCTCTACCGCCCGCTCGGCTTCGAAGGCGTCCAATTCCACGATGACGACGTCGTCCCGAACCTCGACGACCACACGCCCGACCAAATGCTCAAAAAGGCCGGCGAGGTGAGGAACATGCTCGAAAATCAAGGCCTCACCCCCGAGTTTGTGGCCCCACGCCTCTGGTTCGACGCCCGCACCGTCGATGGCGGCTACACATCGAACAGCGCCTCGGACCGCGAATACGCCTGGGAACGCACCAAAAAGTCCATCGATATCGCCCGCGCCATCGGTTCCAAGGCCATTGTCCTCTGGCTCGCCCGGGAAGGTTCCTACATTCGCGAAGCCAAAGACGCCCGCCTCGCCTACCAAAGGTTGTTAGAGACGATCAACCAGATGCTCGCCTACGATTCCGAAATCGAAATCTGGATCGAGCCGAAGCCCAACGAGCCTACCGACCAAGCCTATGTCCCCACCATCGGCCACGCTCTCACCCTCGCCTACGCCTCCAGCGATCCCAGCCGCGTCAAAGGCCTCATCGAAAGCGCCCACGCCCTCCTCGCCGGCCTCGATCCCTCCGACGAAATGGCCTTCGCCCTCGCCCATGACAAGCTCGGCAGCGTCCACCTCAATGACCAGAACGGTCTCAAATACGATCAGGACAAAAACTTCGGCGGGGCAAATCTCCGCATCGCCTTCAACCAGGTCCGCGTCCTTGAGGAAGCCGGCTACGGCCGCGGCGGCGAGTTCATCGGCCTCGACGTGAAAGCCATGCGCACACAGGCCGGCTCCCCGGTCACCGCCCACCTCGCCAATAGCCGCGAAATCTTTCTCCACCTGGTGGACAAATACCGCTCCCTCGACCAGTCCCTCCTCACCCAATGCCGCGAGGCCCGCGACTACGAAGCCCTCGAACTCCACCTCCTCAAACACCTCCTCGGCGTCTGATCGTGGCGGCGGATTGCATCCGCCAAGCCATACAGAATCCAGAGACCAGAGTCCAGAGACCAGAGTCCAGAGTCCAGAGTCCAGAGTCCAGAGTCCAGAACCTCTTCCACCGATCACTGCCAACCGATCACCCGGCACTTTATGAAATCCTACCGCCTCAACCGCCTTTTCAACTCCAAGTCCAACCGCTGCTTCGACGTCGCCATCGACCACGGCTTCTTCAACCAACCCGGGTTTCTCACCGGAATCGAAGACATGTCCGCCGTGATCAAAACCCTCGTCGACGCGGGCCCGGACGCCATCCAACTGACCGTCGGTCAGGCCCGCCACCTCCAGCAGCTCCCCGGCAAACAAAAACCCGCGCTCGTCCTCCGCACCGACGTGGCCAATGTTTACGGCAAAGAACTCCCCGACGCCGCCTTCAGCCTCATGATCGAGGACACCATGCTCCAGGCCGTCCGCCTCGATGCCGCCTGCATCTGCGTCAATCTATTCCAAATCCCCGGCGCACCGGAAGTTCACGCCCAGTGCGTCGAAAACATATTAAAACTCAAACCCCAGGCCGATTATTATAACATGCCCATGATGGTCGAGCCACTCGTCTTCCAGCCCAACGAGCAAGCCGGCGGCTACATGGTCGATGGCGACGCCACCAAAATCATCCACCTCGTCCGCCAGGCCGTCGAACTCGGAGCTGATGTCATCAAAGCCGATCCCACCGACGACGTCTCACTCTACCACCAAGTCATCCAAATCGCCTCCGGCATCCCCGTCCTGGTCCGCGGCGGCGGCAAGGTCGGAGATAAGGAAATCCTCCAACGCACCGCCGGCCTGTTGGAACAAGGCGCCTCGGGCATCGTCTACGGCCGCAATGTCATCCAGCACCAGAACCCCCGCGGAATCGTCCAGGCGCTCATGGCCATGGTCCACGAAATGGCCGACGTCGATTCCGCCCTCGCCCTGATACGATAAAGGAGCAGTCAGGCAGGATCACGCGGCGCAATTGACGCGGTCCGCTCGTTTGCAAGAGCGGACCGGGCGCCAATCAATGCTCGCGGCAGAATTGCTCGAAGCGTGTGAGACCCTCGTTGAGGATGTCCAATGTAGTGCAGTAGCTCAGGCGGATACCCTCGTCATAGCCGAAGGCGACCCCCGGAACGGCCGCAACCTTGTAGCGGGAGAGGAGCTTGTCGCAAAGATTCATCGACTTCAAGCCCATGTTTCCCGTGTAGACGAAGAAGTAGAAAGCACCCTGCGGCTCGATCACGCGGATGTTCTGGATCGCCTTGAGACGACCGAACATGAATTGGCGTTTGACGTCATACTCGCCGCGGAGGTCCTCGATGAACGACTGGTCGCCTTGCAGGGCGGCGAGTGCGCCGTACTGGGAAAACGAATTGGCGTTGGAAATCGTGTGGTTCTGGATCTTGTCGATCGCGTCCGCCAGCGGCTTGGGCGCGGCGGTGTAGCCAAGCCGCCATCCGGTCATCGAGTAGGCCTTCGAAAACCCGTTCACGGTGATGGTGAGGTTGTAGAGCTCCTCGCTGAGCGAGGCGATCGACACATGCTTCGCCTCCCCATAGACGAGCTTTTCGTAGATCTCGTCGGAAAGGATGACGATGTCCTCCTCAAGCGCGATTTCGCCGAGAGCCCGCAATTCCGCCTCGGTGTAAACCGCGCCGGTAGGGTTGCCCGGCGAGTTGATGATCACCATTTTGGTGGCCGGGGTCATGGCTTCCTCGAACTGTTCCGGAGTCATCTTCCAGCCGGTCGATTCCTTTGTCTCCACCAGGATCGGCACCCCGCCGGCGAGGCGGACCATTTCCGGATAGGAGACCCAATAGGGCGTCGGAACGATGACCTCATCGCCCTCCTCAATGACGGCGAGGATGGCATTGAAGCAGGCCATCTTCGCACCCGCGGTGACGCAGATCTGCTTGGGATCGTAGGTAAGGTTGTTGTCGGTGGCGAATTTCGCGGAAAGCGCCTCGCGAAGTTCCGGGATACCGCCGGAGGGTGTATATTTGGTGCGGCCTTCTTGCAGTGCCTGGATCGCCGCGTCCTTGATGAACTGCGGGGTGTCGACTTCAGGCTCGCCGCCGGCCAGTGCGTAAACTTCTTCGCCCTTGGCGATCATGGCCTTGGCCTGGGCCGTGACAGCCAGAGTGAGGGACGGGGAAACGTTGGCGATGCGGGATGAGATGCTGTCCATGGGAGCGCGCGGATGAGGTTGGCCGCCGGCCGGGCGGAGCAACGGGAGATGCGCAGCCGCCGGACGAGCGGGCGGCTTTTGTGAGGCTTGCCCGATTTGCTGGCAAGCGAAATGCTGGCCGCAAAAAGACCGTGCCGGGGTGTCGATTCCGATTGGGATG
>JBBSJY010000176.1:0-9799 GCA_038256845.1 Verrucomicrobiales bacterium | reverse complement strand
TTCTGAATTCTGATCCTATCCGTGTTCATTCGTGAAATCCGTGCTTCAAAAAACCCGGAGCCACGGATCGAATAAGATTTCAAACCACCGATTGCACGGATTGTCACGGATGGAAGAGGTGCTTCTGAATTTCTATCTTATCCGTGTTCATTCGTGAAATCCGTGCTTCAAAAAACCCGGAGCCACGGATCGAATAAGATTTCAAACCACCGATTGCACGGATTGTCACGGATGGAAGAGGTGCTTCTGAATTCTGATCCTATCCGTGTTCATTCGTGAAATCCGTGCTTCAAAAAACCCGGAGCCACGGATCGAATAAGATTTCAAACCACCGATTGCACGGATTGTCACGGATGGAAGAGGGGTTGCGGATTCCCGTCCTTTTGAACGATATGAATCCAATCTTATCCGTGTACATCCGTGTTATCCGTGGTTAAGAATCTACTCTTCAGACCACATACCCCCGGTTCGGGTAGTCGTGCGGGCGGCTTTGGATGTGCTCGAGGGTGGCGGCGAGGCCTTCGTCGAGATCGACCCGGGGCTTCCAGTCCATGAGTTCCATGGCGAGGCGGTTGTCGCTGATCAGGCGCTGGACCTCGCTGCCTTCCGGGCGGATCCGCTCGTCCTGTTGCTCGACCTCGAGCTCGCGGCCCACCAGCCGGCCGATCTTTTCGATCAGCTCGCGGATCGAGACGCCGGAGCCGACGCCGAGGTTCAGGGTGCGGCCGACCGTGCGGTCGGATTTGGCGGCGGCGAGGAAGCCGGCGGCGGTGTCGGTGACGAAGGTCAGATCGCGCACCGGATCGAGATTGCCGAGCTTGAGCGGGCCGCCGGAGAGCGCCTGGGTCATGATGGTCGGGATGATCGCCCGCTGGCTCTGCCGCGGCCCGTAGGTATTGAAGGGCCGGACGGTGGTCGTCGCCGTTTCGAAGCTCAGCCAGTAACTCTCCGCCAGCTTGTCGGCGGCGATCTTGGTGGCGGAGTAGGGCGACTGGCCGACGAGCGGGTGTTTCTCATCGATCGGCACGTATTGGGCGGAGCCGTAGGTCTCGCTGGTGGAGGTGTGGAGCATCCTCGCCACACCGTGGGTGCGGCAGGCTTCCAGGACGTTGAGCGTGCCGATGATGTTCGTCTGCACGTACGACGAGGGGGCGAGATAGGAATAGGGAATGCCGATGAGGGCGGCGAGGTGGAAGACCCATTCGCTGCCCGCCACCGCTTTGGCGACCGATCCTCCGTCGGCGATATCTCCGGGCACGATCTCCAATTCGTCGCGGATTTCGGCGGGCAGGTGTTCGAGATGATGCCACTTGCCCTGGGAATTGTAATGGACGTAGGCCCGCACGCGGTGGCCTTCGTGGACGAGCATTTCAACCAGATGGCTGCCGATGAAGCCGGAGGCTCCGGTGACTAGGACGGATTTCATAGTGATTTTGGAGGGCGGGAACAGGGAGAGTCGAAAGTCGGAGAGTCGAAGGTCGAAAAGTCGAAGGTCGAAAGTCGATGAAGGATGGGGCCTTCGGGCTTCGCTTCAGCGTTCCATTGGCTAGCGAATGATCCAGCGCGACGCTTTCCCCATTCCAGATCTTCGATTTTCCCGGTCTTATCCGTGTTCATCCGTGTCATCCGTGGTCCGAAAAAACCTCGGAGGCACAGGGTGAAGAAGGTTTCAAACCACCGATTTCACGGATTTTCACGGATGGAAGAGGGAGAGTCGAAAACCTGAAAGTCGGAAAGTCTCAAGGTCGATGAAGGATGACCCTTGGGACTCTGCTTCAGCATCTCATGGGCAAGCGAATGATTCCGCGCGAAGCTCTCCGTCTTCCGTCTTCCGTCTTCCGACTTTCAGACCTTCAGACCTTCAGACCTTCAGACCTTCAGACCTCCGACTCCTAAGCGTAGCAATCCGGAGGATGCCGATGATGCGGCGTTTGAGGCCCGGATCCAGGACCCAGCGCCAGTAGCAGAGGGCGAGGAAGAGGCCGGCGGCCGCGGCTCCAGAGGCGAGGGCGAAAAGCGGTTGATCCGGAAACAGCAAACGGCCGCCGATTAGCAAAAGAGCGAACGGAAAAGCGCAGGCCAGCGGGCCGGCCCAGACCGCGCGGAGGAAACCGGAGACGGGCATTTCCAGCCGTTTGCAGCCGTAAAGCGGGAGGTAAATCGCGTGGGCGAAGGTCCAGGGAATGCCCATCGAGATCGCGACCCCCAGGAGACCGAAGCCGTTGTGGAGGGCCGCCCACGAGAACCCGACCGCGGCCAGTGCCGCTCCCAGCATGACCAGCGCCGGGCGGCCATGCAGGTTCAACCCGATCAGCAGATTGTCGAGCGGTTGATAGAAGACTTCCGAGGCCAACGCCATGACGATGGCCGCGATCAGCAAAGGATCGGCATAGGTCTTGCCCATCCACAACTCGACCAGCAGGGTTCCACCCACGAGCAGGAACGTGATGATCGGCACTGACATATATAGCCCATTCCGGCACGACGAAATCACAAAGGCCCGGACTTGATCCGAACTTCCCGGTCCGGACAGAGTGGCGACCGTCGGCACGAGCATGTAACAGTATTTTTGCGGAAACACGGCGGCCTGCCGTACCAATGATCGCGGCCGGACGAACATCGCAAGTGCGGCCGGCCCCAGAAACATCATGATCAGGATACTGTTGGTCTGGTTCAAAATGACCCGGCTGATCTTGCCAAGTGCCATCCGGCCGCCAAAGCCGATCATGGTGCGCATCGTATGCCGGTCCACCGCAGCCATCGAGATCTTCAAACCCGGACAGGCACGATAGGAGAATAAGCGCCTCAGCAGCCGGCCGAGAAGTTCGCAGGCCAGATGGACGATGCCCAGGGCAACCAGCCCGTAGCCTAGGGCCAATACCATGACCATTCCCACCACCGACAGAATTGTGGTAACGGCATAGATCGCGTGATGGGTGGCCCACCGGTGACAGCCGGTGAGGATGCCAGTGTAGATTGCGTCGAGCATGCTCAAGCCCACCGCGCAGCCGAGAAGAAACACCAGCCATCTCGCTTCTCTCTCCAATTCCACGCCCACTCCCGGGAGATTGTACGGGATCCCCCAAGCAATCGCGCAGGTGAGGACGAGGATCAGCACTCCGATCAGGCGCTGGATCAAGGCGGCGGAACTCGCAATACGATTGATTCCCTCGCGGTTGTCCCGGCTTCGCTCCAACGCGATGAAGCGGCTCGCGGAACTGCCAATTCCACCGTGTAGCAGCCCGAAGGAGCTCACCAAGGACCAACCGAAATCCCATACTCCCAGGGTCACCGGCCCCATCCCGCCATCGATCATACGGGGAATGAGAAAGCCCGCGACAATTTGTAGGATCTGGGCGATCCAACTGACCGTCAACCCACTTGTTAGCGAGGGCCTGCTGTCCTTGACTTTTGATGCCATCGAATTTCTTATTTCTCTGACTCCACCTACCGGAGTCAGTTCGTGTCGATGTGACGGCCGCTTTCCCGGATCGGCTGGCCCTCGTATTCATCGGTGTCCACCACCCATTCGGCCGGCGCACCCGCGAAGGCCGGTTGTCCAGGCAGGCTTTCATTGCGTTGCACCCAGGCCCGAAGGGCAATTCCGAGAGCGGCCCACATACCTACCGTACCTTCCCGCGGATAGAAGGTCTGCGCACCCATGGCGGCAATCATCAACGCGAGCAGGAGTGAAAGCGCCACCCCTCCAATCACCTCATAGAGCAGGTCGTCCCGGTCCCGGAAAAGACTGAAACACCGCCAAAACAACAACATGAAGATCGGCATCCCGCAGAGGAATCCAATCACTCCATTATCTAACATATACTCCAAATAGGCATTGTGGGGATGATTGAAATCTCCGAGCTCGGCCCTCAGGCCGATCCGCTGCATTGCGATTCTCCCGTAGCCGATGACCGGCGATTCTCCGATCATATCGATGACCAAGGGCCAAATTTCAGAGCGCCCCGAAGTGATTTCGCTTGAATCCGTTTCGCTGACAATTCCCCCTTCGTTCTGAGCAAACCCCTCGAGCATGCGGTCCCGGACCGCTGGCATCCATATCAAAATTCCTGCGATGACCGCCGGAATCAGCGGGAGCAATTTCCGCCATTTGACCACACATAATGTGAGACCAACCAAACCCCAGGTCACATATCCCATGCGTCCGCCGGTGACCGCCTGCCCGATCAGGACCACACCCGCAGTTCCGAAAAGCATCAACTTAACCGGGAGCTGACGGAAGTATCTTGAGTAAGCGATGATCGCCCAGCTTGCTCCGGCGAGCATCATGGACATATCCACCCGATGGTATCCCACACGCCTGGTCAGCCGGAATCCCGCCTGGTCGCTGAATTCAGCACCCGATGAGAAATTGAAGTTGAAGCCCATGACCCTGATCGTCTGAAGGGCCAGCATCAGGTAGACAAAGAGGATTGCGCCGATCGCCACGACAACCCGCTGTCTCGACCGACAGCCATCATAGAGCATCAGTGCGGGAAGCAGGTACTTGATCGGATTGATGAAGTAATCGATCAATATGTCCATCCGGGTCCCGCCATAGAACAAGGTCGGATCGATCAAGGCCCTCAGGAACGCGGTCGTCATCACCGCCAAATAAAGCCAGAGGGCGATCAAAACGCCCTTTGGAAAGTCCCATTCATTACCCTCCGCAGTTCTCTGGGATAGCCACGCAAAGGTGATGCAGAGAAAGAGCACATTCCAGAGATTGAAACCCGGCACGCCCCCAATGCTGCGGGGCATGTCCGGATGTTCCAGGAATGCAAAGAGGACGATGGCCCCGATCAACGCATTGAACCAATTCTTGAACGCATATCCCGAGAGGAAGATCACGATCAGCGTGAGGAGCGTGACCCGGATGGACATGTGGTGTAGCGGGAGGGACGGAAGACGGAGAGACGGAGGGCGGAGGGCGGCCCGGGCTCAGGACCGGGCGTGGGCGAGCAGCTCGTCGAGGATGCGGGCGGCGGTGCGGCCGTCCCAGAGCGGCGGGACCTCGCCGAGGCGTTCCGGCCGGGCCAACAGGGCGGCGATGTCCTCGCGGAGGGTGGCGACGGATGTGAGCTGGTTGCTGCCGGTCGCGACGGTGACCGGGCGCTCGGTATTGGGCCGCAGGGTGAGGCAGGGCGTGCGAAAATAGGTGCTCTCCTCCTGCAGGCCGCCGGAATCGGTGAGCAGGAAGCGGGCGTGGCGGGTGAGATTCATGGAATCCAGGTAGCCGAGCGGATCGAGCAGGCTGACCCCGGGATTCCGGTCGAAGCCGAGGCCGAACTCCGCCATTTTGGCGCGGGTGCGCGGGTGGATGGGGAAGACGATCCGCCAGTCCGCCGAGAGGGCGGCCAGCTCGCCGACGATCACCTCGAGATTCTCCCGCACATCGACATTGGAGGGGCGGTGGAGGGTGACATAGACGAAGCGGCCCTTCTCCAGGCCCAGCCGTTCCAAGGTATCGGTGGCATCCGCCCGGTCGAGTTGGGCGACGAGGGAATCGATCATGACATTGCCGACCTGACGGATCTTCGCCTCCGGAACCCCCTCGCGGCGGAGGTTTTCATCGCCATCCGCCGAGGGCGTGAGGAGCACGTCGGCCAGCGCGTCGGTGACGAGGCGGTTGAGTTCCTCCGGCATGCCGCGGTGGAAGCTGCGGAGGCCGGCCTCGATGTGGGCGACGGGGATGCCGAGCTTGGAAGCGACCAGGGTGCAGGCGACAGTGGAATTGACATCCCCGACGACGACCACCCAGTCCGGTTTTTCGCGCAGGCAGACGGGCTCGAAGGCGAGCATGATATGGGCCGTCTGGGCGGCGTGGGAGCCGGAGCCGACCTCGAGATGGTCATCCGGCGCGGGGATTCCGAGTTCCTCGAAAAATACGCCGGACATCTTCTCATCATAATGCTGGCCGGTGTGCACCAGGTGGAAGCCGATCTTCCGGCCGCTGCCGTTGCAGGCGGCGTTGTGGTCCCGGATCGCATGGATCACGGGCGCGATTTTCATGAAGTTCGGGCGCGCGCCGGCGACCAACAGCAATTTCAAGGGCTTGTTCATGGGAGAGGGATCCGGGGAAGCGGCCCGAGCGGCCGCGATTCGGGTTTCAGGCAGGAATTTCCGCCGCCCTCGGGGCGGAGGGAGGCGAGGATCGTATCGAGGTGGCCGAGGATATCGGCCAGCGCGGGGGAGCGTCCGGCGCCGGGCAGCGGCCCTTTCACGCGAGGCTCCAGCAGGATCTTACGGTCCACATCCTCCGGCGACTCGATGAGAACCAGCCGGCCCTGTACGCAAAGATGCCGGTCCACCGCACCCATCCGCCCGCGGAAGATGCTATAGACCGGCACCGAAAGGGCGGCGGCCTCACGATTCATCGTGCCGCCGCCGCTGACCACCAGGTCCGAATGCCAAATGAGATTGAGGCCATCGACAACCGTCCCGGGCACGACCGTTTTCCCGCCCTCGAACCAATGCGGATAGCGCTGGCGGAGCTCGTCCTCCTGCCGCCCGTTGCGGGGCAGCAGGACCGTCCTGACGCCCGGGGTAGCGATCGCCCGCTCCATCAGCCGGACGAACAGGATCTCCGCCTCCGGATTGTGATAGTGCGCCTCGGTCGCCGAGGGCCGCACGGTCACCACCACCTCCGCATCCTCTAGCCCCAGCTCCGTGAGGATGGAAGGGTCCGGCGAAAAATCCGGGACATAGACGTCCTCCTTGATGCCGCGGTAACTGCGGATGCGGCCGGACCGATCGCCGGCATAGACGGAGGCGCGGACCACCTCCGGCGTGAGGAACCAGCGGGATTCGAAAAGGGCGGACTCGGCGGTGTGCTCGTAGTCCATGATCTCGACCACCGGGATGCGGGCGAGGCGGCAGGCGAGATTCTGGCTGCGGGAACCGAGATTGAGCGCGAGATGCGGCCTTTCGCGGCGCGCGAAGGCCAGCAACTGCCCGGCGCGCACTCCCAGGCCGGCGACCTTGGCCAGCAGGTTTTTGCCATAGTGGCGGCCGATGCGCTGGTAATCCATCGAGTGGAAGCCCGCCATCTCGCAGGTCTGGTAGCCGTCCCTGGCCGTGAGAACCACCTGATGGCCCTGCTTGCGGAGTTCCCGCAGGATCGGCCGGAAAAAAGGGATGTGGGGGGTGTTCTCCAGATCGATCCAGATTTTGGCACCGCCCTCCTCCCCTTCCCCGGTCTTCACCGGCCAGGTCGCGGCGGCGTCCGGCCGCGGGCTGCGATGACCGGCCACGAAGCGGGAAACCTCGCGGGGCAGCGCCTTCCAGACATCCGGGCCATAGCGGTCCGAGACCCCGCGGAGGAAATTTTCGTAATGGGAGGCGGGAAAGGTCATGCGGTCTCCCGGCCCGCCGAAATCCATATAATCGGGGTGGACATTGAGCAGGACCATGCCGCCGTGGCGGGCGATCCAATCGGTCTTGCGTTGCCAGATCGCCGCATCGGGCTCCCGCAGCAGAAGGAACACCGTGGAATCCTGCGGCAGCGTGTAAGGCAGCTCGGCGTAGCCCTCGCGGCCTTCCCTCCCGGCAACGCCCGCCGGGCGCGGAATCCAATAGGGGAAAATGGTGTGGGCACCGGCCGGCTGCGGCTCGAAGGGGTCGGTATCGAACGTCGAGCAGTCGTAATCGATGTTCAGGTCGTGCAGCCAGTCGAGCTGGCGGAGCATGAAGCCGGAGCGGAATCCGGTGGCCTTCCACTCATGCAGGTAGTGATTGATGCGGATTGCCTTTGGCTCGAAGCCCGGTCGCGAGCGGTAGAGCTTGCCATCGTGGTTGAGGTCGTGGACGCCGACTTCGAAGCCCCGCGCGACCAGCCACTCGCGCAGCGAGTCGGGCACCCGGTAACCGCCCTCGGGAATGAAATTGAAGGACGAGCGGAAGCCGAGTTTCATCTCCAGCTCCGCCAGATCGCGCACCTTGTCGACGCCTTCCTGACCTTCGACATCATGGGTCAGGACGAGGGCGAAGCGTTTGCCCTCCGGCCACCCCGGCCAACCGGCCGGCGTGCCGCCCACCGTCTCGTTGATCGGCCAGACGGCGGCATGGCGTTCGCGGATGCCAGCCGCCCGCAAGCGCCGCAGCGACCAGCGGATTTCCCGCGGGACGAAGGGCTTGATGCTGTAGTAAAACCGCGTGAGCAGCGATCCGGGGGGCTCGGTCATGGGGGAAGGGGGATCCGCCGGAGGCGGAACCCGAGAGTCCTCAACGGGGAATGTGGCAGCGCGGCCGTGAGATTCAGTGCTCTCCCGCCACCCATTTGGGAGCGTGGGTTTTCGCCTTGTTGAAGATGCACGAAACATCCGCGCGGCCCCGTTCCAGCTCCGAGTAGGCCCAGTTCAGGTTTTCCGGCGTGGTGGCCTCCGCATCGAGCACCAGCAGGACCTTGTCCATGAAGCCGGCCATCGATAGGGTCGGACTGGTCGGGCCCACGGGCGGCATGTCGAACAGGATGTAATCGTAGTCGCTGGCCACCAGGTGCGGCATGATCTCGTGCAGCCCGAGCGGTGCCAGAGAACCGACGTCGGTTCCGTTCCGCCGCGTCGGGACGCTGGCGAAATAGAGGTTTTTGCGGCTGTCGCGGAAATTCTCCGCGCGGGAAACCTCCAGCGCGCGGCGCAACGCCTCCGCCGGATGACCGTTCAGATGGCGGGCGTTCGGCGGCGGATTGAGATCCACGAACAAGACCTTGCTGTGATCCGAGAAGGCCTTCGCCAGGCCGACCGCAAGAGTCGAAGCCCCCGCCCCGGAGGAGAGCCCGGTGAGGGCGACGAGCTTCGGCTTGTGGACGACATTGTTGATCTCGAAGTTGAAGATGATGCGGTCGTGGATCGCTCTCGCGTAAGGAGTAATGAAGTTGTCCTCCTTTTGCCGCGCCAGCTTGCCGCCGCGGTTGCCGTTGCCGCTTTTGCGGAGTTCCCCTCGCTCCGGCAAGGGAGGAGGTAACAAGGGATCGTCCGGCATTTCCAACAGGCCGGCCAGCGACTGCGAATCCATCAATTTCGCCGATTCCTTCGAGCGAAGATGCGGGATGGTCATCATCAGGGGCAATTGCATCCGGGTGCGGATCTCGGTGGGCCGCGAAACCCGGCGATCGAGCACCCACTCGAACAGGAAGGCCAGACCCAACCCCACGACAAGACCGGAGCCCGCGAGGGCCACAATCAGTTTGAAGGCCGTGGGATCGAGCGATTTCGCCGGAGCGGAGGGACTCTGGACGATGCTGATGTTCGGGATATCCGTGGGATTGAGTTTCCGATCCACCTCGGCCTTTTCGAGACTGCTCTGGAAGTAGCGGAATTTCTCCTCCTGCATCTGCCGCAGGCGCTCGAGATCCGCCAGTTTGAAGCCGAGGTCGGAGATTCCCCCGATCGCTCCCTCCACCGTTTTGACCTGCTCGTTGAGTTCCGCGACGCGCGCTTCAAGGGCCACGAGCAGGGCGCGCTCGTCTTCGATGGTCGGAACCGGACCCATTACCATCGTCGAAGGCTGGCCGGGTGCCTGGACGCGGCTGACGACGACCGGATGCCGCTCCGCGAGATCCATGCTGCTCGCCTGCACGGTGGTGATCTGCCGTTCAAGCGAGGCCACCATCGGATCGGTGGCAGGACGGCGCAGGAGGAGTTGGTTGCGTTCCTGCCGGAGCAAGGCGAGGCGGGCCATCAGATCCTGGTATTCGGCGATCGCTTCGGCCGTTTCACGGCGTTGCTGGTCGGCCGCGGGATCGGCGGGCGGCTCGGCGGCCGCGACGGATTCGCCCTCCGCGGCTGCCTCCGGCGGA
>JBBSJY010000175.1:0-9916 GCA_038256845.1 Verrucomicrobiales bacterium | reverse complement strand
TTCAGGGAAGCCAACCGAGGCCTTGGCCAAAGGATACGCTCAACAGCGTGAGGAACTGATCGAGCAAGAGGTGATGAAGCTTGAATCGGATGGGAGCTACGTCTTTACCGTCGATGCAGTTTTCTCGTCACCTAGTGCAGCGGCATCAATCGTGGCAGGCTACCCCAGCTCAGGACCGCAGAGCTGGACTGACCAGAACGGAGTTACTCTGAAAAAGCTGTTGGAGAAAGAGAAGCTGACACCTAGTGGAGGTTGAGCCGTTGAAGCAAAAAAGACCAATCTCAGTCTGCGGCGAGCTATGATCTATCAAATTCTAATTAGTTTCGCCCTGATGGCGGGAGCGTTGGTCTTCCTCCATCGCGAGATGAACCGGATGCTCGCGGAGGAGAAGGCGCGGAGTCGTTCACCGTTTAAAGAGAAGCTGCTGCGGCCTGCGGGCGAGAGCCTGCGACTTAAGATCGAGGGGATCAGGGATGAGGTCATGGAAACCGGCTTTGTGTTGGCGGCTTTGTTGGTGGCACCCTGCTTTTTCATCCTTTTGGTGGTGACCCATGATTGGCGCTGGAATCTCGTCATCTGGTGCGTGGCCTTCGTGGCCAGCTATGGAGTTGCGTTCCGGCAGTGGAAGAAGGTGAAGGCATTGAGAAAGGATCTGCGAAATTACCGCCTCGGATTTGATGGGGAACGCTATGTGGCTGAGAAGCTTGGTGCGCTCACGGAGTATGGCTACCGTGTTTTCCATGATTTCGTCTTCGACATGAAGCCGGGTGGCGACGCGACGGATTTCAACTTTGACCACATCGTGATTGGCACGAACGGAATCTTTCTCTTGGAAACAAAGGCCATTCGCCAACCCAATGGCGAGATGCCGGACGGACAGGAGAGGCACAAGGTCATTGCTAACGGGGACGTGTTGGAGTTTCCTAAGGGTTACAGCGCGCGGAAGCAGATTGCACAGGCCAAAAGCAATGCGGCAGATCTGTCGAAATGGCTGACAGGGACGTCCACGACACCCATTCCCGTTCTTCCACTGCTAATCCTGCCCGGTTGGTTCGTGGAAAGCCGGAGCTGCATACCGGTACTGAATGGAAAGAACCTCGTGGATGTCATCCCGAAATTAGGAAAGAAGAATGCGTGGACGGCCGAGGAGGTGCGGAAATTCTCTGACCGCATCGAAGCGCATTGCCGGAATGTCGAGGGGGCATGAAGCGCATGGGCTAGTATTAGATCTGGAGGATGTGAAGCCGGGGCATTTCCGGAAGTGATGAATTTGCTGTCGAGCATGAGGTTTTGTGGAACTGGCCTGCCAGGTGTGCCGCCCCTTCAGGGCTCAATATCCCCTTTGCATGGCACCCCGGGCATTTCCACCCAAGCATGGTAGCAATGCATGGGACTGGATCGATAGTTGAATTCCCACCCCAGGGTATTATCATCGAAACGGGGTCAATTTTTCACTCGGAGGAACCCGCGGGGGCGAAGGGTTGGCGGCCTTGCCAGATATTCACCTCTCCTTGGTTCGGCTGGACCGCGCCGGGGGTGCTGCGTCCGTTTTTTACCATCTCTTCGAGATCCGAAATCAGGGTGCGGACGATCTCCGGGTGCGCGTCGTGGAGATTCGTTGTCTCGCCGGAGTCGGTCTCCATGTGGTAGAGCTGCACTTGGGGAAGCTTGGCGGCGGCGGGTCCCGGCTTCGGCTCGCTCCAGCCGCCGGAGCCGGGGCAAAGCAGCAGTTTCCACGAGTTTTTCCGGATCGCGAAGGCGCCGGTGATCGAGTGGTTCACCAACGATTCGCGCACCGGTTCGCGGGTTCTTCCGAGCAACACCGGCAACAGGCTGACGCTGTCCTCGCCGGCCGCGCCGGGAAGTTCAATATCTAACAGATCCGCGCAGGTGGCCATGAAGTCGTGGAGGCCTACGAGATGCGGGTAGCTTGAACCGGCCGCGATCTTTCCCGGCCAGCGGACGAAGAACGGCACCCGGTGGCCGCCTTCGAACAGGTCCGCCTTGTGACCTCGATACGGGCCGCTGGGATGGTGGCCGGCCTCGGCGAGCTGCGGAAAGTCGGCTTCGGGAGAGCATCCGTTGTCGGTGGAGAACAGGACCATCGTGTTTTCCGCCAAGCCGTGGTCGTCGAGAGCCTTGAGGATTTGGCCGATGCTCCCATCGGTTTCCATGGTGAAATCGGTATAGTGGTTCACTCCGCTTTTTCCCTGCCAGTCTTCGGTCGGCAAGATCGGGGTGTGCGGCGAGGCGAGCGGGAAATACAGGAAGAACGGCTTGCCCTCCTTCGCTGCCGCCGCGTGCCCGCCGATGTATTCCACCGCTTCGCGCGTGAGGTCGCCCAGCACGTCGGCCGCGTCGAAGTCCTTGGCGGCGGGGCCCTTGCGAGTGCGCTTTTCGCGCCCGAGGAACCACGGGAAGTCGCCGGTGCGGTCCGGCACCCGGGTCACGCGGCCATTCTCGATATAGGCGTAGGGCACCATGTCGAGCGACGCGCTGATCCCCCAAAAGCGATCGAATCCCACGGTGTTCGGTCCGTTGGTGATGGGTTGGGCGAAATCCACGTTGGCCACCTGTGCGGGCGATTCGATGCCCAGCCTGTTGACCGATTTCCCCTCCTTGATCGCCCAATCCATGCCGAGATGCCACTTGCCGATGCACGCGGTGTGATAGCCGTTTTCCCTGAGCATCGCGGCGACGGTGATCCGTCCCGGCTCGATGAGGCGCGGGCTGAGGCCGCCGAGGACGCCCTTTTTCAATCTTGAACGCCAGGCGTAGCGGCCGGTCAGGAGGCCGTAGCGGGATGGCGTGCAGACGGACGAACTGCTGTGGGCGTCGGTGAAATTCATGCCCTCGCGGGCGATGCGGTCGGCATGCGGCGTGGGAATGCGCCCCTGCGGGTTGAGATGCGAAACGTCGCCAACCCCTTGGTCGTCGGTGAGGATGAACACGATGTTCGGGCGCCCGGCCTGCGAGTCCGGGCTCAGGGCGAACAAGAGGAGAAGGGCTGATAGAACTAGGAATTTCATGAAAAAGGCACCGGATGGAATTGCGGAAGAAGAAGTGTGGGAACGCGCACGTAGGGAAACGCCCCAAAACCGGCTGACAAATCAATAAATGGCTATCTCATGAAAATCCTCGCTGCCTTGCTTCTCTCCTGTGCGCTCGTGGTTTCCGCCGCTGGCGCGGAACCGGCCAAGCCCAATATCATTCTCATCATTTCCGATGACCACGGGTCCGACCACTACGGATTCATGGGTCACGAGGTCGTGAATACCCCTCACCTCGACCGCATCGCTTCCGAGAGCCTGTTGTACACGCGGGGCTATGTCATGCCGGTTTGCTCGCCCTCTCTGGCGAGCTTGCTCACCGGCAAGCTTCCCAGCCGGCACGGGATCACCGGCAACGATCTGGCGGAGAATGACCGGACGGACCGTTCACCGCTGATGCGCCGTCTGCTGGACAATTCGCTCATGCTGCCGCAGGCGCTGACGGAAGCCGGCTACCTGACTTTCCAGACCGGCAAGCTCTGGAACGCGACCTACAAGGACCTCGGCTTCACCCACGGCATGACCGCCCGGCAGGGTCGCCACGGCGGCGCGGGGCTCACGATCGGACGCAAGGGAATGCAGCCGATCTATGATTTCATTGAAACCGCCCGGGGGGAGAAGAAACCATTCTTCATCTGGCACGCACCTTTCATGCCGCACGATCCGCACACGCCTCCCGCGGAAATCCTCGCGAAATACACTGGCAAAGGTCTCACTCCCGAAGCCGAGAAATACTATGCCATGGTCGAGTGGTTCGACCGAACCTGCGGTGAACTCGACGGATATCTCGCCAAAAACGATTTGGCTGAAGACACCATCATTCTTTATCTGGCCGACAACGGTTGGGACGCGGACAAGGGTTACGGAGCCACCCGCGCCAAGCTCTCGCCCTACGAAACGGGCATCCGCACACCGATGTTTGTGCGTTGGCCGGCCAAGGTGGAGCCGCTGCGCGACGACGAAACCCTCGCCTCCATCATCGATTTTGCTCCCACGATTCTGAACATGGCCGGCGCGAAGGTTCCGGCCGATCTGCCCGGTCTGGATCTGCTCGACCGCGAGGCGATGACTTCCCGGGAATCGGTGTTTGTCGAAGCCTATACCCACGACATCGCCGACCTCGCCAATCCCGCCGAAAGCCTGATCGCGCGGGTCGTTGTCAGCGGCTGGTCGAAACTGATCCTTCCCGGTCCCGCAAAGCCGGACCGGCCGTTTTCCGGCGTTCCGGAAGAAATCGCGCTCTTCGATCTGAAGACCGATCCGATGGAGGAAACCGACATCGCCAGCGAACAGCCCGCGGAGGTCCAGCGGCTGCGGGCAATCCAGGACGCCGCCTGGAAGGTGGACTGAGGCCTCGTCGGACGCTCAGCGCCAAGCGGTTCCCTGATTGAGGGCGTGGACGGAATGGCCGCCAGACGACTGGAAAGTGTAGGAGCGGGCGAGGGTTTCGCCGAGATATTCCTTTGCCGCGGCGACCGCCTTCGCAAGTGAATCTCCCAGCGCGAGGCGGGCGGTGATCGCGGCGGAAAGCGTGCAGCCGGTGCCGTGGGAGCCGGGCACCGGGATGCGTCTGGCGGTGAAATGTTTCACCTGGCCGTTCGCGGCGAGAAGGTCGAGGCAGTCGTCGCCCTCAAGGTGTCCGCCCTTGGCGAGGACTGCGGTGCCGAATTGCTCGGAAAGTGCCAGCGCGGCAAATTCGAGATCGGCATGGGTGGTGATGGTTTTACCCGACAATGTTTCGGCCTCCGGAACATTCGGCGTGATGAGGTGGGCGAGAGGGAGCAGCACTTCGCGGTAGGCGGCAATGGCGTCATCTTCGAGCAAGGACGCGCCGGTCGAGGCGATCATCACCGGATCGACCACCAGCCGGATGGTGGGATGGCGGGCAAGAATCGCCGCGACGGCGGCAACGTGCGCGGCCGAGAAAAGCATGCCGGTCTTGATCGCGACCACCGGAAACGATTCCAGCAGCAGTGAAAGCTGGTCGGCGACCATCTCCGGCGGCACCGGATGGACCGCGCGGACGATATCGGCCGTTTCCGAAACGACGCAGGTGACAGCGGTGAGCCCGTGGACGCCGAAATGCTGGAAGGTTTTCAGATCGGCCTGCATGCCCGCTCCGGAAGAACAGTCGGACCCCGCCACGGTTAGGGCAACGGGCGGGATTCTTTGCATGCGAGAGTGATAGCGGGCGGGAGGCGGGAGTGGAACCAGAATTCCGCAGTGGAAAAAGAGTGACATTCCATCGCGGGTATAAATATCTAAGGCGTGAAAACGCCACCATGCTTTGAAAAAAGGCTGCCGGGCGGATTGGCCTTCCGCCCCGGCGCCTATTGCTTCCATCTCCTCGCGCTTCTTGCGCTCGGAATCACCTGCCCGGCGCAGGAGCCATCCATTCAAAATGCCAGCCACTTCGGCCGCGACGGTCGTGAGCCCGGCCAGATGAACTTCGATGTTTTCAGCGAGCCACTGTCGCGAATCCGTATTGATCGCAGTAATACGTTGGGAGGGGAATGGGAGACGGTCCTGCCGCCTGTCACAGCAATTGATTTCCTCACCCCCATGTCGGTGCCGCTCACGGAGGGTGAGACGGCCGGGTTTTTCCGCGCGGTGGTCGAGCCGCCACAGGTCTCTGTTTTTCAGGAAAATGGCGAATGGGTCGTATCGGTCGCAGCTGAGGAAGCGAGTCTGGATGAAATCCTGATCGGGCTTTCACGGGAGTTGCGGGACTTTCCGTTCTATTCGCTCCCCTACTCACCGGACTCGGAAGAAACCCATGCGACCGGTCTCCTGCTGCCGGCGGTCCAGAAAGGACTCTATCGCGGCGTGGATCTTCCCCATCTCGGCGAGCAGCTTGGTTTGCGGCTGTGGGGGCTGGCGCCGGAAAAGGATGATCCGGAAATTGCGGAAAGCTACGTCCCCTTGCAGCGCGATCAGGGAAAACCGGTGGATCTTCCCGGTGACGGGGGCGAGGGGGAGATTGATGACGGCTGGGAAGGCGACAATATCCGGGAGCAGCCCGAGCGGCTGGACCAGTTGCCGGAGCCTGGAAGCTTCGACATGAAGTATCAGTTGGAGGTTCCTGAAGAGAACAAAGATGGCCAGGATGATCCGCTCGTGCTCGATCGCGGCATCCACGTCCGGCTGCGTATCCTCTATGACGGGGTTAACTTCTCCTTTGTCCGCGCGATCGCCCAGGAGACCGGCAACGGCCTGTTGGACAAGCCGTTTCCAATCCCTCCGGAAGGCGGATTTCTACTGGTCGTCCGGGATGTGCAGGGTGCCATCTATCATATCGCTCCGTTCGAAGACCCGAGGATCGAGCGCTCATATGATCCCCCGGAAGGAGGATCCCACGGGCATGATATGCAGCCCGAGGGCTCGATCCGCCTCACGCTGCCGTTGCTCGGGGAGGACATCGGGAAATCACTGGAGGGTCTCCAAATCCATATCTTGGAAGTCGCCCGGTTTCCCCATGGAGACGCGACTCTGCTGACTCCGGAACTGATCGAGCGCCACGGCGACAATTTTCCACTGGTGGGGGCGTCAACCGGCGGCGAGATCGCCAAACTGCTGGATAGGGAAGGGGGGCCGCGTCCGCAAGCCGCCACAAAAGGACCGGAAGTCACCACGCTCCACCGCAGCGGCTCGAACGGCTCGAAGTTCAATGTCGCCGTCATGGGCGACGGATTCCGCGACACCACCGGGGATCAGGCGCTCTTCAACGATTACGTCGAGGACATCATCCTGGATGCCCTGTTCACTCGCGACATCCATCCCTCGGTCCTCAATGGTATGAACATTTTCCGGGTGAACACGTTTTCAGAGCAAAGCGGCATCACGCTGGTCGACTCCAACGGCAATGTGACCACGGCCAGGAGTACCGCCTTGGAGTATCGCTTCAGCGGGAACTGGAACCGTTGCTGGATGGAAGCGGGTCCTAACAGCCAGAACCTGATCGACAATGCCGTGGACGACGTCTGCCCGCAGGCGGACTTCGTGGTGCTGGTCCTCAATACGGCCAGCTTCGGCGGCTGCGCGGGCGGAAACCGATTCACGGTTACACGCGGTGCGGGCTGGAATGTGGTGTCGCACGAGTTCGGGCACCGGCCTGGCACGCTCGGGGATGAATACACCTGCGGCACGACCTGCGGTTGCTATGGCGGCGGCGAGCCGGGCGCCGGGAACCTCACCCGCAATACCAGCCGCGCGACCCTGAAATGGAACGTCTGGCTCCCGCCGTGGCGTCCGATCCCCACCACCACCGCCCATATCGCGGATACCACCCAGGATGTCGGCCTGTTTCCCGGCGCGACCATCGGCTCCGGCCAGTGGACGAACTGTATTTTCCGCCCGAGTTCCGTCGGGCGCATGAACAACAACACGCCCGTCCACAACCCCGTCGGACACACCAACGTGCGCGAACAATTCAGACCGTACCAAAAAGCCGACTTCCGGCGGAACGTCACCGGGGACTTCGATGGCGACGGCCGGGCGGACGTCGTGTTGCTCGATGACCGCCAGCTCTCGCTCCATCTGGCGGCCGATCGGGATGTCGGTCCCGATGACCCCGTGCGCGGCTCCCCGCCCCGCGGGGTTTCCGGCGTGCTTGAACCCACCTGGTATAACACGGACATGATCCGCAACGCTGCGGGAAACCGCTCCTGGCAGGTCCGGAATTCGGATATCCTGCGCGCCGGCGACTTCGACGGCGACGGTCTGGATGATTTGTATATCATCAATCTCAGCAACTGGAACAAACCTTACGTCTGCCTTTTGAAATCCTTCGGCGACCATTTCGAGCCGGTCCGCCGCTATGATGGAAACCTTCCGGGCTGGGAGACCCGGGCTAGCGATGAGTTTTATGTGTGCGATTTCGATGGTGACGGCCGCGACGACCTGCTGGTTTTCAATGGCAGCAACTGGAAAATCCCTTACTTCGGCATGCTGCGGTCGACCGGTACGACACTCCAGATGTCGCGCCGCTACGATCAGTTTCTGCCCGGCTGGGAAATGGGTCGGCACGAGAAATTCCACGTCGGGGATTTCAATGGCGACGGCCTTGAGGAGGTGGCCTCGTTCAACACCCGAAGCTGGGCGCAGGTGCACCTGATGACGTTTGTCTCCACCGGCTCGCAACTATCCTTGCGGGACCGCCACTATGGCACGATTCCCGGGATTTGGCAGATGCGGAGAAATGACAAGCTGCATGTGCTGGACTTCTCGGGCGACGGCCAGGGTGACCTGGCAATCTTCAATGGTCTCGACTGGGGACCCGTTTATCTGGGCTACTTGGAGAGCGATGGCGGCAAGCTGGTCGGCCGACGCCGCTATGACAACTCGCAAAGCCATTTGCCGGGGTGGCAAATGCAGCGTCGCGACCAATTCTATCCTGCAAACACCGACGGCGATGCCGATGACGATCTCGTCGTCTATAACAAGGATAATTGGAGCACACAGTATCTGGGCATCATCCGATCGAACGCGGGCCGTGAATTTTCCGCTACCGGAAGCTGGCAGGCGGATTGGATCAACGGTTGGAACCTCGGGTCGGGCGATCGGTTTGCCGTCGCCGATTTCCGGGGTGGCGGCGGCTGGGACGACTTGTTTGTTTTCAACTCGGGCTGGTTCGGCCTCCTGCGAGGCTATCAGACCCACTTCAGGCTGGAAACGATCTACCGAAAATGGATCTTCAACCACCGCTACCACGCCAGCGGCTGGTGGTGACGGCGGCGGGCGCGGAATCACCCCCGCGCCAAGGTCCGCCTCCGGCGTGTCGCAAACAACAGGCCTCCCAACATGAGCAAAGTGCCGGACGTGGGCTCAGGGATACAATGGGAAGCGTCAATCTGATTCGTGTCGAGCGTGACGGCTCCGTTCAGTGCGAGGGTTCTTCCGTCGACGCTGGCGCGGGTATCAAGCGTGATGCTTTCGGACGCGATGATGGTTCCTGAGAAGGAGGTGTCGGTCCCGAGCGTGGCGGAGCTTCCCACCCTGAAAAAGATATCACAGGAACTGACGCCGTTGATTCCGAGAATCGATGAATTCGAGGCGGTTGTCAGTGCGGAGCCGATTTGGAAAATGAAAAGCGGATCGGCCACCCCCTCCCCATTGAGTGTAAGCGACCCCGTGAGCTGGGCGGTGGAAGAGAAAAAATAGACGCCCGGTGTGAGGGTGAGGCCGCCGAGATCCTGGCCTGTCAGGTCCTGGGTAAACGGTCGTCCGCCCAGATCCAGAAAGGCGGCCTGCGCATCGGTTTTTGCCTGTCCGGCGACGCCATTGGCGACGTGGGTGGTCCCTGTCACGCTTCCGGGAGGAAATCCGGTGACCGAAGTGCCCGGACTAAGGCCGAGATCGCCGGTGATGACGCTGGGGCCGGTGTTGGTGATGGTCGATCCCCCCAGCACCGCGAAGTTGATCGCGGTGCCGAGCGAAACGGTCGCGGCATTTGCCCCCGCGGTGAGTCCCATGCAGGCGGCCGCAGTTAGAAGACGCCGGGAGTTCCGACTTCTCGGAGCCATTTCTCGTTGGTTTGTTTTCATGTCGTTCCCTTCCACCTTTACCCGTTTGAAAGGGTTTGGTAAGATCTGAATGGGTACCAGAATCCCGTGAGATGAACAGATCTATTAATTAAATTTTTGAACGCGATGGGGTCGGGAATGGTCCTCCATATTGCCGCGCGCGAGGATTGTGAAAACGGGATCGTTCATTCGTCGCCCTGCGATGATGGCAGGGACGCACCTCCGGGGCGTCCGGCGCGTGGGATGCGAATGATCCGCGAATGAATGGAGCCAGCGCGCCGCACATTCGCTTTCTCATTCTCGCGCCACGCGCCGGACCGCTCGGAGATCGGTCCCTGCCTTTGC
>JBBSJY010000174.1:0-9963 GCA_038256845.1 Verrucomicrobiales bacterium | reverse complement strand
CTCGTGGTCCGCATCAAGGAGACCACCTCGATCCCACCTGTTCCCCACCTCACCTGCGTTGGCCATTCCGAAGAGGAGGTTGAATCAGTCCTCACCCGCTATGCCGAGGCTGGTGTGGGAAACATCCTTGCTCTCCGCGGCGATCCGCCGCGAGACCGCCCGGATTACGATTGGTCTGAAAGCGGATTCCGCCACGCGTCGGATCTGGTGGCCCACATCAAGCGCTTCAACAGCCGCGCAATCCATCCCGACCCCCGCGGCTTCGGCATCGGCGTCGCCGGATTTCCCGAGGGCCATCCAGCGACTCCCAACCGACTCGCCGAACTGGAATTTCTCAAGTCCAAGGTGGACGCGGGAGCGGACTACATCTGCACCCAGCTCTTCTTCGACAACCACGACTTTCTGGATTTCCGCGACCGGTGCGATCTGGCGGGAATTCACGTTCCGATCCTCGCGGGGCTGATGCCCGTCACCTCCTTGCAAGGCATGAAGCGCATGGCCGAATTGGCTGAAGGCGCCCGCTATCCCGCGAAACTCATGCGGGCGCTCGAGCGGGCCAAATCGAGTCCGGAGGCGGTGGTCCGCGCCGGGATCCATTATGCCGCCCAACAATGTGCCGGGTTGCTGGACGAGGGAGTGGATGGCATCCATTTCTACACCTTGAACAAAAGCCACGCCACGCGTGAGATCTACGCCAGCCTCGGCTTGGCCTCACTCCCTGAATGAGGTCCCCCTCACCGGGTGCCTTGGCTATAAATGGTTTCCGCCTGGCCGAGGGTCAGCTCGTAGAAAGTGCCTTCCACCGGAACTTTCAGCGGAACCCGCCCCGAGCCTGCCGCGCGCCCATGTAGATCCCGGAGGATGGGAGCCCTTTCAAAGGCATCCGGAGGCAGGGTGATTTCCAAAGCTCCCTCAAATCTCAGTGCCCGTGCAGCGTTCTGTTCCTGAGCTTCCCAAGGTGGGACGGCCAGCGTCCCAGCCACCTCGTCGAAAACGGCGGCCCCCGATTCCTCGCTCCCTGACTTGCTCGCATCCGCAGCCTCGGCAGCCCGCCTGAGCGTAAATCCTGCATCTTCCTCGCTCAAAACCTCCGCGTCATCCAGGAGCTCGCTGGCAAAAAGCGGCGATACCGCTTCCTGTTCCTTCGTTTGGCGTTGTTCGTCCTCGGTGGGTGGACGCCCTTTGATGTTGCCCTCCAAGGTCATCAACTCCTTTCCGTCCAAGGCCAGATCCTGGATTTCAAAGGTCCCGCCGCCGGTTTTCAATTTGAACGACCCCTGCCGGAAATCGACTTTCCGGTAATTGTGATAGGCAACCACCACGCTGAGCGCCCGAAGCAGGTGCACCCGGTCCTTCAGCCGGATCAGGTCCCCTTCTTCCAGCATCACGGTTCCCTCAAAACCGATGCCTTCCGGCGTGTTTGTCGATCCCGAGATATCGAACACGCCGGAAATCGAACCCTCCAGGAAACTGCGTGCCACCACCGGGAGCACCGAGTCGAGCGGCAGGCGTTTGAGCGTCGCCCGTCCCTCCACCTGTGGCCGCTCACCGGCAACGAGCCGGAGATTTTCGATTTTTACAGTTCCTTGTCCTACCTTGAAGAGCGCCTCCTCAAAATCGATTCCCTGCGGCGAGCAACTTGCCACCAAACTTACAATCTCCAAATTCCGCAACCAGTTCTGTGAAAATGTCCCTCCCTCGAAAACCAACTTCCAACCCTCCTCCATTTTCTGAATCCGCAGACGGGAGTTCTGAATCCCTCCCCGCGTCGTGGCCCCGTAACCCCAACGAAGGGTGGCATCTTCAATATCGAAGCGGGTGGGCAGATCTCCGCCCCGATCTTCGAACAGGGCGCTGGAAATCCTTTCCGCAGCTCTTGGATCGGCTGCTCCTGCCTGAAGATCCACCTCCAGGCGTCCAATCATCACAGTGCCGGGATCTTTCTTGCCAATTATCCCGTGGAGCAGCCCCAGCTTGAAACGAACGTTCCGTGCCTCCAAAGCCGAGAAAAAAGTCGCTTCGCCGGTTGCTGCGAGCTGCGGAATCACTCCGCTCCCGCTGTTCCGGGCAATCCCTTTGAGCTCGACCTCATCAGCATGGAGGGTGGTCCCGATCCGCTCCTCGATCCCCTTCGCAAATTCCTCCGAACCGACCCGTGTCATGAGATAAATCCCACCCACGGCCATCACCAACACGAGGAACACCATCAGGCGCAGGCCCAGACCCATCAGATGGAAACCCTTCGTACCTGCAAGGCCGCTTCCCATGAGCGAATATCGGAGCTGGAACCAAAAGCCCTGGCTTGCCACCCAGTGGTTCAAGCGTTCGTTAAATTGCTGCGACTCGTCGTATTCCATGGGATTGGTCCGCCTCAGGGCGGAAGAGTAGACGCACACGCCAATCCGCCATGCGAGGGGAAATTTACCCTCGCAGGGGGCGCTCGCTTCCCTTACGACCCGCCGCGTGGAAGCCAACGACTACAAGGTCCGACTCGAGATATTCGAAGGCCCGCTCGACCTCCTTCTTTACCTTATCAAGAAGGACGAACTCGACATCCAGATGATTTCCATCGAGCGGATCACCCGTCAGTATCTCGACTACATCAACACTTTCAAACTGCTCAACATCGACCTTGCCTCCGAGTTCATCGTCATGGCCGCCAACCTGATGTATCTCAAGAGTCGCACGCTGTTGCCGCGGATCGACCAACCGCCCGAAGAGGATGCCGAAGAGGATGACCCTCGTTGGGAATTGATCCGCCAGCTGATCGAATACAAGAAATTCAAAGACGCCGCCGGCTTCCTCTCCATCCGCGAACTCGAACAGGAGGGTCGGTTCGCCCATCAGCCGGAGACCCCCGACCTTCACGCCGACGAACCCGCACCCCTCGCCGAGGTTTCAATCTTCGATCTCATCCGGGCCTTTCAAAATGTCCTCAAACGCTTTGAGGAGGCCCACGATTTCGGCGATATCGTTGACGACCGCTTCACGGTTTCCGATAAGATCGATTTCCTGCTGGCCCGCTTCGCTCCCGGAGAAGCCCGCCATTTCGACGAGTTGTTCCAAACGGCCACCACCAAATCCGAGGTCATCGTCACCTTTCTCGCGATGCTCGAACTGATGAAACTGAACCAGTTCGTGGTGCGCCAGGACGATTTGCTCGGGGTGATCGTAATCGAGCGCAGGACTCTGGGAGCCGTCAGGGCCATCGAAGCGGAGGACCATGACGACGGCGAAGACTAGCCTCTCCGTCCCATCCGGACGATCAGCTCAATCGGAACACGATCCGGGCTTTGGTAAGGTCGTAGGGCGACATTTCCATCTTCACCTTGTCGCCCACCACCAGCCGGATGAACCGCTTGCGCATCTTGCCTGAAATGTGCGCCAAAACCTCGTGACCGCTGGCCAGCTTGACGCGGAACATGGTCCCCGCGAGGACGGAGGAAATCTCACCGTCGACTTCCACCGCCTTCTCCTCCTCGCTCTTGGTGGAACGTTTCGGGGGGCCGTATCGGTTACGATTGCGGCTGGGGCGGCGTTTCTGTGGACGTGGAGGCATGGAAGAAAATAATTCTGCGAAAACAAGCCCGGCAGATCATTGGAGCTACCCGGCAGAACCAGTTTAGCGGAAATTCCCTTCGCCATCAATCCCAAAAAAATCAAGTCTGTTGGTGCGAAAGGCGTTACCGGTCTCCGTCACGGTAGCCATACGACCCGGTAGCACATTTCCGTCCCCCCTGGCACCACCTGATGCCTTGGTGGTTGTGGAGGGTGTTTCGGCACCTGTGCAGGCGCCGCGGTAGTGAACTCCGCTCCTTTGGTATTCGTGTGGGTGTGGTCCGCGGAGGTAAGGCGGAGAAGAATGCGCATGCCGACCGAGAATGAACGCGGGAATCGTGGAAGTCTTGTTCCCCGATTGGGGTAGAGTCCGTGGCCCTCTCCTCAAGCGGCTGGCGCGAAACCAGAAGAACATTCGTTGTTTGCGCTAAGGCCGCGGTTCTTCCACCCAAACCCATTTCCACTCCATGCGCATTCCGTCCCTTCTGATCGCGACAGCATCGCTAGTCGCCGCCGCCCCGCTCCAGCTCTCGGGCATCTACCCGCACCTGGCCATGTTCAACAGCCAGCGCGAGTGCGGAACCGGTGCGGTGGTCCCCTTCGCCGGCCGCCTCTGGGTGGTCAGTTACGGCCCGCACGAACCCGAGGGCTCGAACGACAAACTCTACGAAATCACCGACGATCTCCAACAAATCATCCGCCCGGAAAGCATCGGCGGCACTCCTGCCAACCGGATGATCCACACCGAGTCGGAACAACTTTTCATCGGTCCGTATGCCATTGATTCCCAACGCACCGTCCGGGCCATTCCCTACGCGGAAATGTACGGCCGTCCGACCGGCAACGCCCGCCATCTCCTCGAGCCCGCCGGGAAGATCTACTACGCCAGCATGGAGGAAGGTCTCTATGAAGTGGACGTCAAAACGCTCGCGGTCACCGAACTTTACCGGGACACCCACAATCCCGGCGGCCGCCGCATGGACCTGCCCGGCTACCACGGCAAAGGTCTCTTCTCCGGCCAAGGCTTGCTGGTGTACGCAAACAACGGGGACAACGATCCACGCCGCATGACCGACCCCGCCACCCCCTCCGGAGTCCTCGGCACCTGGGACGGGGAATCCGAAGAGTGGACCATGGTCCGCCGCAACCAGTTCACCGAAGTGACCGGCCCGGGGGGCATCACCGGTTCCCGAAATCCGGGCACCGATCCGATCTGGTCGATCGGCTGGGACCATCGCTCACTCATCCTTGCCGTCCTTCACAACAAGACATGGAGCTACTACCGCCTGCCCAAATCGTCGCACTCCTACGACGGCGCCCACGGCTGGAATACCGAATGGCCCCGCATCCGCGAAATCGGCGAGGGCGACGACCTCCTCATGACCATGCACGGTGCTTTCTGGAAGTTTCCGAAATCCTTCACCCCGGAGAATTCCTCCGGCATCATCCCTCGATCGAATTATCTCAAGGTGCTGGGCGACTTTGCCATCTGGAACGACAAACTGGTGCTCGGCTGCAATGACACCGCCGCCTCCGAGTTCGCCAACAAACGCAGAGCCAAAGGTGAGATCGCCGCCCCTCAGTCCCAGTCCAACCTCTGGTTTATCGATCCCCCGCAGCTCGATTCTTTCGGTCCGGTGATCGGCCGCGGCACCCTCTGGCACAACGACCCCGTCAAAGCCAACGAGCCTTCCGATCCCTATCTGTTCTCCGGCTACGATCTCCGCTGCCTCCACATCAACCACGACTCCGCCGAAACCGTTACCGTCACCCTCGAAGTCGATCGGAAAGGGGACGGCAAATGGGCTCCCCTCACCACCCTCCAAGCCTCTCCCGGCGAATCCCGCCTCCACACCTTTACCGCCGATCAGACCGGTGCGTGGGTCCGTATCCGATCCTCCGCCGACCTTGTGAGAGCCAACGCCTCCTTCCACTACCGCAATCACGATCGGCGTGAAAACACCGCGGCCCCGCTCTTTGCAGGCCTCGCAACTGTCGGCGAACCCGCCACCGGCGGCCTCATCCGCGCGCGGGCCGAGAATAAGCGCACTCTCGCCTTTGCTGCCCAGAATCCGGACGGCAGCGACATCGGCTACTACGAACTGGACGCAACCCTCACCCTCGCTCCCGTCGATGATGGAAATGCCCACCGCTTCCAGAAAGACCGCACCGCCATCCCCGACCACGCCGGCATCCTCGAAGTGGATCGGGCATCAGTCATCTTCATTGATGACGACGACACGCGCTGGCGTTTGCCGAAAGGCGACTCCGCCTTCGATGGCGGCGGCCCCTTCGGCAAATACCGCATCGCCCGTGAGGTCGCCACCGAGCGCGACATGTTCCAAGCCCACGGCACCTTCTACGAACTTCCCGCCATCAATGCCGGCGGCTTCTCCAAGGTCCGCCCCATCGCCACCCACAACCGCGCGGTCCATGATTTCTGCTCCTACAGAGGCCTTTTGATCCTTTCGGGCGTCGCCGATGAGACGGCATCTGGCAATCCCCACATCATCCGCTCCACCGATGGAAAAACAGCGCTCTGGGCCGGTGCCGTCGACGATCTGTGGCAACTCGGAAAACCCCGCGGAGAAGGCGGACCGTGGAATGAATCCGCGATCCGAGCCGGACAAGTTTCCGACCCCTACCTCCTAACGGGTTATGACAGGAAGATCCTCGCCCTGAAAGCTGATAGGGATACCACCATCCGGGCGGAAATCGATCTCACCGGCGACGGAAATTGGGTCGAATACCGGACGTTTGCCATCAAAGCGAACGAATCCGTCACTCACAATTTCCCGGATTCATTCTCCGCCTACTGGATCAGGTTTGCCTCGGACGAGAATTGCAAAGCGACTTGCCAGCTCACCTATCAATGATTCCGTCTCCTGCGTTCGAATGTCTAACAGGCGCTTGACCCCCGTCGAAATGAAACCCAAAAAACCGGCCATCCATCCTGTGACGGATCGATGGCCGGATCGAAATCATCCGCGGGCCGGACACGCGTTAGAACAATCCCAGCACTTTGAGGATTACCACGATGACTACGATAGCGCCGATGATATAGATGATTGAGTTCATATGTTGATTTTGGGATTGCTAGGTTTCTTGGGGAGTGATCACGCTTTAAAAAGCCTGGGCGTGTTTGTGGTCGCGTTCACCGCGGCTGGCCAATCTTTGCAAGAGCCGTGCCACGCCTGATCAAGCGCCTTTTGTGACGTTTCCCGCATGCGTGTTCCGAAATGTCAGGGCGATTTGCCCGGAGGATTGCAAAGCGCACGATAGTTCCAAGTTCCAAGCCGCGATCAGGCACAGCTCAGGATCCGGATTAAAAGTCCGTGTCATCCTCTTTCTTTGAAGTCTATCATCCTGCCATGCCGTTCAGTAAATTCGGACTTGAGGACGGAATTCTTCGCGCCGTCCGGAAAGCGGGATTCACCCACCCCACGCCCGTGCAGGCGGCTGCGATCCCGAAGGTGATGCAAGGGCACGATCTGATCGCCATCGCCCAGACCGGCACAGGCAAAACGGCGGCGTTCGTGCTGCCGATGCTCCATCGGATTTCGCAGTCCGGCTGCAACAACCGGCCGGGCGTCAAGGCGCTCGTCCTCGCCCCCACCCGCGAACTCGCCGTCCAGATCAAGGAGAACGTGGAATGCCATGGGCGACACCTCGCCCTACGCGTCGCCGCCCTGTACGGCGGGGCGGACGAAAAATCCCAGATCAAGGCGTTGCGCAAGGGTGTCCAGATCGTCGTCGCCACACCCGGGCGCTTGATGGATCTCGCCGCTCGCCAGAAGATTGATTTCGATGGGCTCGAGATACTCGTCTTGGATGAAGCGGACCGCATGCTCCATATGGGGTTTCTGCCGGACATCCGGACGATCATCGGAAACTTGCCTGATCGGCGGCAGACTCTCATGTTTTCGGCGACACTTTCCAAAGAAGTCGAGTCGTTGGCGCGCCGGTTCCAGCATCATCCCAAAATGGTTCAAATCGGCAGACGGTCGAATCCCGCGGACACGGTAGATCAGTTCGTCTACGAGGTGCCCGCGCACTTGAAGAGCGCCCTCCTGCTGAAACTCCTCCGGCTGCCGAATTTCGAGCGGGTACTTGTTTTTGCCCGGATGAAAGAGGGAGCGGACCGGATCACGAATTTTCTCAAACTGGCCCAGGTCAAAGTGGTGAAACTCCATTCCAGCCGCTCCCAGGATCAACGGCTCCAAGCACTCCAGGATTTCAAGGACGGCAAGGCACAGGTCCTCGTCGCCACGGACATTGTTGCAAGAGGCATCGACATCGAAGGTGTCACCCATGTCGTGAACTATGATTTCCCGGTCAATCCCGAGGATTATGTCCATCGCATCGGCCGCACCGGCCGGGCGGATGCGCAGGGAGAGGCGATCAGCTTTGTTCCCCGGCAAGATCTCAACCTGCTCGACATGCTGGAACTTTTCATCGGTCGGAGGCTGGTGAAAAAACGTTTGAAGGGCTTCGACTACGAAGCCCCCGTCCCCGCCCCTCTGCCGGGTGAGAAACCGCCCCGCCGCGACTGGCGGAAGCGCACCCGTGAGATGGAAGGCAGGAGAGCGGGACCGCCTGCCGGGCAGGATTCCAAAATCCCCGGCCGACGCCCCGGAAAGAAATGACGGGCCGATAACTACATGGTCCATCTGCGGAAAGAGTGACCCGGTCCGTCATCCGGATAGCGGATACCTCCGCCCTCTATCACGCATCGTCCGGTGGCGGGCGGCCGCCGCCCGCTATTTGGCGGGCGGGATCAGACCACGAATCTTTTCCTGAAGCGCGGGGCTATCGGTCGCAAAGACCGCCACAACCAACAGCGCAACCAGCACGACGAGCGAATACAGGATTGCCAGGACAATCCCGGGGCCGTCGATCCGCTTGTGGTAGCCATATCCCGCCGGGCAAGCGAAACACCGATACCCTACCCAGAGATTCAGAATCGGCGCGAAAAACCCGAGGAACCACCACCGGCTCATCCCGAGATTCGTCAATCGCGTCAGGCCGAACCAGACCAGAACTGCCAGCGGAACGAAGGGCGCGACCAGCAGGACCTTGCCCATCAGAATCTGACCGAACTGTTTGACCAAAAAGGGGCTGATCCAATCCAATGCGTAATACCACACAACCGGGAAAACCAAGGTGACGAGGAGGAGACTCCGTCGGCGGGACCCCGGCCACGGCCCCACTGTGGCCATCGCGGGCTGGGCAACCTGTTTGGTTGGAGAAGGGGGGACATCAAGTCGCCCCGTTGCTTTTGCAGTCTTCACCGGCACGCTGAGCCGTTCGAACAGGCCGTCGATCTGCCCGGCCGGCAACCACGCCTCCGTATTCTGTTTCCAAACCATGTCCAATCGCGGGTCCAATTCCGAGTTGGCCGCCAGCTTCCGTAGCTCGTCAAAGGCCACCGGGCCCACCCGCTCGCCTTCGCAGGTGTAGAACCAGATGCTATGGGGGGCCTTCCGCTTTTTCTCGGTGGCGGCTTGGGCAGCTTCGGCGGCCTTGGCTCTCGCCTTCTCCTCCGCTTTCGCCTTGGCCTCGGCGGCAGCCCTCAGCTTCGCCTCTTTCGCGGCCTTGGCCTCTGCTGCGGTTCTAAGGTTGGCTTCCCGCTTGGCATTGGCCTCCGCGGCAGCCCTCCGTTCGGCTTCCCGATCAGATTTGGCTTTTGCATCTTCCTCCGCTCTCGCTTTTGCAATGGAGGCAAGGCTCGCTTCCTCGGCCGCTTTGGCCTCGGCAGCAGCACGAAGTTTGATTTCCTCCTCGGCCTTTGCTTCCGCCGATTTCCGGAGTTTCGCCTCTTCCGCAGCCATGGCCTCGGCGGTGGCGACGGCCATTTCCCGAGCTTTGGCTTCGGTGGCGGCGATAAGTTTCGCTTCCGTCTCCGCCTTGGCTCTCGCCTCTTCCTCTGATTTTGCCCGCTCCCGGGCCTCGGCGGCAACTCTGGCTTCCTCCGCGGCCTTGGCCTCTGCCGCAGCCCGGAGCCTGGCCTCCTCGGCGGACCTCGCTTCGGCGGCGGCCCGGAGTTTCGCCTCCGCCGCCGCATGAGCCTCGGCGGTGGCCCTCGCCGCCTCGGCGGCTACGAGTCTCGCTTCGACCTCAGCCTTCGCCCTCGCCTCTTCCTCCGCCCTGGCTCTAGCCAAGGCTGCGGCCCTCCTGTCCTCCACTGCTTTCGCTTCAGCCTCGGCACGAAATTTTGCTTCGGCTTCAGCCTTGGCTCTTTTTTCCTCCTCAGCCTTTGCCTTGGCCTCAGCAGCAACCCTGGCTTGCTCAGCGGCTTTTGCCTCGGCGGCGGCACGATGTTCTGCCTCCGCCCTCTCCTTCGCCTGCTTATCCGCCGCAGCTTTCGCTTCGGCCGCAACTGCAGCCGCTTTCTTGAACTCCTCT
>JBBSJY010000173.1:0-9989 GCA_038256845.1 Verrucomicrobiales bacterium | reverse complement strand
CTTTCCCGTGGAATTTGGTTCCCCCCCCGCTCCGGATATTCTCGGCACCGGCTCGGATCGATCCATTGGCGCGGGTGATTACAACCTGGTGCAGGACACTTCCAATGTGATCCTGTCCGGCACGCACAACATCACCGGACAATCGGCCAACCTTGGCGCACTGGCAAACAACGGCGGCCCGACGCAAACCCACGCGCTGCTCGCAGGCAGCCCGGCCATTAACGCGGGCAGCAACGACCTGATTCCAAGCGGCGTCACGACCGACCAGCGCGGTTTCGCGCGCGTTCAGAGCGGAACGGTGGACATCGGCGCCTTCGAGCTGGATACCATTCCTCCTACTGTCACGATCAACCAGGCCGCGGCTCAGACCGATCCGACCATCTCGACGCCCATCCATTTCACCGTCGTCTTTAGCGAACCGGTCACCAACTTCACGAATGGAGATGTCACCCTGAGTGGCAGCGCTGGAGCCACGACTGCAACGATCACTGGAAGCGGCCCCACCTATGATCTCGCTGTGGCCGGCATGACCGGGAGCGGCAGCGTGGTCGCCGCGATTGCCGCCGGTGTCGCTTTCGACGGCTCCGCCAATGGCAACACGGCCTCCACGAGCAGCGACAACTCGGTTTCCTACAGCAGCCCGGGAACGGTGCAAAGCAGCGGCACGATTAAAGAAGACGCAAATGGGAGTGGCGGATTAATCCTCAGTTTCATCGGCAACCCCGGGCAGGAATATACGATCCAGTTTTCGCCGAACCTAGCACCCGACAGCTGGCTGACGCTGAAAACCCAAGTAGCCGATCCATCCGGCGTGATCTCGATCATCGACACTCCCCCGGCTGAAACAGTAAGGCGATTCTATCGCATGCTGGTGCCGTAGTGTCTGGTCAGTGCACCCGCGGACGGGAGCGGAGTTCACGCCAATACTTCTGCCACTACTTCCTGCCACTACTTCCCACACAAATAATTGCTCTGGTCTTCTTGGTGCGGTGGGAGAATGTCAAATTGCGGGAACCGACCTCATCCGCTGCTTTTGGAAAAGCAGGTCCAGGCTCAGTTCCTCAAGTCCTTGGCCGCCTCGCTCGCCTTCGGCATCGTCTTCGCCACAGTCATCAGCCTCTTCCTCCTACCCTTGCCAGGAATCCGACCGCAGACCCCATTCATGGTCTTGACGTGAATGACCTGACCCTTATGCTTCCGGCTTTCTTCAAATCCATTTTCGCAAAACCCCATACATGAGAATTCAAACACTGGCGGCGATCATTTCCCAATCCATCCTTGCTCTGCCACTCCACGCCGCTCTGATCGGCTACTTCGCCAGCGATTACCGGGATATCAATCCCACGACGGGTCAGTCCGCGTCTGTTGCGGCATCCGGAGTTGGACCGATCGATTCGGTTCTCACGATCGACCAGACCACGGGGAACATTTACCGACGCAGTGGTTCGAACGTGATCACCACAGATCTTACGACGGGTGTCTCGACCACCGTGATCCTGCCCTCGGCTCCCCTCCTTCTCGGGGTTTTCAATCAAAGACTGATCGGCCATTTTGGCGCGGACTACCGGGAAATCAGTCCGACGACAGGCCAGACCACGTCCATCGCGCCAACGGGGGGCGGAGTGGACGCGAGCACTCTGTTCGCGCTCGATCAGACATCAGGGATCGCATACCTCTGGAACGGCCAGCTTCTGACCTCCACCAACCTTACCACCGGTCAGATGACCACCGTCAACATAGCTGCGGCCATCATCGCCCTTGGAACCTTCGATCAGAAACTCATCGGCTACTTCGGGGGTGATTACCGGGAAATCAATCCGATGACCGGGCAGACCACGTTCGTGTCTTTGACTGCGGGCAACGCGGTCAACACGATGCTGACTATCGACCATAACACCGGAATCGCTTACCGGACCAGCGGCCCGAACCTGGTCAGCACCAACCTGAGCACCGGGCTGTCTACCCTCGTCGCGCTGGAGACGTTTCCGCTGGCCATCGGAGCGACGGCGGTTCCCGAACCAACCGGTGCGGGACTTCTGGCAAGTGTCTGTCTGTTTCTCGCCAGCCAGAGATCAAGGCAAAGAAGTGAGACAGGGAGAAACGCGTCGCCGACTGCTTGATAAAGGCGGAGTGCAGACCACTTGTCCTTACCATAAAAATGATTTCAGTCTATGAAGTTCCGTTCCTTCACTATCAACCCCCTTTTCCCCGCCCTCCGGTCTAGCCCAACGGCTGTTCCAAGAGCCTCCCGCAAAAAGCAACTTCCTAGCAGTCATCGATGGGTCTCGCACTGGGAAGGAAAAGCGGGCGGGCGGATGCCAGTGCGGGGAAAATCCAATCCAACCTCAACACGGTGGGAGCGTTGGAAAAGGGGGACGGGAGCACGGCATTGAAAGAACTAGGGATCGCGAAAATGCTGCGGTGCAGGGTGAGATATTTCACGGACAGCGCGGTGATCGGCAGCAAGGAATTCGTCAACGAGGCTTTTGCCGGGGCGCGAGAGCGATTTTCCGGGAAACGGAAGGATGGTGCACGGCCGATGAAAGGCGATGCGAAGGCGGCGGCGGGGGTTCTGTGGAGTATGAGAACTCTGCGGGTTGGGGTGGGGGTGGGCTAGCCGTGGCGGGATCGAAATGGAAGTTAAACGGAACGAGCCGACGGCGAGGAAAGTGCCTCTTCCTTGAAAGTTGAATTTTGAGAGTTGAAGTTTGAAGCGGCCTCCCTTTCACTCCGCCCGCTTCGCAACCCATGGCACTCATCGTTCAAAAATACGGCGGCACTTCCGTCGGCTCCATCGACCGCATTCGCAACGTCGCCGCGCGCATGAAACGCACACGCGATGGGGGCAACAAGGTTGTCGCCGTCGTTTCCGCCATGTCGGGGGTCACCGACAAGCTCATAGCCATGGCCAAGGAATTGGGCGAAAATCCTTCCGAGCGCGAACTCGATGTCCTCCTCGCCACCGGCGAGCAGCAGACCATCGCCCTCGTCTCCATGGCTCTCCACGCCCTCGGCGTCGATGCCGCATCCATCACTGGCAGGCAGGCGGGTATTTTCACCACCGGCAGCCACACCCGTGGACGCATCTCGAACATGGATCCATCCCTGATGAACCGCTACCTTGAGGAGGGAAAAACCCTCGTCGTTGCGGGATTCCAGGGCATCACTCTAGAGGGCATGGTTCACACTCTGGGCCGGGGTGGCTCCGACCTCACTGCCATCGCCGTCGCCGCTTCGCTGAAAGCGGACATTTGCCAGATCCTCACCGATGTGGACGGCGTCTATACCTGCGATCCGCGCATCGTGAAGAACGCCCGCAAGCTTCCGGAAATTTCCTACGATGAAATGTTGGAAATGGCCTCATCCGGCTCCAAGGTGATGCAGTCCCGCTCCGTCGAGTTCGCGAAAAAGTTCGGCGTGATTTTCGAGGTCAGGTCCTCACTTAATGACAACCCAGGAACACTTGTGCTAGAAGAACATCCCAATATGGAAAACGTCGTCATCCGTGGCATCTCCATCGAGCGCTCCCAGGCGCGCGTCACCATCTCCGGCATCCCGGACCATCCCGGCATGTCCGGCAAAATCCTTGGCGCACTCGCCGATGCCGAGATCAATCTGGACATGATCGTCTCGAACATCTCCAACGACGACCGCTCCAAGCATTCCTTCACCATGCACTCCACGGATCTCGGAAAAGCGCAGGCGGCCCTCAAGCCCGTCCTAGCCGAACTCTCCAAGGATGCGAAGATCGAGACCGAGGCCGGCATCGCGAAACTTTCGGCCGTCGGCATCGGCATGCGCTCTCATTCGGGAGTCGCCGCCACCATGTTCAAGGCTCTCGGCGACAAAGGCATCAACATCGGCATGATCTCCACCTCGGAAATCAAAATCGCTGTCACCGTCGATGAAGTCCACATCGAGGACGCCGCCCGCGCCGTCCACGATGCCTTCGGCCTGGACAAGGAACCGGCGTAGAAAGGAGCCCCGTTTTGGAAATCGCGCCAAAGCCCACAACCCCGGCGAAATTCCCGTTGCAGTCGCGATTTCCAAAGCGCAGATCCTTTCTGCCTTGCCGTCAAGATAACAATTCAGTCCTGGGCTAAAATCGCTTTTGCATATTTCTGCACCCAGAATCCGTCCAATCTTCCGCTGCATTCAGCTCCTGCGAGTCCGGCCGCCGTTTCCGCGACACCTGGCGAGCACATGCGGTGTCCATAGTGACCGCTTCAGCGCTTCATTCGTTCCTGGCGATGGCAGCAACGCCATCGCCATTTCATTCTCCCTCAGAAAACGAGGATGTTGAAACCTTCGTTGATGAGATTTCGGAAGCTGGGATGGCCTTTGAATTCGCTGATGAGGGGGATGCCCGCCTTTTCCACTTTTTCCGTGACCTCATAGGCATCCGCACAATAGCTGCACGCGCCGCGCACGAAGCCCCGGACCTTCTCGAAAAGCTCGTTGTATTTGTGGCCGGGATCTGCGAACTCGGCGGCGGCCTGGGTGCCGGCCCCGTCAAAGATGATCTGCACTTCCTCCCCGCTGTCCTTGAACTCCAGCGCGCCCATCAGCGCGTTCACGACCCGACCCATGCTTTCCGGTTCAACGCCGGCCGCCAGAATGACAAATGCTGTTTTTTTCATAGAGGGCAAGTTCCGCAGGCTGCCGGGAAACGCAAGGAACAATCGGCGTCCGGCAAGTCCGTAATGGAAACCGGTTGCGGATCCATCCGCAGACCCGAAGGTGGAGGATGAAACGAAGGAAGATGATTGGGTTGGCAACGGTCGCCACTTTCGGGATCCTGAAGTCCCGCGTGAGCGCCGCCCCCGAAACCGATAAGAATATGAAGAAACGCCCGGAACTGCTGATATTTGACGTCAATGAAACCCTGCTGGACCTGAAACCACTGAAGGAAAGTGTGGCGAAGGCCCTGGATGGGAAAACGGAACTGGTGGAGCTGTGGTTTACCAAAATGCTGCACTATTCGCTGGTGGAAACGGTGAGCGGCAACTACCGGGAGTTCGGAGAGATCGGAGCGGCGGTGATGACAATGGTAGCCCGGGATCACGGGATGGAGCTCTCGATGGAGGATGCGAAAGAGGCGATCAAACCGATTACAAGTCTTCCCGCGCATGACGATGTGAAGGCGGGATTGCAGACGCTGAAGGATGCGGGCTACCGGATGATCACCCTCACGAATTCCCCGCAGAAAGGGGTGGATGCACAAATGGAGAATGCCGGGCTGACGGAATTTTTCGAGCAGCGGCTAAGTGTCGGTGAGACCGGGACATACAAGCCGGATCTCAGCACCTACCGGTGGGCGGCGGAAAAAATGGGCGTGGCAGCGGGGGATTGCATGCTTGTCGCCGCCCACGGGTGGGACGTTGCGGGAGCGCTGCGGGCGGGAATGGGGGCGGCGTTCCTTGCCCGGCCGGGGAAGTCCCTCTATCCGCTTGCTCCCGAACCGGGGCTAGTCGCGAAGGATCTACAGGCGGCAGCCGAGGTGCTGGTCGCGATGTGAGAATGGGGAACTGGGAACGGGGCATCCTTGTAGCAGGATGCAGCCGCTCCTTGCTCACTTGGCCGGGATGCGGACTTTTGCGGGGGCGTAGCCGGGGGCTTCGGCGGAGATTTCCCAAGCGCCGCCGGCTTCCGCTCCGTAGTCGGGGGCTAGCTGGAGGGTTCCTTCTAGGGTTCCCTTGCTCTGACTGATGCCATCTGAAAGACCGAGGATGGCGGCGACGAGTTTATCGGCATCCTCCTGTTTCAATGCGATCTGCGGTGGCATCGGGACTTCTCCCCATACGCCTGCGCCGCCGGTCTTGAGTTTGTTGTGGAGATATTCGCCCGCGTTCTGTTGATTCCGGTATTTCATGGAGACATCCATGTAGGACGGGCCGACGGACTGCACACCGACCTGGTGGCAGGCAAGGCATTGGTTCGTCTTTGCGATTTCTACCATCTCAGGGCTGAACTGAGCTCCGCCCGCGTCGTGGCCTGTGGGGGCGATGTAGCGCGCCTGTATCGTAACCTGAGCGGCATCAGGAGATTGTCCGGCGCTGACCTTGAACCGGAGTTCATCGCCAAATCCCGGGTTGGTATCCGTTTTTTCTAGATCGAGAGCGAGGGTTGGCAGGTCTTTGGAGTGATCGAGACTGATGCGGGCGAACGCCTTCGCACCCTTGTCATCGGAGGCGACAGCGCGGATTTCCAGGAAATTCCCTTCAGGCAGGGTGACACTGGAGCCGGAGCCAAGATTTTGTTCCGTAACCCCTTCGGTCACATACCAGGTGACGGTGAGCTTGCCGTTTTCCGGATCGACGGCCTGATCGACCGAGAAACCATTGGGCACGCCTTCGGTGGGCTTGATGGTAATGTTCGGTGGCATGTTTCCGTCATCCGGGCGCAGGCGGGAGATGGAGCCATTCGTGTTAAACCACCAGTCGGAACCGTATTCGAGCAGGACGAGTGAGCCGTCCTTGTCCATTTCCAGATCCATTGGGTGGACGAGTTTATCGATGAGGACTTCGAGATGTTCGAGGTTTCCCTCCGTATTGAGCTTGGCTTTGTATATGTTTCCGCGGATCCATTCGTATGTTAGGAGAGTGCGGTCGTCTTCCTTGCCTAGAATATTGTACTTCCGCTCCGCGTCGTAATAGAACACTGGGCCGGCCATGGCATTGCGGCCGCCCTCGCCGACGGCGGGGAATTCCTTGCTCTCCTTGTAGGGATACCAGATCAACGCAGGCTGTGCCGGTGGGAGGGTTCTCAGGCCGGTGTTCCTCTGGCCGGGGTTTTCCGGGGCGGCGGGATCGGTCATTTCACCGAGGGTATTGTCGGCGAAATTACGGATGGGGTAGGGCTTGTTATCAGCGATTACGAATGGCCACCCGTAGTTTCCCGCTTTGCTGGCCTGGTTCACTTCGTCATGCCCGCGCGGACCCTTGTCAGAATCATCGCCCGCGTCGGGGCCGACCTCGCCCCAGTAGAGGGTCTTGGTTTTCGGATCGATGGAAATTCGGAACGGGTTTCGGCAACCCATCACGTAAATCTCCGGACGGGTTTTGTCGGTGCCTTGCGGGAAAAGGTTTCCCTCCGGAATCTCATAGCCGGTCTCAGTGGGCTTGATGCGGAGAATTTTTCCCCGCAGGTCGTTGGTATTGCCTGCGGTGCGTTGGGCGTCGCGCTCGGCACGCCCGTCGCGGTCGTCGATAGGTGCGTAGCCATCGCTCTCGAAAGGGTTGGTATTGTCGCCGACGGAGAGGTAGAGCAGGCCATCAGGGCCGAACTCGACTGAGCCGCCGTGGTGGCAGACACGGTTGTCCCGTTGGATAGGGATCTCGATGAGTTTCAACTCCGAGGAAAGATCGAGTTTTCCGTCCTTCAGTGTGAACCGTGAGAGCCTGTCCACTAGGACGTCGGGGGCGCTATAAAAGATATACATGTGCTGGTTGTCCGCAAAACCGGGATCGAGCGCGATGCCCTGGAGGCCGTCCTCGCGGGCATATCCGCTATCCCGGTCTGTGATTTTCAGGTGCTGCACCGCAATGTTCCCGATTTCGAAAAGCGCTCCGGTCTCCGGATTCACATGCAGCAGGCGGCCTTCGCGCTCGGTTACGAAAAAAGTGCCATCGGGTGCGATGGCGAGTTCCATGGGATCCTTCAGGCCGCCGACAATGGTGTCTTTGACGAGAGGGGCGGCGGAGGCGGCGGTTGCCAGTGCGAAGGTGAGGGCGGACAGGTTTTTCATGGAGCTGTAGGAAAGTGCATCATAAGCACGGGAAGGCAATGGGGTTTGGTGACAACAGCGAAAGGTGGTGGCTTCCGATTAAAAACACAAGCGCGGGATTGGGAGAGATCAGTTGCACCGTCACACGAATTCCGATTCACTCCCATTGCTGTCACGCTGGTTGACCGCTGGGCGGACCCGGACCTATTGTCGCCGCCGATGATGAACCGGAAGCTGGCTTGGGGGATTACACTTGGGGTGGTGGCGTTGTTTGCGGTTTTTTTCCTATTTCCTGCGGGAATGGTGGTCAAACAGGCGTTCGAGGGGACGGGGCCGGACGGGGAAAAGGTCTGGACGCTGGATTTCATCGGGTCGGTGTTTTCGAATCCGATCTACCGGGAGGGGCTTTGGAATGCGTTCATGATGGGAGTGGTGAGCACCGCGCTGACGTTGCTGATCGCGTTTCCGCTGGCTCTTGTGGCGCACCGGTACGATTTCGTGGGAAAAAACTTTCTTGGGATTCTGGTGCTCGCTCCAATGATTCTGCCTCCATTCGTTGGTGCGGTGGGGGTAAAGCAGATGCTGGGGGTGAACGGGGCGTTCAATGCGCTCCTGATCGACATGGGGCTGATGGATGTGGCGATGCCGTTCGACTGGCTGGCGGAGGGGCGTTTCCTTGGGATCGTGGTGATGAACGCGCTGCACCTTTATCCTATCCTGTATATGAATATCGCGGCGGCGTTGGCGAATCTCGATCCGGCGATGGAACAGGCGGCGGAAAACCTGGGTTGCCCGCCGTGGAAACGCTTTTTCAAGATCACCCTTCCGCTGGCGATGCCGGGGGTGTTTGCGGGCAGTTCGCTGGTTTTCATCTGGTCGTTCACCGAGCTGGGTGTGCCGCTGGTCTTCGATTATGCGCGGATCGCGCCGGTTCAGATTTTCGACGGGATCAAAGGTCTGGATAAAAACCCGGTGCCTTATGCGCTGACAGCCGTTCTTCTGGTAGTGGCGGCTGTCGTTTTCGCGATGGCGAAACTGGTGATGGGCCGGGCTCCGCTGGGGACCGCACCCCGGCCGAAGGGTCGGAGCAACGGGCAGAAGCTCGGTGGCTGGAAAGGCCTGGCCTGTGCGGGGTTTTTCCTGGGGGTGTTTGTGATCGCAGCGATTCCGCACGCGGGGGTGCTTTTGCTTTCCCTGTCGGAAAGGTGGTACGGGACGGTAATCCCGGATGAGCTGACCATGCGGCATTACATCGAGGCTCTGGGCAACGGTCTGGTCGTTCCCTCGATCCAGAACAGCCTGATGTATGCGGGCACGGCGACCCTGCTTTCGGTGGTGATCGGGATCGGGGTGGCCTGGGTGGTCGTCCGCTCGAATTTGAAAATCCGCGGTGCTCTGGATGCGATGGTGATGCTGCCGCTGGCTGTGCCGGGGCTGGTAATGGCCTTCGGATACTTGGCTCTTTCGCAGGAGGGGAAACCGTTCCACTTTCTGGTTGGAGCGGGCGGAAGCCCCTTCATGTTGCTGGTTCTGGCCTACGGGATCCGGAGGTTGCCCTATGTGGTGCGGGCGGCGGTGGCGGGGCTGCAACAAAGCAACCCGGCGCTGGAGGAAGCCGCGAGATCGCTTGGTGCGACCCCAATGCGGATGATGCGGCGTGTGGCGATCCCTCTGATCGGGGCGAACCTGGCGGCCGGTGCGATCCTCGGATTTGCATTCTCCATGCTGGAGGTGAGCGACAGCCTCATTCTTGCCCAACAGGCGCAGCATTATCCGATCACAAAAGCGATCTACACACTTCTGAGCACTCTCGGAAACGGCACGGAACTCGCAGCGGCGCTGGGTGTTTGGGCGATGGTTTTCCTTTCCGTGGCCATTATGGGCGCCGCCGTGCTTGGCGGCAAACGTGGCGGGCTCTTCAAAGTCTGAAGCAACCGGGTTCGGGAAAATCGACCTGCCCCAAAAAGGGTGCGGCCCGAACGATCCTCAGCAGGAAAAACCCATTAACCTGAAAGAAAACCGCTCGGGCCGCATGTCTTGCGACATGTATTGATAAGCGAACGGCGTGCCAGTTCTTTCAGGAATCTCGAAAAAATTTCCGGAAAAATACGTCTCTCCGGCCTAAGGGACTCGGCCAAAAATAAATGCGCATTTGGGAGAGATTCCCGACGAAGTCCCTGGACTGCGGCAGCCTGCTGCCGCTTTCCGCCATGCAGCCTGCTGCGAGCGGGGCAAGCCAAGGTTTCATCGGGCTTTTCCCCGT
>JBBSJY010000172.1:0-10019 GCA_038256845.1 Verrucomicrobiales bacterium | reverse complement strand
TATTTCACCGATGGCGCCGTGATCGGCAGCAAGGAGTTCGTGAACGAGGCCTTCGCGGCCGCGCGCGAGCGCTTCACGACAAAGCGGAAGGACGGCGCGAGGCGGTTGCGCGGGAATGCGAAACCCGCCGCGGGGGTTTTGTGGAGCGTCAGGGACCTGCGGGTGAATGTGGGAAGCGGCTGAGCGCGCATGAGGTCGGCCGGAGTTCCTCCATTGCCACAAACGCGCCGCCTACTACTCGGAAGGACGATTCGACAGGAATATCCCGCGTCAGGTCGCAGACAACATCTATGACGCCGAGTTGCCAGACCTCGAGCCTGACGCCTACCTTCGGTTCCGGCATCCCCCCGGGCTGGTGACCGGCGAGGTTGGAGGTTGACAGAATCGCCTCACCGATACATTTTGTATCGGTTGCGCATCATCAAGGAACAATTTCTCAAGGAAGCGGCACCGCCCAACTCCAAGGCGGGCAAATGGCTCGAAAACTGGAGAATCGCCGCCAAAGCTGCCGAGTGGAGAAACCTCGAGGACGTGCGCAAAACCTACCCTTGCGCCGATGCGGTGAAAGTGGAGAGCGGGCGATCCGTGACCGTTTTCAACGTTTGCGGCAACGACTATCGTCTCCTCGCCGCGATTCACTACGACAAACAAAGGATCTACGCCCTGCAATTCCTGACCCACGCCGAATACGATAAGAACCGCTGGAAGAAAGATTTATGAAAACGAAACGCTCCGACCCCTTCTCCGCGATGCCAAAGGAATACGCGGGACTTTGCCGCGTGTTTCTCCCCCGCCCCATCCATGACAAGGTCGGCTATCAGAACACCGTGGAGATCGCCGACGTTTTTGCGGGATTCGAGGAACAGATGACCGAGGACCAGAACGACTACTTCGACCTGCTCTGCGACCTGATCGAAAAGCATGAAAAGGAGACCGTCCGCCCCACAAAGCTCCTTTCCCTCGATCTCCTCAAGCACCTGCTGAAAGAGCACGGCCTTGTTGGAGCCGACCTCTCCCGTATTCTGGGCAAGTCTCTTCCGCTCGGTCCCATGATCCTGCGGGGTGAACGGAAGATCACCGCTGCTCATGCCATCCTCCTGGGCAAGCGTTTCGGGCTCCGACCCGATGCCTTCCTCAGCTGAGCTATCGGCCTGCGGACATCAAACTCAAGTTCCCAAATTCAAGTCCGAGGTCGCCGGGTTCGGTGCCGGGGACGCTGGGATGGGGAAGTACGAGGACTGGGACTCGAACCCAGGACCAATTGGTTAAAAGCCAACTGCTCTACCAACTGAGCTATCCTCGCTTTGGTTCCCGCTGGCGGGGCGGGACGAATAAGAGCCTCCGCCGGGCTTAGCAAGCTGATTTTCGAGGAAATGTGTCGATCAGCCAACCTGGCAATTGGCGGAGCGAGCGCCGGGGCCGGTCGAGCAGGAACATGGGGACGCCCGCGGCTGCGGCAGCAGCACCGTCTTCGCGGGCGCTGTCTCCGACCAGGCACACCGGTTCCGGCCGACGGCCAAGTCGCGCCATCGCTTCCTGCACGAGAAGCGGCGATGGCTTCCGCGCGCCGACATCGGCCGAAGTCAGGACCAGGTCGAAATGCCGGTCCAGATCGAGCTCCCGGAGGACCCGGTGGAGGCGCCGGTCGAAATTGGAAACGACCGCCAGCCGGGCACCGCGGGCTGTCAATTCATCGAGAATTGCAACGACTTCAGGAAAAGCCCGCCAAGCGCTCCCGCCCGCATAGTGCTCGAAAAGCCGGTCGAAACATTTCTCGAAGCCAGCGCCCTCCGGCTCCCATTCCGCAGCCCGCGCGACATGCGCCACCACGTTCCACCACCACTCGCGCTCGATCATCTCGCCATCGCCATCCGCCGGGAATACCGGTTCGGGGACCGTCCGGAAAGCTTCGAAGAACGCTGCTCCCAACTGCTCGGGATCGGCCGGGACACCACAGTCGCGGAAATGCCGGGAATAGACCGCCTCTACCGGCTCCGAGAGCTCGATCAGGGTCCCGGCGGCATCGAAGAGAATCAACATCGGACTTTTGTTTAACGCCCGGCGAGTGGCATTCTCCGCAGCCAGTATCCCACCGAGTTTCGGCTTGCAAGCCCGTTGCTCCCGCGCTAGTCCCCTTTCTGCACAGCTTCTGACGAAAGAAAGGAGTGGGTCTCGCACCCACTCTTTTGCGTCCCCGGACATCAGCAGCGCCGATCGCCACACGCCCGCCATGACCAACGACATCGTCGCCCTCATCGAATATTACGAAAAGGAAAAAGGCATCGACCGCGAAAAGGTCGTTGCCGCGCTCGAATTCGCCTTCATTTCCGCTTACCGCAAGATGGTCCCCGGGGCCGATGCCATCGAAACGCTCCGCGCCGATGTGGACACCAAGAAGGGCGAGACCCGCATCTTCGCCTCGCTTACCGTGGTCCCCGACGAGGACTACCGCGACAAGTTCAACGAGGTGCCGCATTCCACCGCGCTCAAGAAGAATCCGGAAGCAAAGCCGGACGATATTCAGGAATTCAACGTCACTCCCAAAGACTTCGGGCGCATCGCCGTCCAGACCGCCAAGCAGACGATGATGCAGCGCCTCCGTCAGGCGGAAAAGGAAATGATCTATGAGGAATTCAAGGATCGGGCGGGTGACATCGTCTCCGGCACCGTCCGGCGCTTCGAACGCAACGACGTGATGATCGACCTCGGCAAATTCGAGGGAATCATGCCGAATCGCGAGCGCGTCCAAGGCGAGGATTACAACATTGGCGACCGCATCCGCGCCTACGTGCTGGCGGTCGAAAACGAGGGTCGCGGCCCGGAGATCATCCTCTCCCGCAGCCATCCCAACTTCGTCCGCCGTCTGTTCGAAGCCGAGGTGAACGAGATCTCCGACCGCACCGTCGAAATCCGAGGCATCGCCCGCGAAGCCGGCTTCCGCACCAAGGTCGCCGTCTGGAGCAATGACACGAAGGTCGATCCCGTCGGCGCCTGCGTCGGCATGCGCGGTGCGCGCGTGAAAAACATCGTTCGCGAACTCAACAACGAGAAGGTCGATATCATCCGTTGGAGCGACGATCCCGCCGAGTTCGTCCGCGAGGCGCTCAAACCCGCGGAACTCCGCTCCATCAACGTCGATGAAGAGACCCACACCGTCCACGTCACGGTGGACGAAATCGATCTCAGCAAGGCAATCGGCCGCAAGGGCCAGAACGCACGCCTTTCCTCCCGCCTCATGGGCTGGGACGTCCAGGTCCGCCGCGATGAATCAAAGGAAGAACAATTCAAGGAAAAAATCGGTGGCGCGGCCCATACGTTGGGGGAACAACTTGGAATCTCCGACGAACTTGCGGAGAAACTCACCCTCGCCGGTGGGTTCACTCCCGATCTGATCGTCGATATGCCGGCCGACTACATCGCCGCCGCACTGGAGATCGAGGAAGAGGCCGCCGAGGCCATTCTCGTCCGCGCCATCGCAATCGTCGGCGGTTCAGAACCCGCCGTCACGAACGACTGACCCCATCCAACCGATCCACTCCTCCACCATCTCCCGAAACCCGCAGATTAGCCGGATGCCTCAACACAGCGACAGTTCCCCCGAAAAGCCGAAGGTTCTCGATCTCATCGATGATTCCAAGAAGCCTTCACGCCGCGAGCGCCAGCGCCTGGAAGCCGAACCGTCCGCGCCCCCGCCCAGCGTCATCGACGCGGCGAAGCGCGACGCGCTGGATCTGTTCGCGGACGATAAAAAGCCGAAGGTCCGCAAGACCGCCCGCACCCAGAAATCGGTGATCGGCAGCATTTCAAAGATCCTCGACAAGGACGACGCGGAAATGGTCAAGGCCGCGGCACCCCCGGCGGCGGTCGAAGAGGTTGTTCCCGCCGATGAAGAGGTGGAAACGGTTTCCGACGATCCGAAGCTAATTGTCATCAAACCGCCGATTCTGGTTCCCGAACTGGCTGCCCGTCTCGGGCTCAAGCCGTTCAACATCATGGCGGATCTGATCAAGCTCGGTGTTTTTCCGGCGCCCAACCAACCGTTGGAACCCGAGATTGCCGCCAAGGTTTGTGAAGCTCACGGCTTCCATTTCGAGCGGGAAAAGCGGGACAAGGACAAGGGTTTCCACAAGGAGGTCGAAGTCATCCAGGAACCCGAAGCTCCCGTCGCCGAGCCAGAGGATCTCCTCAAGAACCGCCCGCCGATCATCACGATCATGGGTCACGTCGATCACGGCAAAACCTCCCTGCTCGATTTCCTTCGCAAAACGAAGATCACCGCGGGCGAGGCCGGAGGAATTACCCAGCACATCGGTGCCTATCAGGTCATTCACGGCGATCAGGAGATGACCTTTCTCGACACCCCCGGCCACGCCATTTTCTCGGACATGCGGGCCCGTGGCGCGGATATCACTGATATCGTCGTTCTGGTGGTCGCCGCCAATGATGGCATCATGCCGCAAACCCTTGAGGCCATCAAACACGCGAAAGCGGCCAAGAAGACCATCATCGTCGCCATCAACAAGATCGATCTCCCGTCCGCCAATCCGGACCGGGTGAAGGCCCAGCTCGCGGAGAACGGTCTCCAAACCACCGACTTCGGCGGCGACACGGAGTTTGCCGAGGTTTCCGCCCTCACCGGACAGGGGATGGACGATTTGCTCGATCTCATGGCTCTCCAGGCCGAGGTCCTCGAGCTCAAGGCGAACCCGAAATCCACCGCTCGGGCGGCCGTCATCGAGGCCCGGGTTGTTCCCGGCCGCGGCACCACCGCCACGGTCATCGTGGAATCCGGCACCCTGAAGGTCGGCACTCCCTTCATCTGCGGTCCCTATTCGGGGAAAGTCCGGTCGCTCATCAACGATCGCGGCGAGACCGTCAAATCGGCGCATCCCGGCATGCCGGTCGAGGTGATCGGCTTTGAGGAACTGCCGAACGTGGGCGACCACCTCACCGAGATGAAAACCGAGCGCGAAGCCAAGACGCTGGCCGGGGAACGGCAGGAGGCGCAGCGACTCGTCCGCCTCAAGCCCCAGCATCGCAACCGCATGGAGGACCTCTATTCGATGGTTCGCGATGGTGGCGGCAAGGCCCAGCTCAAACTCATCCTCAAGTGCGACGTCCAAGGCTCCGTCGAGGCGATCAAAAAGGCCGTCCTCGCCATCGAGTCCGACAAGGTCGAATCGTCGTTCATCACCGCCGCCGCCGGCCCGATCACCGAGTCGGACATCGCCTACGCCTCCTCCACCGACGCCATCATCATGGGCTTCAACGTCAAGGTGGAAGCCAAGGCGGTGAAAGCTGCCAAAGCCGCCGGGGTCGAAATCAAGCTCTACTCGGTGGTGTACGAGCTGATTGACCAGGTCCGCGATGCGATGCTCGGCCTGCTGGAACCTCTCACCCGCGAGACGGTCATCGGCCACGCCGAAGTCCGCCAGGTCTTCAAACTCTCACGGGGCAAGGCCGCCGGCTCGTTCGTTTCCGACGGTCGAATCCACCGCAAGGCCCACGCCCGCGTCGTTCGCGGTGGCATTCCGGTCTTTGATGGCAAAATGTCCACGCTCCGCCGCTTCCATGAAGAGGTCGAGGAAGTCCGCACCAACTTTGAATGCGGGATCCGCCTCGGCGAATTCAACGAATATCAGGAAGGCGACATCATCGAGTGCTACAAACTCGAAAAATACGCCCAGACGCTCTGATCGCTTCGCTCGAAGCTTGAAACCATAAATTCGAAGCCCGAAGCGGCCATGGGAATCCGGAAGCGATCCGCTTCGGCATCCTTCGTTTCGAATTTCGAACTTAACCTTTAGAATTTTCCTCCACCATGTCCCGCCGTCTCGATCGCGTTAACGAACTTCTCCGCCGCGAAATCGGTGCGGTCATCCAGAAAGACTACGAGTGGACCGACCGCCTCGTCACCGTCAGCGCGGTCGAAGTCACGCAGGATCTCAAGGAAGGCAAGGTCTGGATCGGCGTCCTCGGCGGCGACTCGCGCCCCGTGGTGGAAAAGCTCAATCGCGATCACGGCTCCATCCAGAGCAAGGTCATGAAACGAGTGGTCCTCAAGTCCACACCGGTGCTCCGTTTCCATCACGACGTGTCCGCCATCCGGGGCGTCGAGATCGTCAACCTCCTCGAAGAGGTGGACAAGCTCCCCAAGGCGCCGGAAGAGGATCCAGAAGAGCAATAATAAGCCGCGGGCGACTCCAACCGGCAGGCTGCGGGCCGCATTTTCGCCTTTCGGCATGCTTCAAGCTTTCGTGTAATGCTACCTAGCTAGCCCACGAAATCCATGCCAACTCTCGCAACCGCCGTCAATGGCCTGAAATTCGCAAACCCCTTCGTCATCGGCTCCGGTCCGCCCGGAACCAACGTCAAGGTCATCAAGCGCGCCTTCAAGGAAGGCTGGGGCGGCGTCATTGCCAAAACCGTCAGCCTCGATTGCTCGAAGGTCGTCAATGTCAGCCCGAGATATGCCAAACTCCTCGCCGGCGATGGCAAGGAAGTCATCGGTTGGGAAAACATCGAACTGATCAGCGACCGGAAATTCGAGATCTGGCTCGATGAATTCAAGGAGGCCAAAGACGCCCATCCGGAGGGTATCCTGATCGCTTCCATCATGGAGGAATACAACCGGGACGCCTGGTGCGAGATCGTCGAACGCTGCCAGGACGCCGGCGTCGACGCCTTCGAACTGAACTTCTCCTGCCCGCACGGCCTCCCCGAACGGAAAATGGGAGCCGCCATGGGACAGGATCCGGCGATCCTAGAAGAAGTCTGCGGCTGGGTCATGGGAGTTTCGAAAATTCCGGTCTGGGCGAAAATGACACCCAACGTCACCCACATCGAGGAACCCACCGCCGCAGCCCTGCGCGCCGGCTGCCATGGCGTCAGCGCCATCAACACCATCCGCAGCGTCATGGGGGTGAATCTCGAAACCCTCCGCCCCGAGCCGACCGTCGAAGGCTACACCACCCCCGGCGGCTATTCCTCCAAAGCGGTCAAACCCATCGCCCTGCGCATGGTCATGGAAATCGCCCAGCTCATCAAAAAGGATTTCCCCGGCCGCTCCCTCTCCGGACTCGGCGGCGTGGAAACCGGCTCCGACGCGGCGCAGTTCATCCTGTTAGGCAGCGACACCGTCCAGGTCTGCACCGGCGTCATGAAATTCGGCTATGGCATGGTGAAGAACCTCTGCGACGAACTCCTCGCCTTCATGGAAACCAAAGGTTTCGAAACTCTTGATGATTTCCGCGGCGCGAGTTTGCCATACTTCACCACCCACGCCGAGTTGGTGCGCATGCAGCTCGCCCGCAAGGCCGAGCAGGCCGCGGCAAAGGAGCGCGAGGAGATGGTCAAAAACGACGCCGAGTGGGACGGCGATGATTTCGTCAAACAGTCCGACGCACTGGCAAGGAGGGCCGGTTCCTAGATTGACGTCACCTGCCGAAGAAATTTTTCTGCGGGATTTCGATCAAATCACCCGCCTGGAGCGGAATGAGCTTTTGCTTGTCATTGCGGAGATCATACGTGGCCACCTTGCCGTCGCGGATCACCTTGACGCGGTTTGTTGCACCGAATTCGTCCGCGCCTCCCGCAGCTTGGATCGCGGCGTAGAGGGTGACACCTTCCGAGAATTTTACTGGGCCGGGACGGCGGACGTGCCCGCCAACCGTTGCCACGTCCTCGACTTGGTGGACTTTGCGAGCGGGCGTTCCTTCGGTCTTTTCGCCCGCTTGGAGGGGTAGGATCGCGACGGCGGAGAGGAGGAGGAGTGCTTTCATGCACGTGCAGCTACCCTCATTAACTTTGTGACGTAAAGCTAAATCTGCCATTCTTGCTCTCTTCATCAGGGCGCCACGATCGCCCCATACGTCTCGGGCCGCCGGTCGCGGTAGAACTGCCACACGTTCCTCACCTGCTCGATCGCTTCCAGATCCAGATCGGCGACCAGCACTTCCGTCCGGTCGCGGCTGGCGACCGCCACCATCTGCCCGCGCGGATCACAAAAGTACGATTGCCCGTAAAATTCTCCAATGTTCCATGGCGCTTCCGTTCCCACCCGGTTGATCGCGCCGATGAAATAGCCGTTCGCGGCGGCATGGGCGGGTTGCTCCAGTTTCCACAAGTACTCGCTCAGGCCCGCCACGGTCGCGGAGGGATTGAAAACAATCTCCGCGCCGTTCAATCCGAGGCAACGCGCGCCTTCGGGGAAATGTCGGTCGTAACATATATAAACTCCGATCTTTCCAACCGCCGTCTGAAACACCGGGTAGCCGAGATTTCCAGGTCGGAAATAAAACTTCTCCCAAAAACCCGGATGACAATGGGGGATATGATGTTTGCGGTATTTTCCAAGATAAGTGCCATCCGCATCAATCACCGCCGCGGTGTTGTAATAAACACCCGTGTTCTCCACCTCATAGATGGGAACGATCAGCACCATGCCAAGCCGCTTCGCCGTTTCCATCATGAGCTGCGTCGTCGGCCCGTCGGGAATGCGTTCCGTGATGGAATACCACCGCGTCTCCTGCTCGGCGCAAAAGTAGGGGCCGTAGAAAAGCTCCTGCAGGCAGAGGACCTGCACGCCCTGCTTCGCCGCGTCCTCGATGAGCGCCATGTGCTTGTCGATCATCGCGCTGCGGATCTCGGAGGGATCGGCGTCGCCGGAGTGGGTGGAGGTGGCCTGGATCAGGCCGGCTTTGACGATTCGGGGCATGGTGCTATGAGTTTTAAGGACTTGCCGGGGTGGCACGGAAGTCGCTATCAAAGCGACCAGCGTGCCAATTTCACGTTCTTCAAACCATGACTCCGTCCCCAGCGCAAGCCTGTCCTAACCTGATCGGAGGCCGATGGCGCGTGGCGGAAGGACGGGAATCATCGCCGGTTTACAATCCCTCGCGCGGAACGGTGATCGCCACCGTGCCCATGTGCGGCGCGGAAGAAGTGGCGGAGACCGTCGATGCGGCGAACGCGGCGTTTCCCGATTGGCGCGACACACCGCCCAACGAACGGGCGCAGGTGTTTTTCCGCCTCAAGATCCTGCTGGAGGAATCGTTCGATGAACTGTGTCTCGGGATTTCCACCGAGCATGGCAAAACTCTTGCCGAAGCCCGCGGCGATCTGCGCCGGGGAATCGAGGTCGTCGAGTTCGCCTGCGGAATCCCGACCCTCCTGATGGGCGAGAGTCTGGAAAACATCGCGCGCGGGATCGATTGCCACACCGACCGCCATCCGCTCGGCGTCGTTGTCGGAATCTGCCCGTTCAATTTTCCCGCCTTGGTTCCGATGTGGATGTGGCCGATCGCCATCGCCTGCGGCAACACGTTCATCCTCAAGCCCAGCGAAAAGGTCCCGCTGACCATGATGCGGGTGGCGGAGCTGATGGAGAAAGCCGGCCTGCCACCGGGCGTGTTCAACATTGTCCACGGCTGCCGCGAATGCGTCGATGCGTTGCTCGAGCATCCCGGAGTGAAAGCGGTTTCCTTCGTCGGTTCCACTCCGGTGGCACGCGAGATTCACCGGAAAGCGACGCTGAACGGCAAGCGCTGCCAAGCCGCCGGCGGTGCGAAAAATTTCATCATCCTCATGCCGGACGCCGACGTGGAACGCACGGTGGAGGCGGTGAAGGACGGTGCTTTCGGCTGCGCCGGCGAGCGTTGCATGGCCGGCTCCACCGCCGTGGCTGTCGGCGAGGCGGGAGACCGTCTGCTGCCGGCCCTCGCCGATCTGGTGGGAGCGATGAAAGTCGGGCCCACCGATCAAGCGGAATCCCAGCCGGACATGGGAGCGGTCATTTCCGCGGAGCACCGCCAGCGGGTCGCCGGCCTGATAGACTCAGGTGAATGGGCGGGCGCGAAAGTGCTAACAGACGGTCGCAAAACGCGTGTATCCGACTCGCCTGACGGGTTTTTCCTCGGCCCCACGGTCATCGATCTGGTAGGTGAGAACAACCCGCTGATGGAAACGGAGGTTTTCGGGCCGGTGCTGGCGGTGCTGCGTGCGAAGACGTTAGATGAAGC
>JBBSJY010000171.1:0-10020 GCA_038256845.1 Verrucomicrobiales bacterium | reverse complement strand
CGTCATCGGATATGCTCCGGATGCTTGCCGCGTGGCCGATGAGGGCCTTCGCCGAATGGACGGAATCTACCGGCGGCCCTCCCAGGAAATCGGCAAGGTTTTCCTGAAAGCGGGCGTTGTCCGGGTGCCGGGTCGTCAGAGACTGTAAGAGCTGCGATAAGGAAGTTAGCTCCGCCTCGGAATAATACGGCGCCGATGTGGCGCCGCCCGCGATGAGGCTGACCAAATAGGCATCGGCGCCAGTGACCGCATCCGCGGCGTCGAGGCTGCCGTAGACGATTTCATCAAAACGCTCACGAAGGGAGATCATCAAGGCAGGCGAGGGAAATCCCGAAAACGCCTGGGAGGCTGGATGCAAAATCTTGAGCGTATCCGCTGAAGCCGGAACGAGGATCGCCAGACAAGCGAACAGGAGGAAGCATGGTTTCATGGTCGATATTGCAGAACTCATGGAAAAACATCGTCGGGGTGGCGCGCTTCGATAGGAGCCGGTCGAGCTTCCGACATCCCTATCAGTTCATGATCAGCCGCAGAGCCGCATTTGAGGTCTCCGTAATCCCGTCGATCACCACCTTCTTGCGCGCAGCGCCCGTCTCACTCCAATTCTTCCGCCAATCCTCGCTCTCGATCTGCTTGATCCCCAAGGGCCCCGTGGCCGAAGTTCTCAATGTAGTGCCGCTCCGGGCGTCGATGAACTCCGCCACAGCGGTGAAATGGACTGTGTCGTTCGTAATCCCCAGGAAACTGTCCTGTCGGTGCTCATACCCGATCGTGGCCGGCCCCCTGCTGCCGTAAGCGCTGTATTGTCCCGGAAATACGATCCACACCGCATCCACCCCGCCGGCCTTTGCCGCCGCGATGGCCTTATTTCGGAATTGGACCGCGTCGATGGTCGGTGAGCGCCCAGTGAGCAAGCTGAACTTCGCAGGCGAAGTCGGCACGTCCAGATTCACCACGCGATCCACCTTTCCTTTCAGAACCCCGATGGCAGTGGATGTCACTTCCCTGGAGAGTCCCGGCACAATCACCGACTCCGAACGGTTGTTGAAAATCGTTGTGCCGACCCTGTTGCGATTGAGCTTGTCTTCCATCCCGTTCGCGAAACTCACACTCCGGATCCCAGAATAGTCCACGGACCCCGCGGGACCGCAGGAAACGGCTAGAATCGCCATTAATACTACCGAAGCCAGTCGCAAAATCATCGATGGATGTTGGACGTTCGCCACGCACTGTCAATGTTCGGCTTGCAAAGGATCGAGGGGGTTCGTCGCGCCGATAGTAACGCGAGCACGGGTTGGATTTGGAGGCGCGGGTCTTTTGGAAATCGACCCGAACGGTTCCGTCAGCCATCGGGCGACGGAGGACGTTTTTGCATTCGATCCGCAGCCGCGTGCCTCCTTGGAGAACAAGATCGAAATCCGACTGGCCATCCTGCTCGAGCCGGGTGAGTTCGGAAATTTGCGGCATCAAACGAAGCTGGGATCCCAGGTGCGTTTCTGCGACCCAGCCTCTGACAGCCATCTTCAAGCGGAGCGGTATCGATGAGGGAAAGGATTCCATCAGAATCGAGTTCGAATTCCTTTCGCGGCTTCTAGAATCCGCAGGTAGGCGTCCAGAGTGGTGGCGCGGGGATCTTCCAAGCGCTTGGAATCGCCGCTGGCCCAATATCCTGACTTGGAGAATGGTTGGCACGGAGGGCCTCCCACGAGAAGGTCAACGTCGGCGGCGAGAACCGCGTGGTCGTCGATGCTCTTTCCACGATGACAAGGAAGCCCCGCTCAACCAGCAGGGCATCATCTGGTTCAAGGGCTCCAACGTCTTTTCCGGCCCCATCGTTTCTGAAGCTTTGCACCCGACACAACTCCGTGTCACCCTTCCGTCCGCCTCCGGTTCCATCACTTCATGAAAAAATGCCCCTTTTGCGCGGAAGAGATCCAGGACGAGGCGATCAAGTGCAAGCACTGCTTCGAATTCCTCGACGAGTCAAAGCGGCCGACGCCACCCGCGTTGCCCCAGACAACAACCGTCGCCGATCCGGCGGACGCGTGGTATTTCAAGACCGCCTTCATTGTCCTGATGTTCCTCTCGCTGCCTCCCCTCGCATTGCCCTCGGTCTGGTTTCATCCGAGATGGCATCCGGCGGCGAAGGTGGCGTTCACCGCCGCGGTCGTCGCGTTCTGCTGGATTTCCTACCTCGCCATCCAAGGCTTCATCAGCCAATTCGATGAGGCAACGGAGATGCTGAGGACGATGGGCATCTAACACGACGGATCCGAATTACCAGGTCGCGATGTCGTCTCTGGTGCCCGGCTTCTTATCGGGTCCGGGTGAGAACACCGCGACCCGGCAATTCTCAAGAACGAAGGATTTGGATCCAACTGTAAATCGGAGTGCATCCTCGTTCGAAACATTCAAGACGACCGTGAGAGGATTGCCCCATGCGTCAAAAAGTCCTTCGGGAGACTCCCCCGAAGGCGCATACCGGAGACCGAGCGAACCGCTCACTGCCTCTCTGACGGTGAGAAATTTGATGCCACGCGGGTTCTGTGCTGTTTCGGGGTTCCCTTCGATACCCAAGAGAATCGCCAGGAGCTTCTTTCCGTCCTCCGTGTTGGTGTCAAGACGGTGTCCGACCTTGGGCAACGTCCCATACTCGGAATGGAAATGGCCTAGTGATTGTTCAACATCCACGGCGATGGCCAGAGATTGGACTACCTTCATGTCAGGACTACGATGAATCCCGGCACCAAGCAGAAAGTGAAGAAAGTGAAAGCCAAGACCCGCAGGAATCGACAAGTAGCCCAACACGAGTCCCAGCGCAGCTTTGCCGCCTCCTTTCCCGGGGAAAGGAAGCTTTCGGATCCGCCTGTCCGCAAGATGGCCGGTAACGATGGCCAGAATGCCGAAGATGAAAAAGGGGGCAAGTGCCAAACCTGCCAAACCGAACCCCAAGCACGCGCTCGGGTGAAGGGAGCGAGGAGTCGCCTCCAGCCGCGATGGTGATGGTATTTCCATGTCTAAGCGGCTTAGCTATCAGAGAAATCAGCTCCTGTCGACCTCCTGGCCGTGGCATCCTGTTTCGCCCGCACTGCGAGGTTGTTCGGAGCACGAGGAATCCGCGAAATCAAAGATCACCCATCAGGTCGGTGCGGGTCTTCCTCCGCTCGGCGCGGTGGGCGATCTGCCGGAGCTGCTTGGGGGTGAGTTCCTCCTCCCTGTCGCGCCACGAAGTTCCCGCATCACCTGCCATGATGCATCCCAGCGGCCGGATCTCGCCGATGACTTCCGCCAGGCCGAAGGTGGCGATCTGCGCCCTGACCTCCGCAGCCGTCTTGTAGGCGGCCGGGGTTTCGCTCAGGTCGGGCTTCCCGCAATACCAGCGGACGTCCAGCCCCGCCGTCGCCCGAGCGATTTCCTCCTCGCGAGCGGCCTCTCCGCGGAACCTCCGCCGCATCTCTGTGCGAGAGATGTTCCGCCCGGCGCCGTGCGGCGCGAAGGAAAGGAAATCCGTGTTGTCCGCGCCCAGCACGATCAGAACGGGCTCCGCCATATTGAGCGGAATCAGGCCCAGCAAGGGCTTGCCATCGGAATCGCGCCAGGCGGGGGTGGCCCCCTTGCCATGGAAATACATATCTCCCCGCTGCCAGACAAAGTTATGCTCATTGGCGATCTCCGCGACCGCGGTCGCGCCGATGTTTTCCAAAAACCGGCGGTGGATCGAGCGGTGGTTCGCCTTGGTCCACATGGAGACATATTGCAATGCTTCCCAATAGGCGGGGCCGTCGCCGGAACGCGCGTCGAGCCACGCGGCGGCGTCCGGAATGCCATGCGCTTGTTTCGCGGTATGTTTGAGCGCCGCGATCTGGCCGCGCTTGTAAACGTGCGCGCCGAGCCCCCGCGAGCCGTGATGGGTGACGAGGACCCGCAAGCTCCCGCCCGCTGCCTCCAGCGATCCCGCCAGATCCGTATGGCCCGTCAGACGCAGGATGGCCGTCATTTCCGGGGACACGGTGACTTCCCCGAGATAGGCGAAATGATTGCCATCGCCCTGGTCGGCCATGTGGAAACGCGCGCGGTCGCGCAGCCCGGTTAGAAACGGATTCTTCCAAACGTCCTCATCATGGACCGCATCATCCACCACCTGATCGGGCGGGCGCTGGCCGGCGCCAAAGCGGGTGACAGCGGACAGCGTGTCGAGCTCCGATGCCACTCCCCCGCTCTCCTGATAGAAAGTGGCGAACATGGAACAACAGATATCGGAGGAATGCGCCGCAGGGATGATCGCATTCTCCACGGCGACCGCTCCGCCGACCGGAATCGACGCCTCGCGGCCCACCGGACAGGCGTCCGGCAGAATCGCGCCGCGGGCGATGACGGGCGATTTCAACAGGACCTCCATGTGCCGCCTCGCCGCGGCGAGGTTGGCCGTTTCATCATCTCCCTTCGCCTCGATCGCCTCGGCCAGCGGCGCGGAAACGGCCCGCATCGCCAGCTTCGGCGGCGGCGGACCGAACTCGCGCTTCAGCAGCTTGAGCATGTATTTCCCGTCACGGATCCCCCGCGCCTCGAAGCTCCCGATGCAAGCAAGCATTTCACGCATCACTTCCCCGGCGGGATAGCCGGCTTCTAACAGGTCATCTTCGGTGAGGGCAGTCATCTTGGCAGGGAATCGGATCCGGACGGCAGGAAGAGATTCCAATCGGGAATCCCATGGAGGTTCCGCAGCAGCGCGATCGCAGGCAGCGGCCGCGGGGCCACCGGCCGGCGGAGCAGGCGGAGCCCGGCTTCGTCGGGCGTTTTCGCGCCCTTCCGCCGATTCACGCGCCGGTCCGCGAGGACGCAGTTTTCCCAGGAAGTCGGTCCGCCCCGCGAGCGCGGGACGACATGGTCGATGTCGCCCTCGCCGGGCCGGAGCTCCCTGCCGGTGTACTGGCAGCGGCCGCCATCCCGCAGCCACACCCCCCTGAGGCCGAAGCGCGGGATGTGCAACGGGACGCGGCCGAAACAAGTGAGCAGGATCACCGCGGGAATCCTCACCCGTCCCCGCGGCGTGCCGATGCTCAGGGCACCGCCGGTCGCCGGCAGATCCCGCCATTCCTCCCAGCCCAGCGGACGGATCGATTCGCCGCGGCCGATTTCCAACGCCCTCGCGCTACCGGCGGAGAGGTGGGAAAACGCCTCGGCGGGCGTCACCGCGTCCACCGCCAGCCAATGGCGGTTCAGCACGAGGACGGTCCGTTCGTAGAGATGCGGATTCATGAGTTGCTGGATGTTTGATAATGATGGGTTGGTTTCTTCTCGGGAAAGATCGTGGATACAAAAAAACCCGCTTCCGGAAGGAGGCGGGGTGGGAGGAAAAATCCTGAGTCAGGAGATTCTCAGACACCTTCCGGTGCCAACCCGCGTCCTTCGTGCCGGAGCGAATGGGAACGGACCCGCTCCGAGCCCATGCCACTCCACGCGTGGTAGGAGGATTTGCTGAGGGATGGGAGTGAGCGCATGACGTGGCGAGCGGGGTTTTGGTGCGGAGAAGGAAATGATACGGGCGGCATCGCCCATCAAGTAAATTCGCTTGCCCCGGCGCGGCGGGACTCACTAGCTGTCAGCCGCATGAGACGGACGATCTGTGAAACGAAAACCGAACTGGGGAAACGGGCGGCGCGAGAAGGGGCGGAGTTGATCCGCAGGGCGCTGGCGGAGCGCGGCGGAGCGAACATCATCGTGGCGACCGGAGCCTCGCAGTTCGAGATGCTGGAATCGCTGACGCAGGAGCCGGACATCGACTGGAGCCGGGTGACGGGATTTCACCTCGATGAATACGTGGGGCTTCCCATCACGCACGACGCCTCTTTCCGGGCATACCTGTGGCAGCGGTTCGTCAGCAAGCTGCCGTTGCCGCCGAAGGCTTTTCATTTCCTCGACGCGGAGAGGGAGCCGGAGACGGAATGCGCACGCGTGGGAGCCATTTTGCAGGAGCATCCCATTGATGTGGCGTTCATTGGAATCGGGGAGAACGGTCATATCGCTTTCAATGACCCGCCGGCGGACTTTGAAACGGAAAAGCCGTATCTGGTGGTGGAACTCGACGAGGCGTGCCGTCGCCAGCAGCTTGGCGAAGGGTGGTTCCCCACCTTGGAGGACGTTCCGAAACAAGCGATATCCATGTCCGTGCGGCAAATTCTCAAGAGCGCCGCAATCATTTGCACGGTGCCGGACGAGCGGAAAGCGGCGGCGGTGCGCGGCGCGGTGGAGGGCGGGATCTCGCCTGCCCTGCCGGCGTCGATCCTGCGGACGCACCCGGATTGCCGTCTGTTTCTCGATCAACCCGCTGCCTCGCTCCTGTCATGAACGATCGGATCGGAATCGGATTTGTGGGTGCCGGCTGGATGGGCACGACCCTTCTGCAGCGACTGTTAGATCGGGAAGATACGGAGATCCGCGGGCTGCACCAGCGGAGCAGGGAAAAGGCGGAGGCAACATTGACGGAGCTGGGACTGTCCCCCGATCTGTTCCGCGAAAGCTACGGGGCGATGTTAGCAGATCCCGCGGTCGATGCGGTGTTCCTTTGCAGCCCTAACAACGCGCACGGACCGCAGTCGATCGCCGCGATGGAGGCGGGCAAACATGTGTTTTGTGAAAAACCCTGTGCGACGCGGTTTGCGGATTTCGAGCGGCAGATCGAGCTGGCGGAACGCCACCCCCAGTTGGTGACGTATGTGAATTACCTGATGAACTTCGATGCCATGGAAACACGGCTTCAGGAGATGGTCCGGGCGGGCGATTTTGGCACGATCACGCAGATCCAGATCAACTACCGCCACCCGATCAATATCGCCGCGGACAAGGCGTGGAAATTGAGCGCACGTTCCATGGGCGATGCGATCGGAATGGGAATCATCCACGCGCTGAGCGTGATGCTCAATGTGATGGCGGTCCAGGGAGCGGTGCCGGTCCAGGTTTTTGCCACCAAATGCCCGATCAAGACGCGGCCCTTCGAGGCTGATGTGATTTACAACCTGATGATCGTTTTCAGCAACGGGGCGACCGGAATGTGTTTCGGAAATGTCGACCAGGCGAATGGCTATGATGCTTATCACAACTTGCACGGGACCGAAGGTGGATTCATTTTCGACAGTTATCTGGACCGTCCGCAGAAAGTGCGGATGTGGTCCGAACGGACGACCGGCGGGAAGTGGATTTATCCGCTCGATCCGGAGAGATGCCCGCCGGAATCGAGATGGCCGGATGACACCACCACTCCGGACAGCGGGAATGTCATGGCGCACCAGACCGGTGCCTGCGTGGACCACTTCGTGAAATGCGTGAAGTCGGGCGCACAGTCGTTCCTCAGTTTCAAGAACGCCGCGCCGACGGCGGAACTCGGTTGGGCTGCGCTCATTTCAGCCGATACCGGCCAACCTGTCGCGCTCCCGCTCAGCCGGGAGATGGCTCGAACACATTTCAGATCAAAGCAATGAAACCGCTCGATCTCCAGTTGAACGGCTTCGGCGGGATTGACTTCAATCGCGACGGGCTCACCACCGAGGAGATGCATGTCGCTTGCGAACGTTTGCGCGAGGCGGGCGGCGGGCAATTCCTCGCAACCATCATCACGGCGGACCTTGATGCCATGTGCCGGCGGCTGGAGGCGTTGGTGCGCGTCTGCGAAGCGGATCCGCTGGTGGCGGAAATGATGGTGGGAATCCACATCGAGGGACCGTTCATCAATGAAACCCCCGGATTCGTCGGAGCGCACCCGGCGGCTTCCGTCTTACCCGCCGATCCTGATATCATGCGCCGGTTGTTGGATGCGGCCGGAGGATTGACGCAGGTCGTGACGTTGGCACCGGAACGCGACCCCGGATTTTCAGTGACAAAGTTGCTCGCTGAAACCGGGATCTGCGTTTCCGCCGGTCATTGCGATCCGAGTCTCGAAGAGATCCGCGCCGCGGTGGACAACGGCCTGCGGATGTTTACCCATCTGGGCAACGGCTGTCCGATGCTATTGCATCGACATGATAATGTCATCCAGCGGGTCCTGTCGCTTGCGGACGAGTTGTGGATTTGTTTCATCGCCGATGGAGTGCATATCCCCTTTCCCGCGTTGGGTAACTATCTGCGCTGCGCCGGCATCGGACGTTCGATCGTGGTGACGGACGCCATCGCGGCGGCGGGACTCGGACCGGGAACCTACACGCTAGGCGACCAAGCGATCGCCATCGGCGAGGACGGGATCGCGCGCTCGACCGACGCCTCGCACTTTGTCGGATCAACAGGAACCATTCTGAAAACCCGCGAAAACCTGGAAACCGCACTCGACCTAAGCCCGGGAGATATCGCAAGCCTGCTAGATATCAATCCGCGGAAAGCGATCACTTATGAATGAGCCTAACATAACAAAGCGCGGCTGGCTGTCATCGATCGGGCCCGCCATCATCGTCGCGGCCGTGGTGCTCGGTCCCGGCAGCATCCTGACCAGCTCGAAAGTCGGCGCGCAGGAAGGATATTCCATGCTCTGGGTCCTGGTGCTCGCAGGGGTGCTGATGACCGCTACGGTCGCCTTGGCCGGCCGGCTGGGTCTGGCTTTCACCCAAACTCCGTGCCGGGAGCTCGCGGACCGGCTGGGCCGGCCGGTGGCCGCCGCGCTGGGCATCATTGTTTTCCTCATCATTGCGAGTTTCCAAGCAAGCAACAACCTTGCGGTGCTGACCGCGATGGACTCCCTTTCGCCGGGTGGAGGTGCCTCCCGCTTGATCCGCATATCGGTTCTGGCGGGCTTGAATCTGGTGCTCGTCGTCATTCTTTTCGGACTTCGCGGAATCTACCGGCCGGTCGAAAAGGCGATGATGGCGATGGTCATGGTGATGGTGCTCGGCTTCCTGGCAAACCTCATCGTGGCCAAGCCATCATTGGGCGCGGCGCTGGACGGGCTGGTTCCCGGTTTCAAGGAAAGCGGTCGCTTCTTTCCCACCAAAGTGGACGGAGTTCTCGTCGATCCCTGGTGGCCCATCGCCACGCTTTTCGCGACGACTTTCTCCGTGGTCGGCGCTTTCTATCAGGCCTATCTCGTGCGCGAGAAAGGATGGACGGTGGCGGACCATCGGCGCGGGCTGATTGACGCGGGAGTCGGGATCGGCGTTCTCGCGGGTCTGACCGCCATGATCATGCTGACCGCCGCGAGCGCCTTCCATGGCAAGGTCGATCCGGATTCGTTGAAGTCCGCGGCGGACGTGGCCGTCCAGTTGGAGCCGACCTTCGGAGCGGCCGCCAAAGTCATCTTCTCCCTCGGCATTCTGGCCGGGGCTCTCAGTTCCTTCCTGGTCAATGCGATGATCGGAGGCCATGTGCTCGCCGACGGGTTGGGGAAACGCGGAACCTTGAACAGCCTGATGACGCGGAGTTGCACGGCTGCGGCACTATTGGCGGGGGCGGGTTTCGCGCTTTGGGCGGAATCAACAGGAGGCGATCTGGTCCGCCTGATCGTCATCGCCCATGGTATGACGCTATTGGGAATCCCCGCTCTGGCAGCCGCCATGCTCTATCTCGCGGTGCAGGCGCGGAAGGAGCGGCGGGTGCCGGTCCCCGCATGGATGATCGGTGTGGCCGTGATCACATTCCTCATCAGCCTTGTCCTCGTCGTGAGGACGGCGGCGCGGCTGTTACTTTAGTCGACATGCGGGATAGTGAACGGCGCTGGCTCACGCGCTCGCCGGACACGGACGTCCGGTTGCGGTCTGGGATTTTTTTCCTGAAGTGGTGAAGGACATCCGCGAGAACCGCGCAAACGGGCGCTTTCTGCCCGGGATCTGTCTCGATCCCGCCGTCGTCGCCAACGATTCCGCGGTGGAGTGCGTGAGCGATGCGGACCTCATCGTGATCTGCGTGCCGTCCGCATTTGTTAGAGAGACGCTGGAGCCGTTGCTGCCCGCTTTTCAGAAAGGAGCGATTCTGTTGAACGTGGCCAAAGGCTTCGCCCCCGGGACGCGGACTCCTCTGCCATTCATGTTGGAGAAGCTCGCT